>JAAELQ010000240.1 GCA_024226515.1 bacterium
CGGCGCTGTCGCTGTTCGGCGGCACGGATGCGAGCGCCACGCGGACGATCACCGCCAGCGAGGACTTCGTGGATCTGGACTTCGGGTACGGCAACGCGACGGCGATGGTCGGCGACTACGTGTGGGTGGACGCGAACAGTGACGGCGTCCAGGATCCGGGGGAGTCGGGGATCGGCGGCGTGACGCTGGACCTGATCGACGGGTCGGGTTCGGTGCTGGCGACGGCGACGACGGGGGTCGACGGTTCCTATCTCTTCGCCGGCGTGGCGCCGGGCGCCTACACGGTGGCGGTGACCGACACGGCGGGATTGCTGGCCTCGGCGGGCTTCACCCTGACCGCCAGCGCGGACTTTCCGAGCGCCAGCGATTCGACGGTCTCGGTGCTCGCCGGCGGCGCGTTCTTGACCGCGGACTTCGGCTACAACAACTCGGGCGGTTCGCTGGGCTCGATCACCGACCTGGTGTACCTGGACAACGACTCTAGCGGGACGTTCACGCCGGGTGACACGCCGCTGGACGGCGTGCCGGTGGTGCTGCTGGACTCGTCGTGCGTGTGGCCGTTCTGCTACGGACAGGTGCTGGCCACCGACGTCAGCGGCAACGACGGGGTTCCGGGTGAGGTGTCGTTTCCCGACCTGCCGGCGGGCGGTTACGCGCTGCGGGTGACGCTGCTGCCGCTGGGGCTGGGCGCGACGTCGGTGCCTGCGGGTTGCTTCACCGGGACCAATTGCAACTTCCTGAATGTGACGCTGGCTGCCGGCGGCGCGGCGGTGGGGACCAACTTCGGCTACCTGGGTCCGGCTCCGGCGGCGGGGACGGTGGGCGACCGCGCGTGGCTGGACGTCGACGGCGACGGCGTCGAGGATGCCGGTGAGCCGGGTCTGGGCAACGTGCTGGTGCAGCTGTTCAGCGCCGGCGGCGATACGATGATCGGCACCGCGGACGACTTTCTCTGGGACTTCGCCTATACCGACGGCAACGGCAACTACCTGTTCCGCGATCTGCCGACGAGCGACTGGTACGTGGACGCGGTGGACTCGACGGTGCCCGCGGACCTGGTGCTGTCGGCGGGATTCAGCAATCCGAACGGTGCTCGGTTGGTCGGTGCCGGCGGCGTCGACCTGGGATTCGATTTTCCCTACACTAACGTGACCACTCTGGTCGGCGACTTCGTGTGGATCGACGCCAGCGACGATGGCATTCAGGACCCTGGCGAGCCGGGCATCGGCGGTGTGACGCTGACGTTGACCGACCTCAACGGCGTGGGTCCGCTGGACGATCGGGTGGTGGCGACGACGCAGACGCGTTCGGACGGTTTCTACCTGTTCAGCGCGGCCGCCGGCGACTACGTGATCTCGGTGGATACGACGACGGTGCCTACCGGCTTGACGCTGGCGACGGGCAGCCCGAACCCGGAGACCACGGCGCCGTTCGCGCTGGGTCCGCCGGCGTTCGATCTGAGCAAGGACTTCGCCTACATCAACGAGGCCGGGACGTCGCTGTTCTCGATCACCGACGTGGTGTGGTTCGACCCGGACCACAGCGGCACGCTCGACGGCGGCGAGTCGGGGATTGCCGGCGTGACGGTCGACCTGCTCGACGCCAGGAACGGCGTGACGCTGTCGACGGTGACCGACGCGTTCGGCGATTTCTCATTCTCGGGCCTGCTCGAGGGCGCGTACACCCTGGTGATCAGCGATCGCGGTGGCGTGCTCTCCGGTGGCTATGCTCCGTCGCCGGTCAGCCTGCTGCCGAC
>JAAELQ010000241.1 GCA_024226515.1 bacterium
GATCGGCAGGGACGCGACCCGCGCCAGGACCGCGGCGGTGTCGGCCGCGGCAAAGTCCCGCTTGCGGTTGACGTCCGACGTGCCGTTGACCGTGCCGGCGGTGGTCAGGTTGCCGTTCTTGTCGATGCGGGCGAGCTCGAGGCCGCCGAAGCGGAAGACGACGTCGCCGCTGTTGCGGATCTCGAATTCCTTGCCGCCCGAATTGGGGCGGGTGATCACGAAGGACGAGGAGTGGGCCCCGACTCTCCATATCGCCCCGTTACCGTGCTCGAAGCGCATGTGGGCCTTGCCGTCGCTCTTGATGTGGAGCGGGTCATCGGGATTCGAGGTGCCCAGCCCGATTTGGCCCTCGGCTGTCACCACCATCGCGTCTGCCGGCGCGCCGGTCTCGATTTGGAAGGGGGTGGTACCGGCGGTCGGGTCTTCGATCCGCAGACCGTCGCCGTCGCCCACCACGTCCCACAGCTGGGAATTGCCGTCGTCGAGGCGCACCGTGGCGCCCAATCGTTGGACGGGAAGGATCCCATCGCCGAGGAGTCTTCGAAAGCAATGCGAGTATTGTTCTCCTTGAGGCGAAGGGTGTCGAATTCGAAGTCCTCGTCGCTTTCGCAGTCGAAACCGATGCAGGCTCCGCCGC
>JAAELQ010000242.1 GCA_024226515.1 bacterium
ACATCTTCCTGCCGTGGCTCAGCACGTCCGACAGGTCCATGTCGTTGTCTCCGTCGGTATCCAGCAGGCGGGTGACGATTCCGGCGGCCTCCGGCCGGCTTCGCTCGAGCTCCTGCCGTTCGCCGGCCAGCATGCTCGCCAAGCCGCGCGGGTCCGCTCCCTCGTCGCGCTGTTTCTTGCCCAGGGCGCCCATTACCAGCGGGGCGACCATGGCCATCAACTTCCGTGAAGCGCTCTTGTCCAGGCCGCTGGCCTGGCTGACTCCGCTCTCCACCCGGCCGCGCTTGTCACCGAAGACATGGCGCAGGATCCCGTCGCCCGAGTCCTGCCCGAGATGGCTCACCGCGGACTGGAGTCCGTCGAGAACGCTTCCGTCATGGTCCTTCGCCAGCGCTTGCGACAGCGCCTCGGCCTTGTTGGGGTTCGCGGCGTTGCGCGACAGTCCGCCCAGCAGGGCGGAGATCGCGGTGCCGGTCGCGGCCTCGGCCTTGCCGGTATCGACGCCCAGCAGGCCGCCGATCTGCTTCATCTGATCGCCGTCCAGCTGCTTCATGACCTGATCGAGAATTGAACTCATTCTTCGTCTCCTCGTTTGTGGGTTCTCCCGAGAATCCCGTAGACCGCCTGGCCGAGAGAAAGTCACATCTCGACCGGCTCTCGCTGGGCTTTGTGACTTTTCGCGCCGGCCCCGGTCTAGAGAACCGTGCAACATGTATCCCCCACCCGCGAGGTGCCCTACGCCTCGGGCCCCGCGGGACTGCTCTATACTCGGCCTCTGAACTCTCGGCGTTCGGTGAGTGGAATGAGCGTGGACCCTCAAGACGACGAAGATCTGGGTTTGGTCGAGGAGATTCTCGCCGCACCCGAGGGGGACACCCGCGCCTTCGAGACGCTGGTCGAACGCCACAAGCAGGGCGTGCTGGCCAACTGCCGTTACATCACCCGCTCGGCCGGGGACGCCGAGGATCTCGCGCAGGACGTCTTCCTCAAGGTCTACTTCGCGTTGCGGCGCTTCGAGCGCCGGGCGAAGTTCCGCACCTGGCTGCGACGGATCAAGGCCAATCACTGCCTGAACCACGTCAAGAAGTCGGAGGGCAAGCAGTTCGTCGACGTCGACGACGAGGCGGTGAACCCGCCGGAGGCGCTGAGGGTCGAACCCGACGTCTGGGACAAGGTCGACGCGGAGGACGCGCAGGCGCGCATCGCCGCGGTGATCGATCAGATGAACGACACGCTGCGCGTGCCGCTGATTCTGTGTGACATGGACGAGATGTCTTACCAGGAGATCGCGGATCTGCTGGGGATCAAGCTGTCGGCGGTGAAGATGCGCATCAAGCGCGCCCGGGAAGAGTTCCGGACGCGCTACGAGGCCGCCGGAGAGAGCGCAGGAGCCTGAGCGATGGCACCCGACGACCAGGACGACGGACTACCGCCGGACGAGGGCGGCCACGACGAGCCGATCGCGCAGCTGCGCGACCTCGGTGTGGAGCCGTCGGCGGAGTTCGCCGATCGATTGCGTCGGCGCATCCAGCGCCGCGAGAGCTCGAACCACGCGCTGTGGTTCTCCTGGCACATGCCGGCGGCCGTGGCGCTGGCCTTCCTCGATATGGTGTTCGCCCTGTTCGGTGGCGGCCGTGACGACGGCGGAGGGATGAAATGATCGAGAAGATCGTGAACGCGTTCCGGGACCTGGCGGACTCCGTCGTGGCCGCGCTGCCGAAGGTCGCGATCGGCATCGTGATGATCGTGGTCGCGCTGATCGCGGCCAAGCTGGTGGAGAAGATCCTGCGGGTGATCCTCGTCCGCATCCGCTTCGACAGCATCGTCGAGCGGGTCGGCGTGGACAAGATGCTGCAGCGCGTCGGCATCCGGCAGCAGCTGAACCAGTCTCTCCCCCGCCTGGTCTACTTCCTGCTGTTGCTGCTGTTCGCCCGGACCGCCGCCGATGCGCTGGAGCTGACAGCGATCTCCGGCGCCCTCGGGTCGTTGTTCGCCTACCTGCCCAACCTGGTCGCCGCCTTGCTGGTGGTGATGATCGGCACCGCCGCGGGGCAGTTCGCCGGAAACATGGTGACGCAGGCCGCGTCCGAGTCGGGGATCGACTTCGCCCCCGCCCTCGGGCGTGTCGTCTCGACCCTGATCTTCTTCGTCGTCGGCGTGATGGCCGTCACGCAGCTGAAGGTCGACACGGAGATCATCCGCATCGTCGCGACGATCGTGCTGACCGGGATGGCCCTCGCCTTCGGACTGTCGTTCGGCCTCGGTTCGCGCGAGCTGACCCGCAATATCATCGCCGGCTTCTACGCGCGCCGGGTGCTCAGCATCGGCGAGCCGATCGAGGTCGCCGGCGAGCGCGGCGTGTTGGAGTCGATCACCCCGACGCACGCCCGGATCCGCAGCGAGGATCGGACCGTCACCCTGGCCAACGCCCGCCTGCTGGACGAGGTCGCCCGCCAGTAGCTCGAATCGGTCGAAACTCCATGTGACTTTCCCGGTCACCCCCCGGTCTATCTCCTTCTCGGGCACGGATCGTCCGCGCCATTCGGTCTTCGGCGTCTCGCTCGCCGTCAGTTTCCAACACCGTCCGGGAGGAGAAATAGATGGGAATGGTCAAGGAATTCAAACAGTTTGCCGTCAAGGGCAACGTCGTCGACATGGCGGTGGGCATCATCATCGGCGGTGCGTTCGGGACGATCGTCAAGTCGCTCGTCGCCGACGTCATCATGCCGCCGGTCGGTCTGATGCTGGGCGGCGTCGATTTTGCCAACCTGTTCATGGTGCTGGGCGACGGCACCTTCGAGACGCTGGAGGCCGCCAAGGAGGCGGGCGCAGCGACGATCAACTACGGCGTGTTCCTCAACAACGTGATCAGCTTCCTCATCGTCGCCTTCGCCGTGTTCATGCTGGTCAGGAGCATCAACTCGCTGAAGCGCAAGGAAGAAGAGAAGCCCGCCGCGCCGCCGAAGCCCTCCGCCGAGGAGACTTTGCTGGGCGAGATTCGCGACCTGTTGCAGAAGACGGCCTGACCGCACGCGCAATCCAAACAACCGTTAGGAGGAGTAAGAACATGGCTTACAAGATCGACCAGATTGAAGGAATCGGACCCTCGTACAGCGAGAAGCTGGGCGGCGCGCAGATCAGCAGCACCGACGATCTCCTGCGGCTGTGCTGCGACGCCAGGGGTCGCAAGGCCGTGGCCGAGAAGACCGGCGTCAGCGAGAAGCTGCTGCTGGAGTGGTCGAACATGGCGGACATGATGCGCATCTCCGGCGTGGGTCCGCAGTTCGCCGAGCTGCTCGAAGCCTCGGGCGTGGACACCGTCAAGGAACTGCGCAACCGCAACGCCGAGAACCTCGCCGAGAAGATCCTCGAGATCAACGCCGAGAAGAAGCTGGCCAAGTCTGCGCCGTCGAACAACCAGGTGCAGAAGTGGATCGACCAGGCCAAGTCGATGGAGCCGACCATCTCGCACTGAGCGTGCCGCAGGGCAGGGCCCTTCCCCGGGGCCCCGCCCTCTCCGGGCGCGGGTGGGTCAGGGGTGTGTTCGGGCGCCGCGTCTGCGAGCCTGGTTCGCAACCGGCATCGTCTAGACTGTCACTCCAAATGTCCGACCACGCCGATGTCATGGCCGCCAACGCCGGCAAGACCAAGGAAGAGGGGATGCAGTGGATGGCGGACATGAAGACCAGATTCGAGGCACTGTGATACTGCGGCGTTGACGTCGCGCGGAACGCGTCAGCACGGTGGCGGGCCCGGCACCAAATTATCCTCGAAGCTCCGGCGTTTTGGGCGCATATTTCCGGGGTCGAGAGAGGTAGCCCATGAGGCTTGCACACCATCGCGTCGGTGGCCGTGCGCTCGCGCTCTGCTGGACGGCCCTGGCCCTGGGTTCGGTTCTCGCCGCGGGCGACGGGGTCGAGCTTCGTCTGCAGCGCAGCGATCCGGCGAGCGCTGCGGAGCTGCTCTGGACGGGCCGGCAACCGACCTACGAGATCTGGCGCTCGGCCGATCCGCTGACTGTTCGACGCCTGCCGAGCCGTTTGCTCGAGACCTCCGACGTGCAGTGGACCGACCCCGAGATACCGCTACCGATCCTGTACTACAGCGTCACCAGCCGTCCGCTGGTTCTCGAAGACCTGCTGGGTTCGGCCAACGAGATGGCGGGGTTCATGGAGACGAACCGGCTCCTTCCCGCCTCGGTCACGTACGGAACCGGAACGGTCAATCCCGCGCAGTTCCTGTTGCTCGCCGTTCGTACGCTGAAGGCGATGACCTCGGACGCGCCGTTTCCGTCCGCTGTTCCCGCACCGGACCTCTCACCGCCCGCCGATCCGTATCCGTCGATCGTGCTCGACGACGCGTTCTACCGCAGGCCGTTTTCCAGGGATGCGTATCTCGAGTTCTTTGAACACCTCGGCGAGCTCTACGATTCCGGCGGCAGCTTTCCCGCGGTGCTGACGGTTCCGGGAAAGACGGCCGAGGTGCGCTTCTGCGAAGCGGTGTACTACGCAGCCGGTGTCCTGCGTGCGCGGCAGATGCTCGGAGCGCTCCCGGAGACGTGGAACCGTTTCATCATTGCCACGAAAGGTCTCGTGCCCTGGGAAACGCCCAGCGGCTACGAGGCGTTCACGTCGGCGCTGGAGCACGGGGGCGGGTGGGCGTTCCAGATCGACAAGCCGCGGCGGTACTACGTGTCTGCAGCGCACGACTACTCGATGTTCGAGTTGGCCCGTTCGGTCTACGGCAGCGAGACCGATCCGTTCGCCGCCGGCGAGTCGCTGATGGATTGGGTCGTGAGCCGGTGGACGGGCTCCGTCGGCTACACCAGCGGTCGGACGCAGCTGGGCGCCGATCAATCGGGGTGGGAGCGAGCCCACTGGTACTACCACACCAGCGGGATTCCGCGTCGCATCACGAGCGCACTGCACCGCGCCGCGGGGATCCCGTCCTCGATGAGCGGCGCGGCTTACTACGCCGGTCCGGGCTGGGTCAACATCGATCAACATCGGCCGTACGGCAGCGACCCGCTGGACAACCCGTTCTACTACGACGGCATCCCGCCGCCGCTGCGCAACAACCCGTATCCGCAGCCGGGCGACGACTTCGTCGTGCAGATCAACGACGTCGCGGTGCGGCCCGAGGCGCCGGCGGCAGCCGACGAGCTGCGGACGATCTACGTCAGCCCGCAGGACATCTTGGACTACGGGGCGGAACAGATCGTCGAGAAGGCGGCCGCGTTCGACACGATCGTCCTGACGGTGAAGAGCGTCCAGGGCTACGTCTACTTCGGTTCGAGCGGATGGCCCGCGCGAGAGAAGCAGGACGCGCTGGGGCCGCTGCTCTACGCGGCGCACGCGGCGGGCAAGAAGGTCTACGCCGGGTTCGCCACGCTCGGCGACCGCAAGACGTCCGCCGAGCAACCGGGCTGGCGCCAGATGCTCGACGAGAGCGGGTCGTACCCGAATCTCCTCATCTCGCCCTGCGTCCAGCAGTACCAGAACACTCTGACGATGTTGCTGCAGAACCTGCTGGCCGGCTACGACGTCGACGGCGTCGTGCTGGCGCACCTGTACTACGGCCTGGAGTTCGGCTCGACGGACACCGTCGGTCACCCCGACTGTCCCACCGGCACCGATTGGATGTCCGGAGTCGTCACGGACTACGCGATGGACCTGGTCGACACGATCGAGAACGCCGCGCCGGGTACGGGCGTCCTGTTGATGTCGTATCGGCTGGGTGTGGAGAATCGCTACTCCGGGCTGACTCCGCCGGTGGAGGTCGGGTATCAGGATCTGTTCGCGCTAGCGCAGGTCGTGGACGGGATCATCCTGCCGTTCGTCGGCTCGTACTGGACGCCCAGCTCGTCTCCGTACTGGCTGAACGTGATCGACGACTACCGTCAGCTCACGGCTCGCGACCCGTTCGTCAGCTTCATGCTGGTCGACGAATGGGAGTACGACTCGCTGTACTACCGCGGCGTGGCCCACCGCGCCCGCGAGCGCGGCGTGTCGGGAGTCGGGTTCCACACCCCGCTATCGACCACCGGCGAGTTGAGCCCCGCACTGTCACGCTCACTGTGGGAGACCGTCGCGAGAATTCGGCTCGGTCCCGGGGGGACTTGATCGGGTGTGCGCGAAGGCGCTGCGACACCTGAGCCTGCCGGCTGGACTCCGCTGCGTGTGGCCCTATGTTCCCCATAGGCCAAACCCGGAGGCACCGCATGCCGCAGAGACTGGTCCTGATCGCAATCTGTACGAGCTGTTTCCTGGCGTCATCCGGCTTCGCCGAGGACAAGCTCGTGGCGGAGACCTACTCGAAAGAATCCAGGAGCCTCGCGGGTGACAAATCGCAAGAGAGCGCCTGCAAGTACGCCATTCAGGCCGCTACGCGAAAAGCGAAAGCCCACTGCAAAGAAGAGCTGAAGGGCGAGCTGGTGCCGTTCGTTGCCAAGGGTACGGAAGCGCCTGTCGACATCGTGAAGCAATGCCACAGCTGCAAACAGTCCGAGCACTGGCTCGAGTGGTACTGCACCGGCAAGGTCACCATGCAGTGCAGCTACCACGCGGATGTCGACTCACCGTCCCTGGTGAATCAGCTGCGCGGGCAGGTGCAGAAAGACGCCCACACACCCACCGACAATCCCTGTGTCGAGGATACCCAGACCGAAGCCTGCGCCGACTATCGCAAGCAGCTGAAGAAGGCCGCGGTCGGTGGTAGTCGGAACTAGCCCGGGGACGAACAGTAGGCGGATTGATACTGCTTCATCTTGTCCAGCAGCTCGTTCGCCTGGCTGCGTGTGTAGAAGCAGAAGCTGCGATCGACGCAGTACTCATTGCCTGTCCTGAAATCGACGTCGTCGCCGTTGTGAAACACCTCGGATTCATGGGCCTTGTTGAAATCCACCTGTGACCGGCTGGCCGAGCGCGCGCTGAAACGCTGATCCAGATCGAGAACGCAGGGGTCCGAGGTTTTGGCGATAGCAACTCGAACCCAGTGTTCGTCCCAGTAGCCGTCTACTTTTTCCTCGAACTCGATCTTCCCGGCGATCTCCATGATCCGGACGAGCTCATCCAGTGCGTTCCGTTTGGCCTGAACGGCCTCGGCCTGGATAACGCTCTGGGGCTTCTCGGCGCTATGGGTTCCCTCGGCAAAGACACCCGTCGCGATCGCCTTGTACCCCCGGAACCAGGCACGGCCCTCGACAATGGCCGTACCGCTGATTCGAGCATGGTCGCTTACCTTGGCCTTGCCCGAGATCACCGCGGTACCTGAAACCTGCGCGCTGCCGTAAACACGCGCGTCGCCGGACACTTCCGCCTCGTCCATCACCACGGCGGTGCCGTAGACACGAGCGGAGTCCAGCACCGAGGCGCTGCCGCACACCGCAGCCGTGGGAGCGATGAAGACGCTGTCCTCGACAAACGCGGAGTGACTGACAAAGCCACCGCTCTGAGGGTTCCTATTGCGGTAATTGGTATAGAGGTACCCTTCCTCACCGGGGCATCTGAACGAGGTGGCTGCCTCGGCGACTGTCGGCATGTACAGCCCGGCGATACATAGAACAATGACGATGAGTTGGGTTGAACGACGCATGCTCGATCCTCGAGGTGGGTGGCGTTTCGGGCTCCGGATTCGGTGGCCCGCTCCTTTATTCATAAGTCCTGAGTCGTCTCTTGGCAAAAAGCCGGGACGGACGGTCGGATCGTCAGCCGCAATGCTGCGGGGCGCTCTCGCGAGCTTCCACCTGCTGCGTCTTGCGGTTGAACTTCTGCGCCGTGCTCAGGGTCTTCTGAATCCCCCACGCGCCCTGCGCATCTTGTTTGAAGACGTACGTCGTGACCTGGCAGAAGGGCTCGTCGTTTTTGCCCAGAGAACGATCCTTCGGGTAGATCGGGTAGGTGATCTCGCACCAGCCCGCGCTGCCTTCCTTCTGACCGCCGCCGCAGGGAAACATACTGGGCTCGGAGATCCGCCTGTAGCCTCCCTGGCGCGCGTAGACCTTCTCCTCGAAGCGCTGCGCCGCCAGCGGTCCGAAGACGTAGGGTGGACGGTCGCGGTCCGGCTTGATCGGGTGTGCGCGAAACAGCTGTTCCGGCTGGAGCTCCTGTGCTTCCTTCCACTGGCCGTCGAGCTTCTCGAGCCACAGCTTGGCGATGGCCGGCTCGCCCGCCTCGTCCGTGAAGAGGTAGGAGCATGCGGCGACCTGGCGCCGCGGCTTCGACCGCTTGTCCTTCGATGCGTTCTCCATCATGCAGTGATCCGGTCGTTCGGCGATTGCCGCCGGCTGGTGGCGCTCGCGGATCCAATCGCGGGTCAGCCACTGGATCGTGTCGAGATGATCGAAGCTGCGGTCGACGACGCCGTCGGTCATCTTGATCCCGGCCGTCATCGCCACGATCGTGCCGCTGACCTCGAGTTGAACCGGGCCGCTCGCCCGGGCTACCAGGGCCACCTCGACCAGGAAGTCCTTCTCCGTACCGATCTGCAGCTCGTACTCAAATTCCTCGAGCCACACGGTGCTCGGATTTCCCGAAGCGTCCTCGGCGGCGTACGACAACTGTCCGAACTGCACCTCGCCTTCCGGTGCGGGCATCTTGATCCGTTGCCCATCGGGTTTCCGCGGTACGTGCCAGAAGCCGATCTTCTGACCGCCGTCCCACGGGCCGCGGCCGGTGTAGAGCGACAGGACCCCGTTCTCGTACCAGCCCTTGAATCCCTCGACACGTGTTCCGTCGATCTGGGCGACGATCGGTCCCTCCGCGGAGAGGGTCGGAACCTCCGCCTCGGGGGCGGGTCGGTCGGGTTCGGTTGCGGCAACGGGGTGGGATTCGGCCGGCTGGTTGCAGCCCGGTGTCGTCAGCAATCCCACGAGGATGAGGAGGCACAGGGAGTTCTTCATTATAAAGGGATGTCTAGGCCTGGAAGCCGGAAAAGCAAGTCGGTCGGGTCGACGCAAGAATCGCCGTTCAAAAACCGACCTTCCTCCGTTAGACTCTACGCAAGCCAATCCCGCCGGAAGGTCATACGGAGCAATCCGTGGCCGAGTTCTCCCAGTGAACACTGGAACGGCCGAGGAGAGTCAGCATGTTTGACGACTACGTGAAGGTCGACACGACCCCCCTGTTCGCAACGAAGACCGGCTCGAAGAAGACCGCCCATCTGCTGTGGGGCGACGGAGTCAAGTTCGTCGGAAGCACGACCGGCTCGCGCGTCGAGGTGCGCGCGCGCGGTCGGAAGGGATGGGTCAAGAAGGGCGATCTCGGCGGCGAGTCTCTGCTCGAGTTCTACTTCATCGACGTGGGCCAGGGCGACGGCGTGTTAATCAAGACACCTGGGTTCAAGCACGTTCTGATCGACGGCGGTTTCCCGCGCTCGATGCAAGAGACGGGCAAGAACGCGGCCGACTTCGTCGACTGGAAGTTCGTAAAGGACTACGGCAAGAAGTCGATCAACCTCGATGTCATGATGGCGTCGCACAACGACGCGGATCACTACGGCGGTTTGATGGACATGCTCGATGCAGCGCAGTCGAACGAGCTCGACGCGACCAAGGTGACCGTCGAGAAGTTCTACCACGCGGGCCTGTCGTGGTGGAAGACGTCGAGCGGCGGCAAGACGCTGGGCACATCGAAGAAGGCCGGCAGCGAGTCGTTCTGGACCCAGCTGTTGAGCAACCGCGCCTCGGCCCTGGCGGCCACGGGCAGCGGAGCCGGTGCGAAGCTGCACGGTTGGTGGGCCAAGTTCGTCAAGCTGGTCACCGAGGCCAAGAAGAAGAGCGGCAGCCCGACGTCGATCCAGCGGCTGAGTCACGTGGACGGATTCGTTCCCGGCTTCGAGCCGGACGGCAGCGGCGCCCCGTCGATCAAGATCCTGGGGCCCGTCGAGTTCGCGGTCGACGGCAAGTCCGCCGTTCGCAAGTTCTCCGGCGGCAACAGCAAGAACACCAACGGCGTCAGCCTGCTGCTGCGTGTCGACTACGGCCGCTCCCGCGTCCTGCTGACCGGCGACCTCAACACCGTCAGCCAGCATTCTCTGCTCGAGGACTACGAGGGCGAGCGCACCGAGTTCCTGTGCGACGTGGCGAAGGCCTGCCACCACGGCAGCGCGGACGTGTCGTACCGTTTTCTTCAGGCGATGCGACCGGCGGCTACCGTCATCTCGTCGGGCGACAACGAGGGGCACGATCACCCGCGTCCCGCCGTCGTCGCGGCGAGCGCAACGACCGGATTCCTGCAGGTCGATCCGCAAAGCGACAAGATCAAGACGCCGCTGGTGTACTCCACCGAGCTCGGACGAAGCGTCGACCTCGGAGAACCGACCAGCATCGAGACCAGGAGCGGCAACACGACGACGAAGATGTCAGCGGCTGACTTCAAGCGCTCGCGCATCAACCTCAAGAAGACCGGTCGCAAGTCGGTCGGCCTGCCGTACGCCAAAGTCGTCGGGGGTCTGATCTACGGACTGGTCAACGTGCGCACCGATGGCGAGAAGATTCTGTGCGCTTCGCTGGACGAGAAAGACAGCGACTGGCGTATCGAGTCGTTCGAGTCGCGGTTCTAGCCCGGCAATTGCCTGATTGAAGACCGAGTCAGCTTCTGGGCGGTCCCGGCAACAGGTTGTCGCACAGGGTCTTCGTGCCGGTCCCGTCGTCGCACAGGTCCGGCGCCGCCGAGCCGGTTCCGTAGGGCGCCGGGCAGGTGGTGATCGCCGGGTTGACGCACGTCCCGCCCGAGGGGACGGCGCCGTTCTGGTCGGCCATGTTGCGACCGTACGTGTTGCCGACGGACCCCGCCCGGATGTAGATGCCGGTCTTGGCGTTGCGGTGCAGCACGTTGCCGTCGAGATGGTTGAGGGCGCCACCCTCGATCTCGATTCCGCTGCCGAACGTCGGATGACCGTCCAGTCCGTTCTCGCTCGACACGTTGTTGAAGATCTTGTTGCCGTCGGCTTGAACGAGATCGATCCCGTTGTCGCCGCTCTTGTAGATCACGTTGTCGGCGATGAGACAACCGTCCGTGCCTACCCCGAGGTGGATTCCATGACCGCTGGCCTCGGTGATCCGGTTGCCGAGGACCATGGAACTGAGCTGAGCGCTGAGCTGGATGCCGTTTGCGCCCTTGATGTGGTTGTTGCGGACCAACACGTCCAGGCCTGGGTTGCCGGCCAGGCTGACGACGGCGAGTCCGCCGTTGCCGTTGGCCGGGTTGTCGTTTCTGAGCATGTTGTCTTCGATCGTGGCGGTTCTCGGCGTGGTTGCGCCCAACTCGCTGAGATAGATCCCGGCCTCGGTGAGCTTGTTGCGCCGGATCGTGACGGACCGGTTGTCCACGCCGATGATCGCCGCGCGGTTGAAGTTGACGTCCTCGACGACCAGCTTCTCGGTGTCTGTGACTTCCAGCCCGGCGAACAGGTAGGGTGAGGTCGGAATGCGCTGGATCGTCCCGTTGCTCACCTTCAAGCTGGTCAGGCCGCTGGCGACGATCACGTGGTCCGACGTGCCGGTGGTTCGCGCGACGGTGAATCCGTTCAGATCGAGCTCCACGACGTCCGCCGATGCGAGAATCGTGATCGCCGGCCCGGCGGTCTCGCCGATGTCGCGGGTCACGATGTAGCTGCCGGATACCGCGATCGTGGTCGGCTCGAAGATCGGAATTCGGCCTTCCTCGGCCCGGGGCGCGGTCACGGCGAGAGTTGCCACGAGGATCAGGACCGTAGTCAGCGTGACTCTCGACTGCATCATCTTCTTGTCGTCTCCAGGGGGATTTGTGGCTTCTTGATTGTCGCCGCGGGAGAATGGGCGTTGCGCTGGCTCTATCTTACGGTGTTTTTGTCATTCGGGTGGCCGAAATGGACGCGCGCAGCGACATCCGGGAATTCGACCCCGGCTAGTTGACGGTGCGTAGCCTCTCTTGACGACGGTCAGAGGCAGGCGGGCGGCGTGCGCGGGCTGCCGTCGGACTGGTTACCGTACGTCCCCGTGTCGCACGCGTTGACTCCGCGCACCAGGTAGAAGAAGCCGCACACCCGTCAGTGATAGAGGCACTTTTCAAAGGCCGCGCTGCGCACCTTCATTGCAGCCAGGAGCTGCCGAAACACGTCCCCAGGGTCAAGTTCGAGCAGTCGTGCCATGGCTCTACTGAGGTTCTCGAAGCCGTCGGCCATGCCATGGTTCGAATTCTCGTTCAACTGAAGCGCGTCCATCTCTGAAATCCGGTCCGCCGACAGGTCATCAAGGAACGCCATCCCCTGCTGAACCGCATCGGCAACCGTTTCCTCGGTCATCAACAACTCTTCGCGGCAACCCGCATCGAACCGCGGGATCTCTTCGCGAAGCCTCTCTAATCTCTCCATGAACCGGTTCAAGTGAAGCGCGGTATTCTCGAGTGCGCCTGCGTGCGCCGTCCCGCTTTCTTCGAAGCGCTGCTGTGCTAGGAGTATCTGCTGCTTGTTCGAAGGGTCGCGGAGATAGCGCTGCGCGTCGGCGTTTCGCGGTGCCTCGCGAAATGCCCAGGACACCGTATCGCAAAGCTCAATCGCGGTAGATCCACGAAATCTGACGTCGGCCCAGCGATCCCACTGGTCGTCCAACGCTTCTTGTATATTCCGTTCGTCTTCATTCAACTGGTCAACAACACGATAGGCATAGGAGTCAATACTCCAGGCCTTTGCGAGCGATCGCCAGCCGGCCGCCATTAACGTCAGTTCCGGCCATTCCTCGATCTTGTCGGGTGGTCTACTCATCGATTTGAGTGAAGACATGTAAGAGATGGGAATGGCCCACGCGATGGTGCCACCTTCATTCAGACTGCCCGACAAGACCCCGACAACACCTCCGGCGCCAAGAACAGGCGCCCCACTTACTCCACTGTAAACCGTCGTGTCCAGGGGCAGGACCTCGATGTCGTCGTTGAACAGCCTGTTGCCCTTGTGATCTCGCAGAGTCCGCGAGCTCTTGACCGAAGTCGTTGTCAGCCAGGCCGGATGTCGATACTGGTCGATTCCCCGAGGGTAGCCAATGATGGACAGTTCATTCGAATGCTCTTGATCAGGCAGCTCTTTCGCTAGCGTTAGGCTGGGCGTGCGAACTCCCAGGTCGATCTTCAGTGTCGCAAGGTCGTATTCAGGCGCCAAGGCATTGATCGTCACGTTCTTGTGGGGCCGTCCATCGAAGTACACGGTTATTCGCTTTGCGTCTTTGATGACGTGGTAGCAGGTCACAATGTCGCCAGCCCCGGAAACAAAGAAACCGGTACCCTGAGATGCCACGCCATTGTCGAGATGAGCATAGACCCTTACGACTGCCGGCGCGCCCGCTCCAAGGCTTGGTAAGGAAACGGTCGTCACGAATGCGAACAGCAGAAGTAACGTTGTTCTACGATTGTTACTCATCAAGGATCATCTCCCGCAAGGTCTGATAAGCCACAGCGGCATTGATCTCCCCGGCGTCGAGCGCTTGGTCGATCTCGCGCAGTTCCGACAGTGCATTACTCCGGAGGTACTTTCTGTCGGTGACAGATGTCTGGGCTTCGGATGAGACGATTCGGCTGGGAGTTAGTAGCTGCGCCTCGGTGACGTAGATGCCAAAATACAGGCCCAGCAAGCAAGAGATACTGAGAGCAGCCACAGCCTTACCCGCCGCACGTCGCTCACCGGCCTCGAGTTGCTTCATGAAAGCAACAGCTGACCCTCCGCCAAACGCGAACAGAAGCGCTATCAGCGATGTTGTCACACTCGCTGCCGTCAAGCCGATGATGTTGCCGATCAGAAATCCAAGTAGCAGAAACGCCACGACCAGGTCGCGGCTACTCTCTTTCAGGCTCTCGAGACCCCCACGGAAGAAGTTGCGGCGCCACAACGTCAGCTCCTCGCGACTGACGCTAGCGTCTCGGCTCAATTGCTCAAGACCTTCGCCGCGAAAGAGGCGTAGGACGAGATCTAGTTTCCGTTTCGTGTCTTGGTCAATATGTCCTAATGCGAGCGTTTCCTCACCGTTAGCATTGTCCAAGATCCTCCCTCCTTAGAGATCTGTCTTTGCGCACCACGAACTGCTGCAGCCCCGTGGTCTCGACGACGGCCGCGCTACTCGTGCTGTTCGTCGAGGTGAAGCCGTTGAGGTCGATGCGTACGCTCTCGCCGTTCCCGACAATCGGCCGTTCCTCCGGAGTCGCGTCCCGATTGTGTCGTGTAATCAGCATGCCGCGGCTCCGCGGATAGCCTCAGATCGGGTTTGTCCGGAATGACAGCCGGTCTTGCGTCCGGATCACGGAGTGGGCCGTCAGAAGACGAGACCCTGGGGGGCAAGAGCGCTGCCTAGGGCAGCCTTGCGTTCACGATGAACTTCAGGGCGCCCGCGAGGTTCCTCGGCAGAATCTTCGTGTCGACTCGCGAGAACATGTAGTACTTCGACAGCTAGGGAACGGAATTGTCCTTGCGGAACTCATCGGGGGAGTATCCGAGAGCTGCCGATGAGTGACAAGATGCGGCCGCTTTTCTCATTCTGGCCGGACGGCGTCTCTGCACGTCCGTGGAGTTGCCTATGCGCAACGACTAAGGCGCAATCCAAATTGACGCCAAGACGGTACACATCGAGACCCTGGTTTACGTTCTTGTGTTGAACAGTGGTGGTATGCGGGACGTTAGAGGCAGGCTGGCGGCGTGCGCGGGCTGCCGTCGGACTGGTTGCCGTACGTCCCCGAGTCGCACGCGTTGACTCCGCGCACCAGGTAGAAGAAGCCCTCGCCCGGCTGCGGGTCGTTCGCGATCTCGACCGTCGGATCCGGGTGCGCGACGACGACGCAGGTCTCGTTGCCCATCGTCGAGCCGACCGGCAGGCCGTCGATCGCACCCTGCACCACGTCGTACAGCAGGCCCGTCCCCGCCAGCGGCGCCGCGTCCTGCCAGGCCAGCGTCGTCTTCGACCCGTCGAAGATCAACTGTGCGATCTCCGGCGGGTCGGCGAACGATCCGCCGTCGGCCGGCGCGCAGTCGCACGGGTCGCCCGCGCCGTCCGCGTCGCCGTCGACCTGACTGAAATTGGAGACGGCCGGGCAGTTGTCGCAGGCGTCGCCGTGCGAGTCGGAGTCGATGTCCGACTGGTCGACGTTGCGCTCGGTCGGGCAGTTGTCGAGCGGGTTCGACCAGCCGTCGGCGTCGTCGTCGACCTGCATCGGCACGATCTGGTCCGGCTGACCGTCGTTGTCGAGGTCGCGCGCCAGGTGGAACGAGTCCGGGCCGCTGCCGCCGAGCTGCCACGGCGCCGGGTTACCGTCGAGCGTGACCTCTGCCGTCATCGTCAGGTCGGCGTTGCCGTCGTCGACCGAGTGGAACACGCGCGCCGTCTGGCCGCTGTTGCCTTGCGGGTCGATGAACAGCGTGCCGTCGATCCAGGTCGAGCGGACGATCGTCTCGTTCTCGCCGAAGCCGATCCACGTCGCGCCGCCGATCTCGCGCTTGTCGCGTGAGGTCTCGAGGCCTTCGGAGAGGAAGCGCAGGGCGATCGGGCTGGCGGTCCAGGTGGAGACGCTGGGGCAGTCGAGCGACGTGGCGGAGCCCGGCCAGTCGACGATCTCCGAGATCCCGGGCAAGACCCCGCCGGCACATCCGAACGTGGTGACCGCGGTCGCACCCTGCGGCGGTTGCCCATCGAAGATGCGAAGCACCGCATCGATCGCGGCGGCATTTTTCGGAATGTCGCCGTGACCGATGTTCATCAGCCCCAGGGAGGGGTTGCCGCCCTGCGGGCACGTGGCCCTCAGCAGCAGCCGGTCGGCTTCCGCGGCGCCGAGGCTGTAGACCGTGTCCGTGGTCATCTTGTCGTCGCCGCAGGTGTTGTGCACCTGGTATTCCGTGGCGTACCCCGACACGGTTGCGATCGGTATCGCGCACTGCGGCGTCGGGTGCTGGGCCGAGGCGATGACCGTCTCCTCCGTTGCCGTGACCGAGCCGCGCAGGCCTTGCAGGAAGCTCGAGTGCTGGTTGACCTTGTTGCCGTCGAACCCGAAGATCGGCGGATTGTCGCCGACCCAGACCCAGGCCGGGTAGGCGTCGTCCAGGTTGGAGCACGTGCGGAAGTTCGAGTAGCTCCACGTGAAGAACCCACCCATCGGCAGTGCCTGATAGACGGACGGCCACGTGCGCACTACACCGGTGACCACGTTGTCCGGCAGGGCCGCATCGAGCGCGTCGGGCGCGTTGAGCGCGCCGTTTTGATCGAGCTGCCCCGTGGCGACGGGCAGCACCGCGAAACCCGTTCCCGCGAAAGGCGGCGCCATGTAGATCGCCTTGTCGACCGAGACCGACGTGCCCGGATGCTGGTTCGTGGCCAGATCGCGCACCAGTTGACGTGTCACGAGCGTACCGAGACTGTGCGAGACGATCTTCACCGGATCCGACCGGTTTCTGACGATGTTGTCCAGCAGGATGGCGTCGTGCAGCCGGTCGGCGATCGTCGTCAAGTCCGCGCGCCAGTCGTACGGAAATCCCACCGCGTCGTACCCGGCCGTGATCAAATCCCCCCCGAGCTGTCCGTATGCGTCGGCGAAGAACGGTACCCCTTCCGGGCAGCCGTTCGTGCACTGGAAGATGGCCGTCGCCTCGATGCAGCCGGCGGTGCTGCAGCCCGAGGGGTGTTGCGGCAGCAACAGGTCCACCAGGTCGGTCGCGACAGACAGGGGCCGCAGCCAACGAGGCTCGCGGCCTCCCTGGCCGTCGTGGATCTGCAGGGCCGAGCCGAGGATGCCCGGAACGACGACGACCCTCGGGTCGAGCCCCGGCCCGCCCTTCGTCACGATCCCTCCCGACCAGGTCAACCCTGCCGCGATCGTACACGGCTGCGTCGGGGACGAGCAGAGCTGTACCTCGCGCGGCGAGCCGAAGTCCATCGCCGAAGTGCCCGGCTGGATGAGCTGGAACTGCAACTGAATCAGCAACTCGGTACCGGCGATGTCGACGCCGGCGACGGGCCCGATGCGGGTCGCCAGCACGGCGAGCGTGCCCGGCGAGACCACGGAAGCCTGGAAGCTGGTCGACACCCCGCCCGCCTGGAGTACCGAGCCCGCGCCGTCGAAGCCGACGAACGAGACGACCGACGGGTCGTAGTGGACGCGGAACGCCGCGCCGAACAGATCCGCAATTCCCGTGGCCTGCACGTCGACCGTGAAGGTCGCGCCTGCGGCCGGCCCGGCAGCCATGGAGATCGTGCCCGGCCCGGGGCTCGGATCTGACGGGATGAACTGGGCCTGGAGTCCCGTCTGCGCCGCGCCGCTGCCGGCGGCCAGCGCGATCGTCCAGATCGAGATGATGATGAACCGGCGCATATCAGTTACACCCCGTACCGAGGGCCATGGCGACCCAGGCCAGGTCGTCTCCATCGACGATGCCACTGCTGTCGACGTCGGCCGCCGTGCTGTAGCGCGGGTCCGATGTCGTGGTGGCGAAGGCGACATGGACGCGCAGCAGATCGACCGACGTGATCTGGCCGTCGCCGTCCACGTCCGGGCAGGCCGTGCCGGTTACCGCGGCCGGGGCTGCGGCCAGCGCGATCAGGGCGAAGAGGGCCAGATGGCGGCTCGTATTTCTCATGTCCTCCCCCGTTGCGATCGACCTTACGCGGGGGGCAGTCGGGGGTCAAGATGCGAAATGGAGTCCCGGAGTGGCCGACCCGGCGGGACTCGGGTGGCCGGCGATCACAGCGCCATGCCGAAGGTGAGAGGGCGATGTGGCCCGCGCCCAGATCGCGGATAGAACCGGCCGTGACAGGCCCGGCCCGCGCCGGGCAGCGTCCCCTACAATAGCGGCATGGACGACACGCCCGTCTTTGACGCCCGTGGTGTGACGAAGGTGTACGACATGGGCGAGGTCAAGGTGCACGCGCTGCGCGGCGTGGACCTGACGCTGCAGGAGTCGGAGTTCGTCGTACTGCTCGGCCCGTCGGGCAGCGGCAAGTCGACGCTGCTCAACATCCTGGGTGGGCTCGACACGCCGACCTCGGGGACGGTGCGCTACCGCGGCGGCGAGCTGACCCGCGCCACCGAACGCGAGCTGACGTTCTACCGTCGCGACCACGTCGGCTTCGTCTTCCAGTTCTACAACCTGATCCCGTCGCTCACCGCGCGCGAGAACGTCGCGCTGGTGACCGAGATCGCCCCCGACGCGATGGACCCCGGGGATGCGCTGGAGCTGGTCAACCTCGGCGACCGGCTCGACCACTTCCCGTCGCAGCTCTCCGGCGGCGAGCAGCAACGGATCGCGATCGCCCGCGCGATCGCCAAACGCCCCGACGTGCTGCTGTGCGACGAGCCGACCGGTGCCCTCGACATCTCGACCGGGATCCTGGTGCTCGAGGCGATCGATCGCGTCAACCGCGAGCTGGGCACGAGCACGGCGGTGATCACGCACAACGCCGCGATCGCCAGCATGGCCGGCCGCGTCGTGCGGCTGGCCGACGGCCGCATCGCCGCCGTCGAGACCATCACCGAGCGCAAGCGTCCGCAAGAGCTGAGCTGGTAGCCGGGGACGGAGGGAGACGACGACGATGCAGGCGATCCAACGCAAGCTCGTCCGGAACCTGTGGAACATCAAGGGCCAGGTGATCGCGATCAGCCTCGTGATCGCCGTCGGCGTCGCGATGTTCATCATGTACTCGTCGACGTTCGATTCGCTCTACCGCACGCAGCAGGCCTACTACGACCGCCACGACTTCGCCGACGTCTTCGCGCGGCTCGAGCGCGCGCCGAACCGGCTCGCGGCACGGATCGCCGCCATCCCGGGCGTGACGCGCACCGCGACGCGGGTCGTGGCCGAGGTCACGCTGGACGTCGCGGGGATGAACGAGCCCGTCACCGGGCGGCTGATCTCGCTCCCCGAGCCCGGCGACGTCAACGGCATCGCGCTGCAGGTCGGCCGACGGCCCGACCCGGAGCGCCCCGAGGAGGTGCTCGTCTCGGACGGCTTCGCCGCGGCTCACGGCATGCTGCCGGGCGCGACCTTCGACGCGGTGATCAACGGCCGCCTGCGCGAGCTGCGCGTCGTCGGCACCGCGATGTCGCCGGAGTACGTCTACTCGATCCGCCCCGGCGCGCTGATGCCCGACGAGAAACGGTTCGGCGTGATCTGGGTCGAGCCGCGCGCGCTGGCCTCGGCCTTCGACATGGAGGGTGCGTTCAACGACGTGTCGCTGGCGCTCGCGCCCGGGGCGCAGACCGACGAGGTGATCGCGCAGCTCGACCGGCTGCTGGAGACCTACGGCGGGCTCGGCGCGATCCCGCGAGAGCTCCAGATCTCGAACTGGTTCCTGGCCAGCGAGTTGTCGCAGCTGCGCGGCTTCGGCACCTTCGTGCCGATCGTCTTCCTGTCGGTCGCCGCGTTCCTGCTCAACGTGGTGCTGCGGCGGATGATCTCCGTGCAGCGCGAGCAGATCGCGGCGCTCAAGGCGCTGGGCTACACCAACCGGGAGGTCGGCTGGCACTTCGCCCAGTGGAGCCTGCTGATCAGCGCCCTCGGCGGTGCCGTCGGCATCTGGCTCGGCCGCTGGCTCGGCCGCGGCATGATCAACATCTACAACGGCTACTTCGAGTTCCCGTTCCTGGCCTACGCGCTGACGCCGCGCGTCGTGGTCGGCGCGGTGCTGGTCGGCCTGGTCGCGGCGGCGATCGGCGCCGTCGGCGCCGTGCGCCAGGCGGTGAGGCTGCCGCCGGCCGAGGCGATGCGGCCCGAGCCGCCCGCGAACTACGGCCGCACCTGGCTCGAGCGCCTCGGCGTGGCGCGCTGGCTGTCGCAGCCGGCGCGGATCGTGCTGCGCAACCTGCAGCGCCGCCCGCTGCGCACGGCGTCGACCGTGCTCGGCATCGCCTTCTCCGGAGCGCTGCTGATCATCGGCCTGTTCTTCAATGACTCGATCGACGTGCTGATGGACGTCAACTTCCACGGCGTGCAGCGCGAGGACGTGTCGATCAACCTCGTCCGGCCGGCCACGTCGCGCGCCGTGCACGAGCTCGGCCGGATGCCGGGCGTGATCGAGGTCCAGCCGGCACGCGACCTCGTCGTGCGGATCCGCGCCGGGCACCGCTCGCGCCGCACGGCGCTGACCGGCATCGCCGAGGCGGCGCGGCTGCGCCGCGTCGTTTCGACCGACTTCACCGCCGAGACGCTGCCCGGCGAGGGGCTGGTGCTGTCGACGAAGCTGGCCGAGATCCTCGACGTCGGGCTCGGCTCGAGCGTGACGCTCGAGGTGCTCGAGGGCGCACGGCCCGTGCGCGAGGTCGTCGTCAGCGGACTGGTCGAGGAGTTCATGGGCAGGCGGGCCTACGTGCGGCTCGACGCGCTGCACCGGCTGATGCGCGAGTCCGGCGTGCTGACCGGCGCCTACATGCGGATCGACACCAACCAGGCCGAGCGGCTCTACTCCGAGCTGAAGCTGATGCCCGCCGTCGCCGGCGTCGCGCTCAAGGCGGCCGCGATCGAGACCTTCCAGAACCAGATGGACGAGATGATGGGTGTGTTCATCTTCTTCAACATCATCTTCGCGGCGGTGATCACGATCGGCGTGGTCTACAACGTGGCGCGCATCGCGCTCTCCGAGCGGCGGCACGAGCTGGCCAGCCTGCGCGTGCTCGGCTTCACGCGGGCCGAGATCTCGTCGATCCTGCTCGGCGAGCTGGCCGTGCTGACGCTGGCCGGCATTCCGCTCGGGCTGTGGATGGGGTATGGTCTCGCCGCCGTCATGGTGGCGGCGTTCGACACCGAGCTCTACCGTTTCCCGCTGGTGATCTCGGTTCGGACGTACGCCGTGTCGGCACTGATCGTCGCGCTGGCCTCGGCCGCCTCGGGGCTTCTGGTTCGGCGCCGCCTCGACCATCTCGACCTCGTCGAGGTGCTCAAGGCCACGGAGTAGACGATGGCAAAACGCTCACCCAAGACGCTCGTCGCGCGCCGCCTGATGTGGGGCATCGCCGCGCTGATCGTGCTGACCCTGATCGTGCTGGCGCTGCTGCCGTCGCCGGTCCCGGTCGACGTGGCGCTCGTCGCGCGCGGCCCGCTGCAGGTCACGCTCGACGAGGAGGGCGAGACACGCGTCCGCGACCGCTACGTGATCTCGTCCCCCGTCTCGGGTCGGGTGCTGCGGATCGAGATCGAGCCGGGCGAGCCGGTCGTCGCCGGCGAGACGGCGCTCGTCCGCTTCCAGCCCGCCCCGCCTTCATTACTAGATGCACGGACGCTGGCCGAGACCCGCGCCCGCGTCGAGGCCGCGCAGGCCGACGTCGGCGCCGCCCGCGCCCAGCGCGAGCGGGCCCGCGCCGAGTTGGAGTACGCCGAGTCGGAGTGGGCGCGGGTCGGCCGGCTGGCGGAGTCGGGCATCGTCTCCGAGGAGGAGACCGACGCCGCGCGGCTGGCCGCCGGCACCGCGAAGGAGGCGCTCAGCGCGGCGGAGTTCGCCGTGGCCACCGCCGAGCATCGCCTCGAGCAGGCGCGCGTGCTGCTGCGGCGGCACGACGACGACTCGGGCGCCGACTCGGTGCCGATCACGATCCGCTCGCCGGTGGGCGGTGTCGTGCTGCGGCGGTTGCGCGAGAGCGCGGCGGTGGTGCCGGCGGGCGAGCCGCTGATCGAGGTCGCCGATCCGACGCGGATGGAGATCGTCGCCGACTTCCTCTCCGAGGACGCGGTGCGGATCGACGTGGGCAGCGAGGTGCTGATCGAGCGCTGGGGCGGCGAGCGCACGCTGCGCGGCCGCGTGCGGCGCGTCGAGCCGGCGGGGTTCACCAAGGTGTCGGCGCTGGGCGTCGAGGAGCAGCGCGTGAACGTGATCGTCGACTTCGAGGACTCGCGCGAGGCGTGGGAAGCGCTGGGGGACGGGTTCCGGGTCGAGACGCGGGTCATCGTGGCGCAGCGGGACGACGCGGTGCAGGTGCCGACGAGCGCGCTCTTCCGGCACGAGGGGGCGTGGGCGGTGTTCCGCGTCGGCGACGACGTCGTCGAGCGGGTCCTGCTGGAGATCGGCATCCGCAACGGGATGATGGCGGAGGTGGTCGACGGGCTCGGCGAGGGGGACGTCGTGGTCGTGCATCCGTCCGACGCGGTACAGGACGGCGTGAAGGTGGAGCGGCGGTGAGGAAACAAATGGGGACAGATTAGTTTTCGGATAAGTAGATCTGTCCCCGAGATCACCGAGGTCATTCTCCTACCCAAGTTCGCGCCGATTCTGGTACATTTCCACAAGTGTTAGGGGGCCACGGGCCTCCTGCGGGTCCACCGACTCAGGAGAGGTGCCATGTGATACCGCGCCCTTATTCTCCTACGCAAGTTGTTCGATTACTTCTCGAAACAGCACGTACGCGTTCTGGGGAACGAGGTGACTTGAAATGAACCGATCCGCACGGTTCTTTGCGCTGATCACGATCGCCCTCGGTATCACTGCAGTCACCGGCACCGTCGAGCTCGAGAGTACCGGTGACGGAACGGGAGCCGCAACGGCGGCGGGAGGGCCGAGCAGCCTTCCCGTCCCCATGGGTGCCATCGTCATGTGGTCGGGAACGCTGGCCTCGATCCCGCCCGGCTGGCAGTTGGCCGACGGAACGAACGGCACTCCCGATCTACGCGATCGATTCATCGTTGGCACGGAGACGGGCGAAGCCCCGGGAAACACCGGCGGCCAGCACTCGTTCGTGCTGACGCCCGTAAATCTGCCCCCTCACACGCACGCGTTTTCCGCCGAGGCGAGTCACTCTCACAGCTTCCAGACAAACGCAGCTGGTTCGCACAGTCACAGCCTCAACCCGCCCGGAGGGGGGCTGAGTAACACATCTCCCACGATTTGGGGTGACGAGGACCAGGGACCGGGGTACGTCGATAATGACCCCGCAGCGACCGCGCCCGCGCACAGCCATGGACTGACATCGTCGTTCGACGGCGAGCACCAGCACGATTTGATTGACTCGGTCGCCGGATCGCACAGCCAGACCATCGACCTCATCATGCAAGGCTCGACGTACGGCGATCGAGATGTAGCCCCCTCCTTCTCCAGAGCTGCGGCGATCGCGGTCACCTCGAGCGGTTCGCACACTCACACCGGTGACACCGAGGTCGTGAGCCAGACTCACGCCGGCACCACGGAGTCGATGGGTAGCGGCGACCCGATCGACAACCGCCCGAGGTATCACGAGCTGACCTTCATCGCCGCCCCGCCGGACGACCTCGATAGCGACCTCGACGGTGTGAGCGATCGTTCGGACAACTGCCCGGACGTGTCCAACCCGGACCAGATGGACTGGGAGGGGATTGACGGGGTGGGAGTGGCAATCACGACCTCTGCCCGGCGTGTCTTGTCCGTCTACGCGACCGATCTTGACGGCGACGGGGATGTGGATGTGCTCTCGACGTCGTACTTTGATGGCACGGTCACGTGGTACGAGAACTGCAGCCTGAACCCGTCTGGGGCGTGCGCCGGGAATCCGTTCAGCTCCGCCCGGATCATCACGGCCAATGCCGGCGGAGCCCGCTCCGTCTACGCAACGGACCTGGATGGTGACGGGGATGCGGACGTGCTCTCGGCGTCTTCGGTCAGTGCCGACGACACGATCGCGTGGTATGAAAACTGCAGCCTGAATCCCTCGGGGGCGTGTACCGGGAATCCGTTCAGCGCCGAAAAGATCATCACGACCGGCGTCGACGGGGCCTGGTCCGTCTACGCGACGGACCTTGACGGCGATGGGGATGCGGACGTGCTCTCGGCGTCTTTCGATGACGACACGATCGCGTGGTACGAGAACTGCAGCCTGAATCCGTCAGCGGCGTGTACCGGGAGTCCCTTCAGCGCCCAGAAGATCATCACGACCGGCGCCGACGGAGCCTCGTCCGTCTACGCGACGGACCTCGACGGCGACGGGGATGCGGACGTACTCTCGACGTCTCTCTATGACGACACGATCGCATGGTACGAGAACTGTAACCTGCATCCTTCAGCGGCGTGCACCGGGAATCCCTTCAGCCTCGACCGGATCATCACGACCGGCGTCGACCGCGCCCGATCTGTCTACGCGACGGACCTTGACGGCGACGGGGATGCGGACGTGCTCTCGGCGTCTTCCTCTGGTGTCGATGACACAATCGCGTGGTACGAGAACTGCAGCGTGAATCCGTCGGCGGCGTGCACCGGGAATCCCTTCAGCTCAGACCGGGTCATCACGACCGGCCCCGACGGAGTCGGTAGCGTCTACGCGACGGACCTGGACGGCGACGGGGATGCGGACGTACTCTCGGCGTCTCTCTATGACGACACGATCGCGTGGTACGAGAACTGCAGCGTGAATCCGTCGGCGGCTTGTACTGGGAGTCCCTTCAGCCCCGACCGCATCATCTCGACCGCCGTCGACTGGGCCTGGGCCGTCTACGCGACGGACCTGGACGCCGACGGGGATGTGGACGTGCTCTCTGGGTCTGTCTCTGCGTCTGGTGTCGTTGACACGATCGCGTGGTACGAAAACCTCCGCGACGGGATCGGAGACGCTTGCGACAACTGTCCCAGCGATTTCAATCCATTACAGCAGGACACGGACGGCGACGGCGTTGGAGACACCTGCGACGTCTGCCAGGGTGAGGATGATCTCGTCAGCGATTCTGATGCCGACGGATTCTGTGGCGAGTTGGACAACTGCCCCAGCGACTTTAATCCGCTCCAGGAAGACACGGACGGCAACGGTGTGGGCGACGCGTGCAACGGTACCGAAGACAGCGACGGTGACGATTGGGCAGACTCGCTCGACAACTGCCCGGACGTGTCCAACCCGGATCAGATGGACTCGGAGGGATTCGACGACGATGGAGTGGCGATCTCGTCCACTACCTACGGAGCCTCTTCCATCTACGCGACCGATCTGGACGGCGACGGGGATCCGGACGTGATCTCGGCGTCTTTCTTCAACGACTTCATCGCGTGGTACGAGAACTGTAGCCTGAACCCGTCGGAGGCGTGTACCGGAAATCCCTTCAGTGCCGATCGGATCATCCCGGGGACCGCCGATGGAGCCCGATCCGTCTACGCGACCGATCTGGACGGCGACGGGGATGCGGACGTGCTCTCGGCGTCTTACTTGGACGACAAGATTGCGTGGTACGAGAACTGCAGCCTGAATCCGTCGGAGGCGTGTACGGGGAGTCCCTTCAGCGCTCAGAGGACCATCACGACCGGCGCCGACTCGGCCTGGTCCGTCTACGCGACCGATCTTGACGGAGACGGGGATGCGGACGTGCTCTCGGCGTCTTATAAAGACGACACGATCGCATGGTACGAGAACTGTAGCCTGAATCCTTCAGCGGAGTGCACCGGGGATCTCTTCAGCTCTGCCCGGATCGTCACGGCCACTGCCGACGGAGCCGACTCCGTCTACGCGACGGACCTGGACGGCGACGGGGATGCGGACGTGCTCTCGACGTCTTTCGTTGACGACACGATCGCGTGGTACGAAAACTGCAACCTGAATCCTTCAGCGGCGTGTACCGGGAATCCGTTCAGCTCTGCCAGGATCATCACGACTGGCGCCGACGAGGCTTGGCAAGTCTACGCGACGGACCTTGACGGTGACGGGGATGCGGACGTGCTCTCGGCGTCCTCGATCGACGACACGATCGCGTGGTACGAGAACTGCAATCTGAATCCGTCTGCAGCGTGTGCCGGGAATCCCTTCAGCTCCGACCGGATCATCACGACTGGCGCCGACGGAGCCCGCTTCGTCTACGCGGCAGACCTTGACGGTGACGGGGATGCGGACGTGCTCTCGGCGTCTTACAATGACGACACGATCGCGTGGTACGAGAACTGCAGCGTGAAGCCGTCTGGGGCTTGCACCGGGAATCCGTTCAGCTCCGACCAAATCATCTCGGCCACTGCCAATGGAGCCAACGCTGTCTACGCAACAGACGTGGATGGCGACGGGGACGCAGACGTACTCGCGGCGTCTTTTTTTGGCGTCACGGTCGCGTGGTACGAGAATCTTCGCGACGAGATCGGAGACGCCTGTGACAACTGCCCGTCCGACTCCAACCCGTCGCAGGTTGACAGCGACGGTGACGGAGTGGGCGATGCGTGCAACGACGCCGAAGACGGTGACGGTGACGAGTGGGCAGACCTGCTCGACAACTGCCCGTCCGACTCCAACCCGGCGCAGGGCGACAGCGACGGCGACGGCATCGGAGATGTCTGCGATTGCGCGCCGGCGGACTTTCAAACGTGGGCCCTCCCCGGAGCGGTCCAGAATCTCGTGCTGTCCCACACCGGTGGCGATACTGGGACGACGACGCTCGACTGGTCGCCACCGATCGACCTCGGCGGTGCGGCCGTGATCTACGATGTGGTCTCGTCGGCACACCCGAGCGATTTTTCGGCCTCGAACGGTGTCTGCGAGGAGACCAACGACGGATCGAACACGACAGCCGTCAACAACGATATCCTGGCCTCCGGCGAAGTACGGTTCTTCCTCGTGCGAGCGGGCAATTCCTGCGGCGAAGGATCTATCAGCGGAGATCGTGACGCCCTGGCGTGTCCACAAAGGTGATGGACAGCGGACGGGGTGGATCTGGATTACACAGATTGGCGCCCTCTCCCGATCCCCTCACCGTCCGACTATCGGATAAACGGAATTGACGGGGATAGATCTACTCTCGAACAAATAGATCTGTCCCGATTTTTCAACCAAGGTGTCGGCGCTGGGGGTCGAGGAGCAGCGCGTGACGTGATCGTCGACTTCGAGGACTCGCGCGAGGCGTGGGAGGCGCTGGGGGACGGGTTCCGGGTCGAAACGCGAGTGATCGCCGGCGCAGCGGGACGACGCGGTGCAAGAGGGCGTGAAGGTGGAGCGGCGATAGGGCGCTACAGGGGGCCCGACCGCCAAGGTGTTGAAAAGAAAGAGGTTAAAATATCATAAAGATAGACTTTTAAATTGCATGATATATTGAAGTCATGCTTTCCCGTCGACTCATCCTACCTTCGGCCCCGCAGCACTCCTTCTTCCTGTGGGGTCCCCGCCAGACCGGAAAAACCTCACTCCTCCGTTCCACCTACCCGACTGCACGTCGGATCGATCTCCTCGAAACCGACCTGTTCGCTCACTACGCGTCGCGGCCGCACCGCCTCCGCGAAGTGCTCCTGGCCAATCCGGAGCCCTTCGTGGTCATCGACGAGATCCAGAAGGTCCCCGCACTGCTGGACGAGGTGCACTGGCTGATCGAGAACCGCGGTGTCGTCTTCGGCCTCTGCGGGTCCAGCGCGCGCAAGCTCCGGCGCGGGCACGCCAACCTACTCGGGGGACGAGCCGTGAGATACGAGCTGGCCGGCCTGGTTTCGGCCGAGCTGGGCGATCGGTTCGAGATCGACCGCGCGATCAATCAAGGTTGGCTACCGCGGCACTACCTGGCGGAC
>JAAELQ010000243.1 GCA_024226515.1 bacterium
GTAGCAAAGCGCACGTCGGGGTTGGTGAGAGTTGTCGGAAGGACGAGCTCCAAGGAACGGAAGGCCAGGTTGTCAGTCAAGGCGGTTGAGGCGTTCCGGAGGGTGTGGACGACGCGAACCCGTCCGTGGCCTCGGTAGAAGTGCATCCGCACTGTGTAGTCGAGGGCCCTCATGCCCACCGCTGAGAGATAGCTCCCGCGCGCTCGCACCACCGCTCGCGCCGGTCCGTTCTCCTCGATGATCACGTCGCTCGTCGGGTCGAGATCAGAACGAAACGACGTGCCGTCTGTAGCGACGAGCTCGATCCCTCCGGAGCCGGGCGAAAGAAAGGTCGAGGGTCCGACGACGACCTGATGGAGGAGGTTGTAACCCTGCTTGCGAAGAGTGAAGGTAGCGAGCCCGGTGTCGACTGTGATCTCGGCCGCGGTCTCGCTGGCCAGCGGCGAGCCGCCGAAGCTTCCGTTCCCGGTGGTGAGCGCGTACGCACCATGCATGCCATGCGCAGGCAGGCTGGCCTGGGTGTCCACGAGGAGCCACTGGACGCTGCCCATGCCGCCGCAGCCGCCGTCCGACCACCGAGAGAGCACGCGGAACTGGCCGACAGTGGCACCTCCTCCGAGACCGACCTCGGCGGCCGCGCAAACCGACGCCGACGA
>JAAELQ010000244.1 GCA_024226515.1 bacterium
CCGTCGGCGTCGAACACCCGACGCGGGTTGCGCGGGTCGTTGGTGCGATCGTCGACGAGATCGAACCAGTACTCGTACAGTGAGGCCGGGGCCAGCTTGTAGCTGCGGAAGAACAGGTCCGTACCGCCGACCTGGTGGAGGGGGTCGACCTGCCGCCGATCGAGGAAGTTGCCCGTCACGTCGACCGCCGGCGCCTCACCGCGGTAGACGAAGTGCACCAGGCCGCCGTCCTCGACGATCGGGTAGCTCTCGTGGTCGGCGAGGAAGGTGTCGATCTTCGCCTTCTTGTCGTCCTCGCCGTCGGCACGCTCGACGTCGACGACGAAGGCGCCGAATCTCCCCATCAACGCCGAGGCCTCGACCGGTTCGGCACCGACGACCCGCGGCGCCGCTTGGGCCCCCTTGTCGCCGAGGTCGAGGGCCAGGATCTGCTCCTTGTCCCGCAGGTAGAGCGTCGTGCCGACGAGGGTCGGCAGCGACCAGGAGACCGAATCGGTCACCTCGGCGCTGGCGAGTATCTCGAACTTTTCGGGGGAGACGCGGGCCAGGGAGAGGTTGCCGTCCTCGTCGAGGAACAGCAGCTTGTCATCGGCGAACAGCGCCTGGGCCTTGTGGAAGCCGCGGTGGCGCCAGGCGATCTTACCCGTCTTCCACTCGAACGCGGTCATCAAAGAGACCCGGTTGCCGCCTATCGAGCCGTAGATGTAGTCGCCGCGCCGGATCGCTGTCCAGTGCGAGGCGCGCAGGTGGGTATCGAACCAGAGCTGCTTCGCCGTCCAGGAATCGCCTTTGCCTGCGATCTCGAGCAGCCGGCCCCCACCGGTGGGGAACTGGCTGCCGACCCAGACGTGGCGGTCGTCGCACTTGACCATCCCGGTCAGGTGGTTGCCGTTGTTGTATTCCATCTCGTGGAACCAGAGCGTCTCGCCGGTCGCGGGATCCAGACCGATCGCGCCCTGGGGCGAGAAGTAGAGGTACTGGTCGCGACCGCCGAGGGTGGTCAAGAGCGGCGGCGCGTAGCTCACGCCGCCCGGCGCGCTCTTCCAGGCCGTCTTGCCGTTCGACGGGTCGAAGGCCACCACCGCGTGCGCCTCGCCGCCGACCATCACGATCACCTTGCCGTCGTAGAGCAGCGGGCTGGCCGAGTAGCCGTACTCTTCGTCGCGGCTGCGGCGGCCGTACTTCTCGGGTAGGTCGCGCTTCCAGTGCAGCTCACCGGTCGCCAGGTCCAGACAGCGCACCTCGCCGGCCACGCTGACCGATACGATGCGGTCGCCGACGATCAGCGGGGTGGCGTTGGGCCCGCGACCGAAGGCCGGGGTCATGTCGTCCCACAGCTCGACCGTGTAGCGCTGTTCCCAGATCGTCGCGCCGGTGTTCGCGTCCAGGGCGACGACGACCTCCTCTGCGGACTCCGAGTCGCGGTACATCGTGTAGAGCCGCGCGTCTTTATAGAGGATGGAGGGGTAGCCCTCGCCCAGCGGTCGCTTCCACAGCCGGGGCGGCCCGGCTTCGGGCCACACTTCGGCGAGCCCCTTCACGTCGACGGTGTAGTCGCCGTTGGGGCCGCCCCACTGCAGCCAGTCCGCGGCGTAGAGCTGGGCCGAGATGAGAAGTGAACCCAAACCGACTACGAGGAGTCGTCGCATCCGCATTTCGCCATTCTCCGGTTCGTTCGTGAGGTCGCGGCGCAGCCCCCCGGACGGCGCGTTTTCGAATACGTGGATAGATTATCCTACCCGCGCCGCCGTGGTCCGTCCCCTCGGATGCGCCGATCCGCGGCTCTTGTTACACGGATGTGACAGCTTTCCGGCGCCGTTTCTCGCACCATACCTTCGTCACAACCGTCTACGGAGGATCCGACATGAAGCCCTCGAGAATCGTCCCCCTCGTCCTTGCGACGTTCCTGGCCGCGACCACCACGCTCCCCGCGCAGGAGACCCGGCCCGTCGTCTCCGTCGAAGCATCCGAAGACGCGCTCGAGTGCACGGGGGACGGCCTGATTCACGTCGTCGCCGATGAGTGCATGCACGATGGTGGGAGATCTGCGGCGGGAGATACCCTGGAGGTCTACTGCTACAACGGGACCGCGAGATTCTGCCTTTCGGGTGAGAAGTGCCCCTGGCGTGGGGTAGCGGTCGGCGTGAGCGATGAGAACTGCTCGCGTGCCGGGCTCGATGAGGAGTGGATGGCGACGGCGTGGTGTGAAGGGTGGTCGGGCTTCCACGATTTCGCGTGTACGGAATCGGGGAAGATCAAGCTCCAGAAAGAAGGCAGGGCCGATATTCCCGAAAGCTGTGGCGGGTCCGACTGAAGAGAAGCTCGCCTGGATCACCCGTCGCGGCTCATGGGTGCCGCCTTCACAGTCGAGCGCAGCTAGCCGAACTTCTTCTTGACGTAATCACTCGTGAGATGTTTGAGAACGTTGAGCGGCTCACAGCTGTTGTCGTCGCCGTAGTCGACATCGACAGGTCCGATTCTCTTGACCGCCTTGATCGTCTCCCGGTTCAGTTTCTTGGTCCGCTTGCCGATACCGAGGAGCGCACCGTTCATCGACTCCCGAACCCACATCTCCTTTTCCTTGTGGATCGATTTCTCGATGCGAGCGACGCAACCCAGGAAGAAATCTTCATCGGGCGCTTTCTTGCCCTTGAACTTCGAGAACTCGTAGGTCAGGCCCCATGCGGCTCGGCGGCGCGCCTTGTGCTTGCTGTCCATCCACTCGCACGCCAGCTCGAACGCGAAGGGAGCCTTGGGCAAGGTCGCGTCGCACGATGCAAACACGTGGTCCAGGTAACCGGCCTCCAGATTCTCCACCTGCTGCTCGACCTGCTCGCGCGTGAGTTGCTTGGGATCGTCGATCAACAGACCGATGACCTTCGCATCGTAGTAGTTGCTCTTCCACAGTTGCTGAGCGAGCTTGTGGTCGCGCCCGATCCCCTTGGCCAGCTTGCGCAACTGGGTCAGTCCGATGCCGTAGCTTCTGAGCTTTTCAGGGCCCTTCTCGAGCTTGTTCCAGTTCGCGATACCACGTTCGTTCTTGTTGTCTTTCAGCAACGCCATGACTTCGGTTTTCGTCATCGTCAAACCTCGGGAATCTGTGGAGTGTCGAGTGCTCCGGTTTTCAGGTGGCCGGGCCATTCTAACCGCTACTCAGCACCCATACGAGTGTTCGAGCGTCCCCAGTGCGTGCGGATCACCTCACGCATGACGGGTGTCGACTTGCGGAAGTTGCCGCCCCTCATCTCGCCGGGAAACCACTTCCAGAGGAACGCGCCGACGATCGCGTCGGAACGCTCGATGGCCCGGAGGGCGGCCGACAGGCAGCGCCGCTGCGTCTCCTCGGCGTCGTCGCCACCCTGCCGGTACTCCCACGGGCGTAGCGCGGCCGTGGACGATCGGTTGTAGCCGAGCTCGCCGAGGACGATCTTGCGATTGTGGCGCGCCGCATAGGCGTCCAACCGCTCGACCAGTCGGCTCCAGGAGGTCTCGAGCTCTTGCGGGGTCGGCAAGCCGTCGTGGTCGACCAGCGGGAAATAGGACTGAATCCCGATGACGTCGAGCGCGTCCCAGAAACCGATCTTCTCGTAGGAGTCCCAGCCGGCCGAGTACGTCAACGGCGCTCGCGTCCTGGCCCGCACGTTCCTGATGATCCCTCGCCAACGGTCTTCGAAGCCCGCCGTCTGGTCCAGCTCGGTTCCGACGACGAGAGCATCGGCGTCACCGCAGATCTCGGCCAGCCAGGTGATCCAGCTCTCGTATGTCGAGAAGAAACGGCTCCACTGCTCCTCGGTCTCGAACGTGATAGCGCCACGCCAGGAGAATCCGCTGCCCCAGTACGCCAGGTGAGGCTTGATCATGATCTTCAGGCCGAGCCGGTGCGCCTCCTCGATCGGGCGCCTCATCGTGCTCGGCTCGCTGAACAGTCCCCCGCCGACGGTGCCGTCTTTCCGGATGCCGGCGTACGGATGGATCGTGACCCAGTTGACGCCGAGGGACTTCAGCTTCCGCATCGTCTCGACCATCGCGTCGGATGCCCAGACGCGGCCCGACTGCGGGCACGAAATGGTCATCCCGCGCACCACCTCGTAGGGATCACGCTCCGTTTCGGCAGCCATGAGCGGAGCACCGGCCAGCAAGATCGTCAACAGCAGAATCCGCATCACCTACCTCCCGCGCGCTTGCCGGTGAGTTCCCTGGCGATGATTGTCGAGGCAGACCATGACCCTCGAACTGTAGCGCGAGAGGGCGACCGACGGTGTCACAACTGTGTCACAACCATCGACAACCGTCGGTCACCGACAGCGAATGTGGGGCACGTGTCGTTCCGGTCAGATCGGGCCGCGCTCGAACACGGCGACGTGGAACTGAGGCTCCGTGAGCCCGTCGCTCAGTTCCATCTCCACCTCATCGCAGGGTCCGACGACCACCCCGCCCTCGACATGATAGGCGTTCTGGCCGGTCAACAGTCGAGGCGACAGGCCGGAGTTCGTCGCCAACCGCAGCACGTCCTCGAGTGCGTAGTGGCGCACGTGGTGGCCGAAGAAGGCCTTGTTCGCGGCGAGCGGCATCGCCCGCTCGTTCGGCACGGACAGGAACAGGAGTCCTCCCGGCTTGAGCGATCGAGCGAGCGAGCCGAACAGGACCTCGTCATCTTCGACGTGCTCGATGGACTCGAAGCACACGGCAAACTCGAAGCGAGCGTCCGGCAGGTCGAAGGGAAACACGCGGTGCTCGAAACCGCTGCGGCCCACCTGGTAGTGACGCCGAGCGACCTCGATCGCCTCTTGCGATCCGTCGATGCCGAGGACCTCGGCCCCCGCCCGCTCGGACAGCAGCCAGGATCCGTAACCGTTGCCGCAGAACAGGTCGAGGCCACGGCAGGGCTTGCCTTCCATGTGGTCGCGCACGACCCGAGCCGCAAGATCGTAGCGGACGCGGTGATCGCGGCGAATCGCCGCCCAGTTCGTCGCGGTCTGGCGTTCGCCGCTCTCGTAGCCGAAGTCCTTGACGCGCGGCAGCTCCTCGGCAGCCTGTTCGGTGGACTGGGGAGGGCCTACGAGCGCCACCAGGGAGCGCCACGATTTCTCCAGGCAGTAGCCGTTGAGAAAGACGTGGAAGAAGCGCCGCGGCTCGACGCCATCGTTGCGGCGTACGTCCCGCTGCAGTACGCGATCGACACAGACCGCGAGACTCTCGGCGTCGTCGGCCTCGTGGGTGAAGCCCAGGCCGCCGTAGAACGCCCCTCCGCAGAGCACGACCTCCCGCCCCATGACGAGCGCCTCCAACCCGGCCTGCGAGTTCACCGTCACGCACAGATCGGCACGCGCGATCAGACCGTAGGTGTCGTACTGGTTGTCGCCGTCGACCCTCAGGTCGCCCGCGTCCAGAAGAGCGGCCAGCTCGGGATCGGCACGCATCTGCCGCAGCGTGAGCTGCGCGTAAGGGATGTCGAGGACGCTCTGGCCCTCCTTCTCCTTGGGGTGGAGCTTGACCACCAGGCTGTGGCCGCGAGCTACGGCGTGACGCGCGAGGGAACGGATCACGTCCACCTGCGTCTTGAAGCCCGGCCCCAGGCCGAACAACACCGAGGCATCGGTCGACACCTGCGCCAGGTAGACGATCACGGGGCTCGCCGAGTCGAGCTCCGGGAGCGCGACCTCGGGCGTGGCGTGCTCCTGACTCTTCAGGCTCCTGACTCCGGCGAGGTACTCCGTCGCGAAGGCCTCGGCCTCGGCAGCCGGTACGGAATCCTCGACCCGCCACCAGATATTCCTGGCGGCGTTGCGGTGCACCGTGAGACCGCTGACGTCGTCCCAGAGGAGCTTCCCGGCATGGAGCGTGTTCTCCAGGCAGACCAGGCGCATGGAGCGCCGCAGGGCGAGTGCCCGCACGACGGCCGACGCCAGTACGTGGCCCTGCGCCACGACCGCCGTCTCGGGCTCGAGGCGCTCGATGTACAGCAGGGCCCGATCGATCATCTTCACGGCGCGCCCGTACTCCGTCGCGATCGCCTCGATGTGCGAGTCGGGATCGTCCTCCAGCACACGCGGCGTGAGCTCGCCGCGGACGCACAGGTCATGGAGTGAGACCGGAGCGAGCGGCACTTCGTGATGCGTTCGTTGACGCCACGTTCCGGCATCCACGCCCGCAAGCGGCCCCTCGGGCTCGACGCGGGTGTCCAGGTAACAGGCCAGCAGGCCTCGAGCGCGCAGCTCGCGGCTGAGCCGAGCGTAGTCAAACCCGAACCAGTCGAAGACCGGCAGGAGCACCACCGAGCCGGGCAGGCCGGCCTGCAACAACTGCGAGCGGTCCAGCCCCGCCTCCAGCGCCAGCTGCCAGCTGCCGGCGGCTTCCCACACGCGCCCGTCCTCGGCCTGCTCGACCGCACGCAGCGCATGCTCGCGAGCCGTCCCCGTTGACGGCGCGGCGATGCTCGCGCGAGCCGTCGGCCGCGCCGGGACGCACTCCCCTGCCAGTGCGTCGATCAGGGCGTCTCCTTCCCGCGTGGCCTCGGCGAGCAACTCGTGATGCCGCTCGGGAACGCCCTCGCGCCAGCCATCGCGCCGGTCGACCACGCGCACGCCCGCCACCCAGTCTTCCATGGGGAGCTCGAGGTGGCGGAAGACGCGCTCGAGCGTCTGCCGCGGCTCCGTCACGAGCTCGTCATAGGTGAGCGCCAGGAAACCCAGCTCTCGCCGGGCCGCCTCCAGATGTTGGAGCGTCTCCAGCCACTTGCGGGCGAAGATCGAGATGCCCTCTTCGTACCCCAGGCAGTCGATGCGCGTGTCACCCCACTGCACCTCTTTCCCGAAGCCGTAGAAGCGGCGCCCCCAGGAGCTGACGACCTCCCGACCGCGACGATACAGAGCGATGATGCGCGCGTCGGGGAAGAGCTCCTTGAGTGCCCGGACACGGAACGAGTTGCTGGGAGCCTTCGACAGGAAGCGCCGCTCGCGGAACTCCGTCGTGAGCCTTGCCTTGAGCTCCTGGGCGCGGGCCTCGCCCAGCGTCCAGGAGTCCTGGACGAGCTCGCGACCCATGTGGGTGAACACGTCCTTGCCGGGGAAGTAGTCGAACCAGATCTCCTTCTGTTCGAGGACCGAGGCGTAGCGTCCGTGCCGCTCGGGGTCGATCAGGCTCTCGACGAACTGGTCGACGCTGGAAGAGCTGCGAACGTCCTCGTGGCGCGGGCCCACGTGCGAGTGCCAGTTGATGAACGCCCCGAGCAGCGTGGAGCCACCCCGGGCGTGTCCCACGATGAAGATCGGTCGGTCCAGTTCCACGGCGATCTCGGCCATAGCTCACCCCATGTCGGCAGCGAGCACACGCTCGCGCCAAGAACAGAGCAAGCAAGCTCCGCGCCAGGAGCGGTGCTCACGCCGATCGAGAGTTCTGGCAATCACTTACGGCGAGTCGGGTACCGACCGCAGTGCCACGGTGTCAACAAATTGACAGCAAGGCGGCGAGCGCTCGCCTGCCCTCCGCAGCTTCAGCGGAGGAGGGATCCAGCGACAGGTACGACGCGAGTTGCACGTCTTCGGCCAACCATATGCTGGCGCCCTCGCCCATTTGTTCTATAATGTAATAGATATGTCGAAGGGCAAGTACCTGGGCGAGTTCGAGATTCTCGTAATGATGGGCCTCCTGCGGCTGGGGGACGACGCCTACGGGATGCGCGTTCTCGAAGAGATCGAGAACGAAGGCGGGCGCACAGTCTCGATCGGCGCCGTCTACGCGACCCTGTCCCGGCTCGAGCAGAAGGGTCTCGTGCGGTCGCGGCTCACCGAGCCCACGGCCGAGCGAGGAGGTCGCGCCAAGCGCGTGTTCGACGTGAGCGCAAGCGGTCGCCGCGCGCTCAGCCGGTCGCTGGAGAGCTTGACCCGCATGGCGAGCGGCCTGTCGCTCGGCTGGGGCGCCTGACATGCGCGAGTCGTCGCCACGGCTCGCCCGGGTGGTACTGCGGGTCGTCGCGGGTCCGCACGCCGAGGCGATCGAGGGAGATCTGTGCGAGCGCCTGCCGACACGAGGCCGCGCGTGGTACCTCCGCCAGGTTCTGCGCTCGATCCCGGCGCTGGTTCTTCTACGTCTGCGAAGCTCACGCGCGCTCGCGTTCGGTGGAGCCGTCGCCACGGGCTTCGCTACTTATTTGATCCTGTTCGCGGCGACCGTGCTGGGAGCGATGTCGCTCCCGGCGCCGCTTCGACTGCCGGGCTACCTCGGCGCCGCGTTCCTTTCCGCGACGCTCGCAGCGCTCGTTGCTTCGCGTGCGGCGGGATCGGCCCGAGCGGCGTGGGCCCTCGGAGCGCTCGTGCTGCTGTTCGTCGCGCTGCTGTTCGTCGGGTCGCCCGAGCCCGAGCCGGCAGCGGCATGGGGCGTCTGGCCCGCGGTGTGTCTCGCGGGCGTTTTCTGCGGCGCACGTGCCAAGGGGTCGCGTGCGGTTTCTCGGTGAGGTTTTTCTATGACGATATCTTCTGTTTTGTATAAGTGCGGGATTCCGCTCCTGCTCTTCGCCGGTTCTTCCACATTGGCAGCGGAGTCGCGCCACACTCCGGTCCCGATTCACGAGCGGGTGCTCGTGTTCGGTTCTCAGGAACCCGGTATCGGGAACTGCGTCGCCGTGCTCGGGGACCGCGCCGTGCTCGTCGTGGACTCGGCACTGCCGTCCGATGCACGCGCGATGATCGCGACGATCCGGGAGACGACGGACACTCCCGTTCGCTATCTCTTGAACACCCACTGGCACGACGATCACATCTGGGGAAACCAGGAGTACGTCGCAGCGTTTCCCGAGATCGAGATCCTGGCTCACACCGACACCCGCCGGGACATCCTCGCCCGGGCCGTGCCCGGTCTGCGCGACAACATCGCCCAACTCGAAGTCGCGGTCGAGGACCGAGAGACCCGGCTCGCCGCCGGAGTGGAGAACGAGCCGGCGTTTCGTGCAAGGCTCGACGCGTTCCGCACCGCGCTGGCCGACTTCCGGGCGGTCCGTCCGCAGTTGCCGTTCGTGTCGATCGACGGAACGATGGCCATCGACCTCGGAGGCATCGAAGCGCACTTGATCCACCCGGGACGCGGGCACACCCGAGGCGATCTCGTCGTGCACCTGCCGGCCGAACGCATCCTGATCACGGGAGACCTGCTGACCCATCCAGTCCCGGCGGCCGCTGAGGCATACCCCGTGGAATGGGTCGAGACGATGCAAGCTCTCGCGGAGCTCCAGTTCGACACGCTCGTCCCCGGCCACGGGCCGGTCTTGGAGGATCGAACCTACTTCGATCTCGTCGCCTCCCTGCTCGACGCCGTCGTCCGCCAGGTCCGTCGCGAAACCGATGCAGCCGCCACGCTCGCGGAAACGAAGGAGCGTGTCGACGTTTCCTCACTCGAGGCACGGCTCACGAAAGGCGACGAGCGGCTCGCTCGCGCGCTGGCCCGGTTCTTCCTCGACCCCGCGATCGAGGCCGCCTACGGTACGCTCTCCGGCACCGGCGAACGCGACTGAGATCGACCCGTTTCAGTCCCGCGAGTGCCGGCGTGAAGTTCTTCACGCGACCGACGTGTCCGAGCACCTCTCCGCTGACGCCGCTGGATGCAACCAGGTCGCTGCCTACTCGACGAACAACCAGAACGCACCGCCTCCGCGAGGAACGTCGACGACGACATCCTGGTAACCGGGGATGCCGATCGTCACGTCGTCGTGGTCCGCCAGCGGTGCGTAGGCGAACAGCAACCACTCGCGGTCGGGCGCTTCACCCAGCACGTAGGCCAGGGCCCACACCGGGATCTCCGTAGCGTTGTTCCACGGACGCGGCGGGTTGACGCTGACCTCGGGCAGGTAATTCCGGTCGACGTCATCGTCCGTATAGCCCGGAACCAGATTCGCCTGATGCTGGTGTGGGTGGGTCGTGTTCGCGAGCAGGGTCCCCCGGCGCCAGAACCGGGTCAGGTCGGCGTCGGTATGAACCTCCCTCACGCCTTGCAGAAAGGTCTCCCAGTAGGTCTCGTAGAGCGAGCGGTCCTCGTTGTTGAGGCGGAACTCGCGGGCAATGCGTGGGCGCGACAACCAGAGTGCGTAGCGAACGTATCCTTTGTAGCGCGCCTCGTCGTAGGTCTGGAGTTTCGTGTTCCGGTACCACTCGTGCCGCTCGACACCGCCGTCATAGATCGAGACCTCCCAGAAATAGTCGGGCGCATCGCGATACGCCTCTTCCAGCATGAAGATCCAGTTCATGCCCAACGCCTGGGGCCCGTCCGCCTCGAAGTCCGTCTCGCCGTGCGCGGTCGCGTTGCCGAAGACGTAGTAGCTGGGGCTTCCGTTGACCGCGGACGGCCACGGCGCGAAACGACCGGGGACGTGCAGACTCTTGCGATCCCAACCGCTCCAGGATCCGTAGTGCCTGCGGCCGAAGGCGCTGTAGCACACCGGAATCGAGGCCCCCTGCCAGGCCGGGCTCAACCGGTCGGACAGCGAGGAGTAGAGTGCCCCGTCGCGCTCGATCCAGCCGTCGCCGAGGATCCGACGTCGTTGCTCGTCGGTGGTTCCGAGTCCGTGGTTCTGCACGAAACGCCACGACTGCTCGACGTCCGCCGGTTGGAGGCGCGGGTGCTCGAAGTTGTTGAGCCAGATCACGAGCGGTGGGTTCGGATACTCGGCCTGCATCTGGTTGACGACCTGCAGGTCTCCCCACTCGGCGCCCACCTCCTCCCAATGTTCGACCGGGCCCTCCGGATCGGTCATCGGCAGGATCGTCGTGCCGTCGGCTGCGTCGACGACGTTGGGGTTCTCGCCGGGCGGCAAATCGTGATACTTCGGATCGTCCGAGAACAGCCGGTCCCACTGGGTGAAACGGATGGAGAAGGGAAGGCCCAGAGCACGCGCTCGCTGCAGCCCCGACTCGTAGTGGCTCCACGGTTGCTGGCCGGCCAGCGGCATCTCGATCCGGAACGCCGGCAGAACGAACTCTCCGGCCTCGAGCAGATCGATCATGTAGTCGGGCGTCCATCCCGTCACGCTCGTCTGGTGCCCCGTGTTCCAGTGGGCGGCGATGGGCAGCGGGCGTCCGATGGGGTCGTCGTTGGGCCTCAGCAGCTCGATGCCGACGGTCTCGGCGTGCGTTGGGCTGCGCTCGCCCAGGCGGTAGTAGAAGACATCGCCCGGCGGCGGTGTGTCGATCCACGTCCGGGCCACCGTCGCGCCGATCTCGTTCGCGGGGGCCAGAACATTATCGGGGTCGGCCGCGCGGAAGATCACGAATGTCGGATCTCCGTCACTCCACGCGAGTCGGACCGAGGAGGGCGTCGTCGTGGTGCTCACGAACAACGCGACGTCTGCCGGCGTCTGCGCTGCAGCCGAGGTGAGGGCTGCGAGAGTAGCGACCACGACCGTCCACGTCCTGTACCAGACCTCCACACGGACTCCTGGTCTCTGCCCGCAAACTCGGCCGTCTGAATCCTAGCAGCCCGTTGAAAAACTCCCATCTCGCCGATCGAACGTTCGAGTAAAATCGATCCGAGAACGAGGAGGACTCCGATGTCGATGGGCCGTCGGGACCGAGAGAGTCAGTCGGAAATGTGGCTTGCGACGGACCGCG
>JAAELQ010000245.1 GCA_024226515.1 bacterium
GGTCTCCAGTCAGTGAGACTTTTAATTTATTTGCAGCATAAAGAACTTCTACACAAATATTTTTCCAAGCGTTCTTTTCTTTTGCTGATAAGTCTCTAAACACTTTGTTTTTGTCAGTTATAGTCCCCACTTCATTTTTAAATTTTGTATATACTTCCCATGCAATAGCCATCCATTCTTCATCAGTATGTTTTTCAATTACTTTGGATATTGGCTCATCTATCGTATTCATATTCCTTAAATCCTTTCTAAAAATTACAGATAGCAATTTTCTAAATTAATTTTCCTTTGCCAGTCATTTCCTGAATTCAAATATCAGTTGCCTGCCAATAGGTGAAGTGAATTTTTGATCTTTTTCGATTACCTACGAATCTTAAGTTTGTCCTGCATAAATCACATAACTTAAGATTCAAAATGGAAAAAATTTCGAAAATTTGCGCTAAATCCTGTAATTGTCTGTAATCAGAGAACATTCTCATTTTGCCCAATCTTAACTTTGTACATAAAGTTAAGATTCAGATTTTCATTCACTCGCTTGCTGGCTTTCCATGAAAATTAGAAATCCAACTATCACTATCAGAATGTCAAAAGATTATAGTCAAATTCGATTCAGATTGA
>JAAELQ010000246.1 GCA_024226515.1 bacterium
CGTCGCGCACCTTCTCAACAATCTGCTGCGGCGTATGCCGCTTCCTCTTCTTGCTCATCGATTCGTCTGCCACGGTGAAACTCCTTCCCGATTGACGGGATTGTTGCACAGTGGTGGACTCGTTTCAGGGGGGCATGCCACAGCTACTTCGACGCTGACGGCAAGCGCCACGAGCAGTCGTCGCGGACAACAGATCGAAGAGCGGCTGATCGAGTCGCCAGTGCCATCGAGGCGAAGGTCGCACTTCGACGTGACGACATCGTTATCGACCGGGATCAGGACCGCTTCGCTCGGGAGAATCGTAAATCGCTCTCGAGCCATGTCGCGGACTACCTGGCCTTCTGCACCGCCACTGGCCAGGCCGCGGCGAACATCCGGGAGAAGACGCGGCATCTCGACCGGCTGCTCGATGAGACCGGTGCCAGTCGCCTCAGCGAACTCACCGCCGATGCTCTGGCCAGCAACTTGGCGGAGCTGAAGGCGGGCGGGAGTGCGGCTCGCACGGTGAACTTTCGCAGGCAGATCGCCAACGCCTTCATGAACTGGTGCGTCAGGCACCGCCGGATCAAGTCGAACCCGCTTTCGGCTGTTCCTCGCCTGGATGAGACGAGGGACCGCCGGCGGGTCCGCCGGCCGCTTACGGACGAGGAGCTTGAGCGGCTGCTGGCGGTGGCTGAGGAGCGGGGGCGCAAGGCGTGGTACCTCTGTGCTGCCCTCGCGGGGTTGCGACGAGGCGATTTGGTACGTCTCCGCTGGGCGGACGTCGATCTCAAGGCCGCGACGATCACGTTGACTCACGGCAAGGCGAAGCGAGTGGATGTGTTGCCGCTGCATCCTGATCTGGCCCACGAGCTCGAGAAGATCCGACCCGAGGCTGTGGAGCCCACAGCACCGGTATTCCCGACGGCCGTGACGACCCGAACTCAGCAGCGGGATTTCCTCCGGGCGGGCCTCGCCCGCGAGGAGGTTGTCAAGGACGAGAACGGGGAGCCGGTCATGGTCGGCAAGGGCACGAAGCGGTCGCCGCTTCGCCCCAAGACGCGGATCGTCACAGACGATGCCGAGGGTCGCGTCATCGATCTGCACGCCCTGAGGACGACGCTCGCGACGCAGCTGGCCCGCCAGGGGGTCGCCCCCCAGATCGCCCAGCAGATCATGAGGCACGGTGACTATCGCACGACGCTGGAGCACTACACGAAACTCGACGTCTAGGACGCTGCGAACGCCCTGAGGCTCCTGCCGTCGATCGGGGCCGCAGAGGAAGACACTGCCGACAGCTCCGAGGCTGGCTCCGCCCCGTCGGCTGACGACTCGCCCTCGCGCGCGCGCGCGGAGGTGCCTACCTCGAGTGACGATCCGGACCCCCAGCAGATTCCCCAGCAGTCAGAGCACGATTCGGTGCGATCCGGTGCACTCGGGTGCGTTGACCCCACCGCGCCGCCGGGCATCGCCGCGCATCACAAACCCCCGCGTGATGCGGGGGTTAGCGACTCGTTGCGACCTGGTTCTTCAAAGCGGGTGACGAGACTCGAACTCGCGACATTCAGCTTGGGAAGCTGACGCTCTACCAACTGAGCTACACCCGCGCAACTCATTGAATTGCAATGCTTTGTGCGAGGTCGATCGCCAATCTGCACTACATTTCAGCAGGGCATTCTACACTACATCTTGCCATCCAGCGATGCCCGATCGGCCTTCCGGCGGTCATGAGAGCGGTTCCGTGAGGACATCGCAGCTCGATGAGCTGACGCTCCCGGCGCACGCGCCATCGGCCGCGGCGATGACACGATCGCCGTACGGGAACAAGCTTACTATCGCATCATGCCGCGGCGAATACGATCGGGAGTCGGTCACCCAGCGCATCGCCCGCGGTCGCGGGAGTCAATGTCCAGTCGCGCTCGATCACGCCCTCGTTGTGTGTGATACAAAAAGGGCGCGCCTCACTCATGTTGACACGGAGGGCATCATGAATCGAATGAAACAAGAGGTCCAGCTCCATGAGAGCTGGGCGTCGCTTCTGCGCTGGATGAGGGAGGGCTGATCATTGTGGTTCACGATCCTGTTCCACCGGCCTTCATGGAGGAGATCGCCCACGAACTCGGCAAGATCAGCGCCCGTTGCTCGCGCGGATCGATGGCTCAGAAGGGGTAGGGGATGTTGCCCGTTCGACTCAGCGTTCTCGCTTCAGTGCGATGGATCGCACCGTCGAGCAAGACATGCTCTCGTCGACGCACATGACGTGAGGTGTGAAACACCTGCAGACGGATCGACGGGTCGTGCCGCCGTATACTCACCCCGCGCGGAACCGATCGTGGTTGGTGTCAAGAGCCGTTCGATACAGCGTCGCGCAGATCCTCGATCATGTCAGGTGTGTACGGCCGAGTGAGGCACTTCGTACACCCGGCAGCGAGCAGTTCGTTCATCGCCGATTCCGTGTCGTCATCGCCGACGCCCAGGATCATCCCGGCGTACCCACGCTCCCGCAAAGTGCCCACCAGATCGGCGCCGCCTTCTGGTAGATCAACGTCGACCAGGATGCAGTCGTAGGCACGAGACTGGGTCAACTCCAACAGCTCTGCGCCGCTCGATGCGACCGTGGTCGTTGCCCGCTTCACCGAGAGATGATGGCTTGCCTGGCGCACGGATTGCTCGTCGTTGGACCCGATGAGCACATGCCAAGCTGGCGCATCTCGACTGAAGTCCGCGGGGCGGATGTCCAAGTGGAATCGAATCGCCACCTCGTGCAACCAGTTCTCAACGTAGCGACACCGCGTCACGAGTCCGCTGACCGTGGCGTGCGTGCCCTCGCTCGTGACGAGCTCGGCCTCGCAGAACGAACCGGTGTGAACGAAGCCGCCATGCAGGAACGACATGCCTCCCGAACTCAGATTCCGGGTTGGCACTAGGGTTGTTACTGGAGTCGCCGCACCGATCTGTTTGATCGTCACGGAGCACGAGGTCATCCTGAAGTTGAATCGATCGCTCGTGCGGTCGTTACTCCCTTCGTCCTTCTCCCTCGCGTCTAGACGGTCAAGGAGCTCGACGATCGCCTCCTCGGTCGCAGTAATCGACAGCAAGATGTCATCTGTCGTACTCGCCATCATCCCCGCTCCTTCGACCGCAACGCCATGCAGAGGTTGTCCGGTTCGTCCTCAGGCCGCCTGGCGTATCACGCGTGCGACGTCACTCAGTGGGCGAGATGCGCTACCCGCCTGGCGAAACACCAGTCGACGATCTTCATCCCAACTCAGGACGACGGGACCCTCGAGGTCACGATCGAAGGTCACGGTCGTGTCTCCGGCGAGAAGAGAGACGCCCAAGCAGACGCGACGCGCGATTGTGACGTCGACGGTCGTGTTGTCTTTGATCAGCCGTGCAGCGTCATCGCGCTTCGCCTGCAATTCTTCAAGGCGTTCGTCTCGCTCATGTATCTCGAAGCCGAGCTCCATGAGTTGTTCTCTTTCTTCGTGACTTCGCGCGGATCGCTTGCGCGCGTCGTACTCGCGCTTGATCGCGGCAATTCCCTCGGCCAGTGTGGCAAGAAGATCATCAACACTTGAGATGTCCCGCGACTCACCGATGCCAACGACAAGAGTCGTTGGCACCCCTGCGGGCGATCCGAGTGTCCCGACGGACACGCTCTTCCCGACCTCGACGCGCCCGCCGATCAGTGCCCCACGCGGGCAGACGAGCGTGCCGCCGACCGATACGTCGCAATTCAGAATCTCGCGCAGCACGATGAGATCACCGCACACCTTGCCCTGGACGTTGTTCAGGAAACCCAGCTCCGCGTTCGTTCCCACTGTGATCACGCCGCGGTCTTTGGCCGCCATGCCCTGGCGGCACTGAAGAGCTCCGCCGGTGACTATCGTTGCCGCCTCGATCAACCCATCGACGAGCACATCCTCGGTGGCGCTGACGACGAAGCGATCTTTGACTCCCGCCCGAACATGCACTGACCCATCGAAGTCGACGTTCCCAGTGGAGAAGTCAACGTCACCCGGCACCAGCAGGCGACGAGAGACGAAGACCGTCTCACCCTCGATCGTGAGGACGCCGTGAAGCTGCGCCGTAACGGTTCCATCGGGCGCGATCGACAGCGTGCCTTCATCGACGATCAGTCCCCCCTCGGTTGCCTCCTCGTTCAGCGGGGTACCGGTGACGTCGAATCGCTCCAACGGAGGTTGGATCGTTGCGACCCGATCTCCAGTCTTCACCTTTACGTACACCACGCGGTTGTAATGGTCAACGCCTTCACCAGGGAGTGTAGCCACCGTCATCGCGGTCGGATCGCAGCCCTCGTCCCAGTTGATGCCCGAATCGCGGGCACGAACGTCGGCGATCACTGCTCGGAAGGGCTCGGCCTCCGACAGCGCACGCGTCGCAGTGTGTGCGAGCCTTTGTTCCACGTCAGCGTCAATCGCGATCCCGTCGCGGACAACCTGCGCGCGTAACGCTTCCAGCGTCAGCTCTGTGCCGCCGCGATGCTCACCGATCTCGAGATCGGCCGTAAGGTGATCCGCAGAGATGTGGATCGCGACTGTACGCATGTCAGTATTGCCGCTCATTCCCATGCCTTCCGATCTCTACGCCGCCGCCTTGGCCATCGTGGTCGCAACACGTTGGGCGAGTTCATCTGGTGTGAAGGGCTTCACGACGTAGTTGTTCACGCCCGCCTTGATCGCTTCAAGGACGCGCTCCTTCTCGGCTTCGGTGGTTACCATGATGATCGGCGTCTTGTCCCCTTGCCCCCTGAACGCCCGGACGAACGTGATGCCGTCCATGACCGGCATGTTCCAGTCCAGGAGAATGAGGTCGGGCTGGAAGTCCTCGGCCTTCGCCAGCGCTTCTTGCCCGTCGCACGCTTCATCCAGCTGCTCGTAACCGAGCTGTGTGAGCGTCTTCCGCTGGATGTTGCGCATCGTCTTCGAGTCGTCTACGAGCAGAATCTTCATTCTACGGCTCCACTTCCGTTCGCGACGTGTGCCACCGCGTCGCTCGTCGCCGCGCTGTCTCGGATGCAGACGAGAACGGAGAAGTCGCCACTTGCTGTCGTACAAAGAAGGCACATGCTCTCCGAGTTGCTCGGACGTTGTACGCGATGACCTTCGCTGATCACGACCGCCGGGCAGCTGATCTTGACCGTACGTCCAGCCATCTTCGCTTTTGCACTGCCCGAGACCATGTTGACCAACTCGCCGATTGCGTCGGAGAAATCGTCGTCCGAGGGATCCGTAGCCTCCCCTGTGAACGACTCGACGACCGCGGTCGCCGTCGCCATGGGGAACCCGAGTTCGACAACACCGACGACGTCGCCGGATAGTCCGATGATCCCGGTCACACCGTTGTTTCTCGCTGACGCGGCTGCCTGGCCAACGAGTACTTCGCTCACGTCGACTTCTGTGTCCGCCATCATCGAGAACACGTTCTTTGTCGCCTCGACGAACAGCTGGCGGTATGTCTCGTCCATGAGTAGTGCTCCCGGCACGGTCGCCCACGGTTCGCCCTTGCAACGACCCTGCGAACGCGCGCGAATCAGGCGCGGTCGTCGTTGCATCGCAGGGGGTCATCGACAGCGTGCCTGCCGCACTTGAGCGGCTCCCAGCAACCGCACTCCTGTCGACAAGGTCCCGACGGCATCGAACCCGGATCCGATGAGTTATCACACCAGGTGCCTCCACGCCTGCCGTCTTCTCCTCATATAGGCGAGCTGCAGTGGAGCACCGCGGATTCACAGAACTCGGGAGTTCTTGCTTGTCTCGCCTTGAGCCGCTGCCGTGTGGTTGGATCCATTCGGGCAAGAGAGGACGCGCCAAGGTGTCATTGATCGACACTATCGAAGAGTCGGCCAAGGCAGCCGAGTCACGGACGCTCAGGATCTCACAGGTCTCGTCCAGATGATGGACGGATTAGCCGACATTATGCATGAAGCGAATCGTCCAGCGGGCGATCCGGTCCCGTGAGCGGTCGTTCGAGCCTCGACGTATCGAGTGGATATGCCATCGGCTCGCCCAACCGATCACGTGACCGGCTTGCCGCGCTGGTTGCGCGGCGATCGCATCCGACGTGCCGTGAATCATGCGTTTGCTCCGAGGCTGGCCGCGGTTCTGGCGACCCACCGATCCGCTTCATGCATAATGCGGGTTAGAGGACCTTCACACAGAGGGCGAAAGCGCCGACCGCGATCAACTCGCCGAGACGGCCAAGCAGCCGGCCGAGGCGCTCGGTGACGTCGTGCTTCGATGCGACGACGTTGTCGACGGCACGTTGACGTTCATTCACGCGTGCGTCGAGTACCGCGGCTCAACTGGGCCGTCGAGTGGACCGATGGCACGACATCACGGGCGATGTCGTGTCGCATAGTCTCTCCGCTCCAGAACGGATACTCGAAGTGTGTGGACGAGCGCGAATTGACGAGTTGGCGGACGCGGCGAGCAGGTGCAGTACCGGCGACCTTCCCGGGCTCGTCCACTTGCAGGCTGAATTCGAGGCGTTGCGTTCGAGAGACGACGAGTCGGTCGAGAACTTGGCCGAGATCTGCAAGAAGGCAGAAGCGCTCATCAACGACATCGTCATGCGCTCCACGGCGGATGAGGCCGCCGCGCTGCAAGCGATCGTCGAATGCGCCGAGAGACTGCGCGATCATCCGTCGTCTTCCGGCAACCGTGCCTCGCGCTTGACGGAGTTCGGCTCGACGGAGGCTCCGCCCACACGAGTCGAGCAGGTACTCGAGAACCTCACACGGAGCATTCTCCTTGTGGATGCCGCCCAAAGTGAGCCGATCACCGAGCTCTCGCGCAGTCTGGACGAGCTCGCCCAGCTCATGCGCCAGGGGAGCGAGCCATGCCTGGTGGAGGCCTCTCGAGTCGGTGCGCACCGGCTTCGACAGATCGCCGCCGGTCAGGAGGAGAATGCGGAGGCATCCCTCGAGATCGTCGAGAAGCTGATCAAGGCGCTGCAATCGGTGCTCATCGACGGTCAACCACTCGGAGCCGTCGAGTCGTGGCTCGAGGCGATCGACGATTCAGCGGACGGCGCGCAGGGCATCGAGGTCTCCCCGGCGGCGGACGCGACCGGTTCGGAGGCTGCTTCGGAGAATGGACCGCCGGCGACGGCGGGACCTTTGAGCCTCTCCGCGGACGCCGACCTGGTGGCGGAGTTCATCACCGAGAGCCGGGAGCACCTTGACGCGGTCGATGGCGACCTCTTGACGATCGAGAAGGACCCATCGAACGAAGAAGCGCTCAACTCGGTCTTCCGCGCGTTCCATACGATCAAGGGCGTCGCGGGATTCCTCGAACTGACCCCGATCCAGCAGCTTGCCCACGAGACGGAGACGCTTCTTGACCGAAGTCGGAAGGGGAAGCTGAAGCTCGCCTGCGAGGCCATCGACGTCGTCTTCGCGGCGACCGACGTGATGAAGGAACTGGTCGCCGCCGTCGAGCAGGCGGCGTCAGGTGATGGAGAAGTGCTCGCACCTGCGAGCCTGCCCGACCTGATCCTCCAGGTCCAGCGTATCGCCGAGGGCGGGACCGCGGTCGTCGAAGGCGTTCCGCAATCGCCCGCCGAAGCGCCCGTGGTTGAAACGCCCGTGGTTGAAGCGCCCGTGGCTGATGCGGCTGTGCCGGAACGACGCGCGCTGCCCACGCCACCGAGGCACGATGACTCGACGAGCGAACCGCCCGCTCGCCCGACGCAGAGCAAGACCGGAGGCGCGCGGGAAGCGGGTCGAGCCAAGACGGTCGCGAAGGAAACGATCCGCGTCGACGCGGAGCGTCTGGACATGCTCGTCGACACGATCGGTGAGATGGTCATCGCCGAGGCAATGGTGTGCCAGTCCGTCGATGCCGACGGGCAGAAGTTCTCCTCGCTCTCGCGGATGCTCAACCACCTGGACAAGATCACACGCGAGTTGCAGGAACTGGCCATGTCGATGCGCATGGTTCCAGTGCGGTCCACGTTTCAGCGCATGGCGCGATTGGCCCGGGACGTCTCGAAGAAGCTCGGCAAGCCCATCACCTTCGTGACGTCGGGTGAAGACACCGAACTCGACAAGAACGTGGTCGATGCGATCGGCGATCCGCTCGTGCACATGGTGCGCAACGCGATCGATCATGGGATCGAGAGCTCGACGGATGACCGACAGCAGACGGGCAAACCGGATGCAGGCCGTGTCGAGCTCCGCGCATTCCACAAGGGTGGGAACATCTACATCGAGATCGAGGATGACGGCCGCGGCCTCGACCGAGAGAGGCTCATCGCGAAGGCCAAGGACCGCGGCGTGCTCGACGACGGCGAGTCTCTGTCTGACGCCGAGGCGTACAACCTCATCTTCGAACCTGGATTCTCGACGGCGAGAGAGGTCACGGATGTTTCAGGGCGCGGTGTCGGTCTCGACGTTGTGAAGCGCAGCATCCAGGCACTCAGAGGGAAGACCGAGATCCGCTCCGAGAAAGGGAAGGGCACCGTCTTCAGCATTCGCCTGCCGCTGACGCTGGCGATCATCGAAGGGATGGTCATCCGCCTGGGTAGTCAGCGCTTCGTCGTGCCGACACTCTCGATCGTCCGGATGGTCCGCCCCGGAGAGTCCGACCTGTCGACCGTCTTCGGGCGGGGCGAGATGCTCAAGCTGGGAGACCGTCTGGTGCCGCTGTTCCGCTTCGATCAACTCTTCGCCATCGAAGGAATGGTGCAGGATGCCTGTGAGGCCGCCGTCGTTGTCGTCGAGCACGAGAACCAGCAGGTGGCGTTCCTGGCGGATGAGCTGCTGGGACAGCAACAGATTGTCATCAAGCCTCTCGGGGCGATGTTCAAGAACGTCGCCGGGTTCTCCGGCGGCGCCATCATGCCCGATGGCCGGGTGGGGCTCATTCTCGACGTCCCTGGATTGGCTGCAATTGCGGCCGGCACCACGGAGTGTCGCCGCGCCGCGCAGCCAAGCGCGAGAGGCGTGGGCGTCTGTGAACCACAGGCCGGCGCGAACCCAGGTGCCCCACTCAAGTAGGAACAACCTCGATCCGATAGTCCGATTGACGACGCAGGCCGAAGTACTCATACACGCGAAGGGTTTCACTTCATGCAGGCAGCACAACCCCCGAGCGTCGCTGAATCCGATCGCCTGGCCGGCAAGTATCTCACCTTTCAGCTGGGACCCGAGTCGTATGGTCTGGAGATCCTGAAGGTCCGGGAAATCATCGGTCTCATGGATATCACGCTCGTGCCGCGGACTCCGGCCTATACGCGTGGCGTGATCAACCTGCGCGGGAAGATCATCCCGGTCATCGATCTTCGACTGACGTTCGGGATGGACGCCATCGAAGACACTGAGCGGACGTGCATCATCGTGATGGACATCCAGCTGGATGACTGTCCGAGCCAACTCGGCATTCTTGTGGATGCTGTGTCCGAGGTACTGGACATCCTTGCGACTAGCATCGCCCCCCCCCCATCATTCGGTACTAAGCTCGACGCTGCGTTCATAAGCGGCATGGCCAGGACCACTGACTCAGTCACGGTCCTCCTTGACATTGATCAAGTATTCAACTCCACCGAGGCTCTTGAGATCGCGAACATCGCTGCCACCGATGGCGGGGCGGAGCCGCCAGCTTCCGTTGGCACGGCTTCATCGAAGCCAGAGGATGGTGCCGCGTGCACATGAAGGACAGAATCATGACGCTGAAGACGAAACTCATTGCGTTGGCAATGATACCGCTCCTGGCCCTTATCTACATTGGTGGTCGCAGCTTCCTGGCCAGCAGCGACGTCGCGGAGGAGATGGCTGATCTCCAGGAGTTGTCGCAACTGAGCGTGAAGATCAACGCGCTGGTCCACGAGACCCAGAAAGAGCGCGGCCGCACCGGCGGCTTCCTCGGTTCCAAGGGCCAGAAGTTCCGGGCCGAACTCGCCGCTCAGTGCCAGGGCACCGACACCGAGATCACCGAACTGCGCGCCTTCCTGGAGGAAACCGATATCAACAAGTATGGTGAGAATCTCCGCCAGCCCCTGACCAGAGCGATGAGCGAACTGGACCGGCTCGACACCATCCGCTCCCAGGTCTCCAGCCAGTCGATCAGCGGCGCCGACGCCTTGGGCTACTACACCGCGATGCACGGTCAGTTCCTCAACGCGATCGGCGCGACGATGGCCGAGTGTTCCAACGGCGAAATCAACGCCATGATCGGCGCCTACACAGACTTCCTGAAGGGCAAGGAACGGACCGGCATCGAGCGCGCCCTCCTGACGACCACCTTCGCCAACGACAAGTTCGCCGAGGGCCAGTTCGCCAGGTGCATCTCGCTGGCCTCGCAGCAGGACGCCTACTTCGAGGACTTCCGGCAGTTGGCGACGCCGGCGGCCGTGACCATCTACACCGAGGCGATCAGTGACGCGTCCTTCGGGCAGGCCGTCCAGATGCGCCAAGTCGCGACGGACAAGGCCGTCGAAGGGGGCTTCGGTATTGACGCCAGTGTCTGGTTCGACACCGTCACGCGGAAGATCAACCAACTCAAGGCCATCGCGGACAGCCTGTCCGATGAACTGCTGGCTCGGACCGAACAGGAGCGCAGTTCCGCCGCGGCGCAGCGGGCGTTCCTGGGCCTCGTGGTGCTGGTCGCCATCGGCATCACGATCTCCGTCTGCTTCCTGGTGATCCGATCGATCATCCGTCCCCTCAAGGCCGTCGTCAACAGTGCCGAATCCATCTCCTCGGGTGATCTTAGCGGCGAGGCGATACAGGTTACATCCAGGGACGAACTGGGCAGCCTGGCCAGGTCGTTCAACGAGATGCAATCGAGCCTGAAGGAATCGACCGAGGAGCGCGAGCAGATGTTGCTTTCTGTCGGTGAGTCCGCCAGCCGCTCCTCGATGATTGACGGCGCTACCGCCATGTTCATGACCTGTGATAGGGACATGAAGATCACTTACTGCAATCCCGCAACCACGAAGATGCTCCGGAAGTACGAAGCCGAAATCCGCAAGGCACTCCCCCGGTTTGACGTGGATCAACTTGTCGGCACCTGCATCGATTCCTTTCACGCCAATCCGAGCCATCAGCGGCGTCTGCTTGCGGATCTGAAGAGCCTGCCGGTTTCCAGCGAGTTGAGAATGGGACCCCTGACGTTTGGAGTGACAGCTACGGCGTTGACGGATGAGAACGGTGAATACATCGGCAATGGCGTGGAATGGACCGACCACAACGCGCGGGAGAGCTATAGAGCGGAAGTCGAGAAAGTGATCGGAGCTGTGAAAGCTGCTGACCTGACCATCCGTGGCGACGAGAGCGTTCTGGATGAGAACTACAAGGCCATGATGGCGGGGATCAACGAGATCCTGGACTCGTTCGACACGGCACTGTCCAGCATCAGCGATCCGGTCAAGCAAGTCTCCGGCGCGAGCGGCCAGATCACCGACGGTGCCCAGACGCTGGCCGAGGGCGCCAGTACGCAGGCGAGCTCGCTGGAGGAGATCTCGGCCTCGCTGGAACAGATCTCGTCGATGACGGCGCAGAACGCCGATAACGCCAACGAGGCCAAGACTCTTGCGAGCGCCGCCCAGACATCCGCCCAGCGCGGCGACGGGACGATGCGAACGATGAAGGACGCTATCGCCACGATCAAGGCATCGAGCGATGAGACTGCCAAGATCGTCCGCACGATCGACGAGATCGCCTTCCAGACCAACCTGCTCGCACTGAATGCGGCGGTCGAGGCCGCCCGGGCAGGCGATGCCGGCAAGGGCTTCGCCGTCGTGGCTCAGGAGGTTCGATCTCTCGCCCAGCGAAGCGCCGAGGCGGCCAGGAACACGGCCGCACTGATTGAGAACGCCGTGAGCAATGCCGACAACGGCGTGTCCATCAGCGAAGAGGTCGGCAAGATCCTCACCGAGATCTTCGAGGGTTCGACCAAGGTCAGCGACCTGATCAACGAGATCGCCGCGGCGAGCAAGGAGCAGTCCGACGGCATCGAGCAGGTCAACGACGCCGTCGACCAGATCAACAAGGTGACGCAGCAGAACGCGGCGAACAGTGAGGAATCCGCAGCCGCGGCCGGTCAGTTGAACACCCAGGTCGAGCAGCTCAGAGAACTCGTGGGCGCGTTCACACTCAGCGAGCAGCCCGCGCAGAGCCGGGACGCCGGCCGCTCGGCGGCACGACCGTCGCGGACGTCGAGCGCTGCGGCGGCAACACCCCGGCGATTGGTCGGGGCCGGGGCGGGCGGCGGCCGAACGATGACGGCGCCGCAGCGAGCCATCCCGCTGGACGATGACGAACTGTCGGACTTCTGAGCGGCGGCCACGCATGCATCACGCGGTACGCCGCGCGCCCTCTGTGAGCCGTTCGAACAATGGACAAGAAGACGTACGACAAGCTGCGAAGGATCGTCTATGAGCAGAGCGGCATCGACGTCAAGGAAGGAAAGATGTCGATGGTCGCGTCGCGGATCGCCGCGCGGCTGCGGGCGCTGAGTCTCGACACCGAGTCGGCGTACGTCGAGTACCTCGATCAGAAGCATGAGGAGGTCGTGCAGCTCCTCGACGTCATCTCCACGAATGTGACGTCGTTCTACCGGGAAGCACACCACTTCCAGACCGTGCAGTCCGCCATGGACGGCTGGTTGGCGGACGGTCAGACGCGGTTCCGCGTCTGGTCCGCGGCGTGTTCGACGGGCGAGGAGCCATATACGTTGGCCATGACGCTTCAGGATGCCGCCGCATCGGCACGTCGCCGTCCGAACATCAAGATCCTGGCCACGGACATTTCGACCCGCGTGCTCGCCGAAGCCGAAGCCGGAGCCTATGCCTCAAAGCGCGTCGAGTCGATACCCACGGCCCAGCGTCGCCGCTACCTGCGCCGCGACGCCGAAATGTTCCACGTCGCGCCGCCTCTGAAAGAGATGACCGTCTTCCGGCGCATGAATCTCTCGAAGCCCCCGTTCCCGATGCGAGGGCCGCTCGACTTCATCTTCTGCCGCAACGTGATGATCTACTTCGACGAACCGGTTCGGGAAGCGCTGCTGCGGGAATTCCATCGTCTCCTTCGTCCGGACGGCTATCTCATGGTTGGCCACGCCGAGAGCCTGGCCTCGTACGCTCGCATGTTCGCGCGAGCCGGAACATCGACCTACCGCCCGATCTCCGGAGACGGTCTGCGGGAGCGCCGGTGATGGGCCACGCGGCAACGGCCTCACGAGACGCACTCCGCGTCGTCGGCATTGGTGCGATGGTCGTCTCGAGCGACGTGCGCGAAGTTCTCGTGACGTACTCGCTTGGCTCCTGCATCGGCGTGACCGTCCATGACCCGGGCCGGCGTGTGGGTGGCCTCATCCACTGCATGCTGCCGAGCTCGAAGCTCGACGCAGAGAAGGCCAAGACCAAGCCCCACATGTTCGCCGACACGGGAGTGCTGGCGCTGTTGCAGGGAGTGATGGATCTTGGTGCGGATCGGGAGCGACTCGTGGTCAAGGTGGCGGGCGCGGGCAGCCCGATGGACCCGACCGGGCGATTCAAGATCGGTGAGCGGAATGTGACGATGCTGAGGAAGGTGCTCTGGAAGAACGACTTGCTCTTGAGCGGAGAGGACACCGGCGGCACCGAGCCGCGGACCATGTCACTGGAGATGGGGAGCGGGAGGACGTCTATTCGCAAGCCCGGCGGGGAGGTCGAATTATGAGTCGTCGTGCGGACATTCTCGCTGAGGTGGCGAACGTTCCGGCGTTGCCCGTCGCCGCGGTCAAGGCGATCGGCGTCCTGCAGGACCCCGAGGCCGATCTGTCCGAGATCGCACGGGTGATCAATCATGATCCCGGGTTGGCAGCCAACGTCCTGAAGTTCGCGAATGCCGCGCTCTTCGGGGCTCGTTCGGAAGCAACGAGCGTCGACGCCGCCATCGCGCGGCTCGGCACGCGGCGGGTCCTCGACCTCGTCGTCGGGTCGGCGATCAAGCCCTTCGGGTCGAAGCGGGTCGTCGGATACGATCTGCCGTCCGGAGCGCTTTGGGGCCACAGCGTGGCAGTTGCGTGCGGGGTCGAGGAATTGTCGAGCGTCCTCGGCCGACGACTTCCGGATTCGGCGTTCACCGCCGGCCTGCTCATCGACGTCGGGAAGCACGTGCTCGGCACGCATCTCGAAATCGACGGACAAGCGATCTGCGACGAAGCGTTCAAGCGCGGCGTGCCCTTCGAGCAAGCCGAACGCCACGTTCTTGGTGTGGATCATGCCGAAGTCGGCGCCTGCCTGCTCGAGCACTGGAATCTGCCCGCCCCGCTCGTTTCCGTCGTGCGCTGGCACCACGAGCCCGAGCGATGCCCGGCCGAGCACGAATCGATCATGACGCTCGTGCACGCCTCCGATGTGATCTGCACGATGTGCGCGCTCGGAACTGGGATCGATGGCAACAGCTACCACCCCTGCGAGAGCGTCATGAACCGTCTCGAACTCGACGCGAACATGGCTGAAGCCGTGATCTTCCGCATCGTTGAGCGCCTCGAAATGCTGGGCGACATCGTGGGCGAAACGGCCGGGAGTACCTGAGCATGTCATTCAACATACTGATCGTCGACGACTCCAAAGTCGTGCATGCCATCATCGAAAAGACCCTTCGCATGGCGGAGATTCCGCTCGGGGAGATCCACCATGCCTCGAATGGCCAGGAGGGCCTGGAGATGCTCGAAGCGCATTGGGTCGATCTCATCTTCGCTGACATCAACATGCCGGTCATGACCGGCGATGAGATGATCGAGCGGATGGCCGCGAACAACGTGACGAAGTCCATTCCGACGATCGTCGTCTCCACGGAGGGAAGCGCCACTCGAGTCGAGAGGCTTAATAAGCTGGGTGTGGCCGCCTTCCTTCGCAAACCGTTCAAGCCCGAAGAATTCGCGTCATTGGTTCGAGATATCCTGGGGAAGACTCATGCCTGACTGCACCCACGAACAACTTCGCCAGGTCTTTTGCGATGTGCTCGAGACGCTCGCATTCATGTTCGGAGAATCATCGGACCGAACCGAGGTGCCTCAACAAGTGCCCTCATGCATCGAGGCCTCGATCCGGTTCGCGGGACCGAGCGCGGGCACGCTGACGATGCTCGCGCCCAGCCCCGTCGCTGGAGAACTTGCGGCCAACCTCCTGGGCCTCGACGCAGTGTGCCACGAGGATGAACTGGCCCGCGACGCGATCGGGGAACTCATGAACGTCACGATGGGTCATCTGCTCACGACTATCGCCGGCGAAGCACCGGTGTTCGATCTCTCGCCGCCGCAGGTGGCGGCGGCGTCGCCGGACCGTTGGCCTCAGATCGCGGAGTCGCCGCAGACGGTGGCGCTCATCGTCGAGGACAACCCGGTGCTGTTGCAGCTCTCAACGAGCGACTCGCTCGTCAACGTGAACGACGGAAGGGGGGGATGACATGACACAGCCCCGGAAGCGAGTTCGGGTGCTCATCGTGGACGACTCCGCGGTCGTGCGCCAGATCCTCAGTCGGGAGTTGGTCCGCGATCCGGACATCGAGGTCGTCGGAACCGCGCCCGACCCGTATGTCGCTCGTGACAAGATCGTGCAGCTCTCGCCGGACGTTCTGACGCTCGACGTCGAGATGCCGCGCATGGATGGCATCACGTTCCTGCGCAAACTGATGCACTACGAGCCGATGCCGGTCATCGTAGTGTCGTCGCTCACGACGGCTGGCGGAGAGTTGGCCCTGGAGGCGCTCGAGGCCGGCGCCGTGGACGTCATGTGCAAGCCGAACTCGGCCTACACGATCGGTGATGTGGGACGGGAACTCATCGAGAAGGTGAAGGCCGCGTCGCAGGCGCGCGTGTCCAGGACGCACGGTGAGCGTCGGACACCGCCGCCGGACGCGGCGCCCGCCCCCTTGAAGCGGACGACGAACAAGATCGTCGCGATCGGCACGTCCACGGGCGGGACGGAGGCCTTGCGTTATGTCCTTCCCCAACTCCCTGCCGACTTCCCCGGCATCATGATCGTGCAGCATATGCCCAAGGGATTCACCGCCTCTTTCGCGAAGAGTCTCGATCGCGAGTCCCAGCTGGATGTGAAGGAAGCCGAGGACGGCGACACCGTTTCATCGGGCACGGCGATCGTGGCGCCGGGGAACTCGCATCTGCTCCTGCAGCGCTCGGGCGCCGTGTACAAGGCGCGCGTCAAGGACGGTCCGCACGTCAATCGGCATCGGCCGTCCGCGGATGTCCTGTTCGAGTCCGTCGCCCGATGCGCCGGGCGCAACGCGATCGGCGTCATCATGACCGGCATGGGGCGCGACGGGGCGGCGGGGCTCAAGCAGATGCGCGACGCGGGCGCCTTCACGCTCGCCCAGGATGAGGCGAGTTGTGTGGTCTTCGGCATGCCGCGCGAGGCGATTCTACAGGACGCGGCGGACAGCATCGTCTCGTTGGAGCAGATTCCCAAGGCGATGATTCGTGCGGTGGAGGCCACACTCCATCCGCAGGCGTCATGACCGTACGGTCCGAGAGCCCCGGGAGATCGCCCGTCCGGGTCCTTCGACTGGACTGCAGGGCGTCGATTGCCGATCGGAGAGTCGCTCGAGGGCGAGCGCACCTGCGAAAGCCCTACTCGTCAGAGACTGGCGGATGAACCCAACCAGAAGGTATCCCGCGGCGAGGGAGACCGCATCACGAGCGACTCCAGGTCGGCTGCGTCGTTGGCTTCTCGCATCCGCCGGCGTGATGTGCGTGTGCCTTGGCGCCGTGGGCGTCGTCGTGCCGGGCCTACCGACGACCGTCTTTCTGATCGCGGCCAGCTGGCTCTTCGCGAAGAGCTGCCCCTGGCTGGAAGACCGGCTGATCCGTCATCGTCTCTTCCGACCCTACCTCAGGTACCTCGATGGCCAGACCCGCATGCCCCGTCGCGTGAAGATCACGAGCATAGCGATCATGTGGATCTTCGTCGGCGTGAGCGCGACTCTCCTCCTCGAGGCAGGCATGACCGTGTGGATTCCGCTCGGCGTCTTGGTCGCGGCCACACTCGGGGCTCTCGCGATCATCCGTCAGGGCGGACGTGCCGGTAGCGTGCGTCCCATGTCGTTCCTCGATGTCTCCATGGGAGCGCAGGCTCATGAAGCGTCCAACCGACCAACATCGAGAGTTTGTTCGGCATCGAGGAGCTGTTCTTCTCCACGACCGATGGCAAGGGTATCATCCGATCCGGCAACGAAGTCTTTGTCCGTCTGAGCAAGTACCCGATCGAGGCGCTGCTCGGCACACCGCACAATGTGATCCGGCATCCGGACATGCCGCGCGCCGTGTTCAGGCTGCTCTGGGACTACCTTCTCGCAGGGCGCATGATCGCCGCCTACGTCAAGAATCTTGCGGCGGATGGGAGCTTTTGGTGGGTGCTTGCAGTCGTGACACCTCTGCCGGACGGGTTCTTGTCCATCCGTCTCAAGCCGACGAGCAAGATCTTCGGGATCATCAAGGACCTCTATCCGCGGCTGCGAGAATTCGAGCTGGAGTCGGTCGACCGTGGTAAGCCCCCAGCGACGAATATGCAGCGGGCGCTGGATGAGCTTCATGTTGCACTGCGATCACTCGGATTGGAGAGCTATGACGAGTTCATGCACATGGCTCTGCGTGAAGAGATGCGGTGCCGAGATGCGGCGTTGGCTCGATGGTCTCCACTCGCCGAAGCCGTCCGGCGAGAAGCCTCCGCCGGGGCTGGCGACGACGCGCGGGGCACATTGATCGCAGGTCTGCACCGCATGGAACATGCGCGTCGGCACGTCGACGCCATCTATACGCATGCCGACGAGATCCAATCCCTGCACCGTACGCTCGGTGACAAGGCCTCTTTCGTGGAGCGAGTCTCGCGGAGTTTCCGTCTGGCGGCGATGAATACGGCGATCAAAGCTGCGGGCTTCCAAGGCACGGGCGAAGGGCTCGGAGTGATCGCCGCTCATCTGGGCACGTCCGCCGACGCAGTCGGACGACGGGCGGAGTCGTTCAACGGCCGGACGCGTGAGACGACCAAGAGCCTCATGCGGAATACGTTCCACCTCGCGACAATCCGGCTCTCCGTTGAGATGTCCGAGTCTTTCTGTCGCGAGGCGATCACGTCGATTTCGAGCGCCGGACCGTCTGGGGCCCTCTCGGAGTCGGGCGGCGACCGGCAGTCGATCCATGCAATTCTGGCTGATCTCCACGCCGCGCAGACCGGGTTGATCGACGTGGTCGGCACGTCACTGGAAGCGCTCGTGAGTGATCTCGAAGTGCTGCGGCGGGATTCAGATGGACTGCGAGAGACGATCCTCATGCTTCGCTTCGCTCAACTCGCCGGCGTCATCGAGTCAGCCCGTTTGGACGCCGAGGCCACCGTGGGCCCGTTACTTCACGAGGTCGGAGCGAATGTCGCGAGGGCGCAAGACGAATTCCGTGAGCTCGATTTCGGCATCGAGCGTCTGTCCACCACGCTCAAGCGATCATCGGAGCTGCTGGAGGAACTCCTTGAGGATCTTGCCGAAGACGCGCCGTCCGCGGCGATGGAGGCCAAGGCGTAGGAGACTTGGTGTACCCTGGCTCGAACGACCGCGAACGCGGGCCGCGGCGCGAAGCCGGGGTGTCCGGCTGCCGCAGGAGACGGCGGTCATCTACCGGAGTTTCGTGAACAGCCTGTCCATCCGTGGTCCGCACGGTTCGGCAGCCGTGCTGCTGCCGCGATCGCGGGACTCGAGTCCATGGAGGATGAGGTCGAAGCCGCGTATCGTCGCGCATTCCCGCAGGCCGACGTCTACTTCGTGAACGCAGATGTAATGGCGGAAGAGTATGGTGGCCTACCGTTCCGATGTGGGATCACCGCTGACGCGACGCGCCTCCTGGTTACCGGGGGGCTACCCGACCCGTCTCTGGACCTCCCAGCCGCTCGCGCGGAGCTTGAGACGCTGCACTACATTTCGGGTCGAACCAGGACGACATAGGACGACGAATCGTCCCGGGCGTGGCACACCAATAGCCGTTCCCGATAGCGCCGAGTCGGTCTTCGTGATTGGGTTGTAGTGCGTCGATCCCTTGGGAAGCTGACGCTCATCATGCAGTCTGGATGGGTGTCAAACCCGCAATGCTCCCGTCACGGCCCGCGTCGATTCAGTCGTGATGGTCGGCCGGGCGGAGCTTCTCCGCGCCGGGCAGCTTGCCCACGAGCTGTGCCGGGTCGTGGATCAGCAGCGGGAGATGCTGCGGGCAGATCCACATCTTCCCGTCACCGTATTCCAGCGGAACGAGCGGCGTCTCCGTGACTCCCCGGTGGCAGGCCAGGCACGTCTTCTCGTCGGTCTCTTCCGGCATGCGTCATGCTCCTTGCGCAGAGGCCGATTCCCATCGACCGGCAGGGGCAGCGTAACACATGCGCCTGGCGAAACTGGGATTGGACCGGGGGTTCGATCAACCCGCTCGCTCTTATAATGACCGGTTACGGATCGGGAGATCCGTGGCGGGAGGGCTGTGGTGCGCGAATCACAGGTCCAGAGCGTGTGACAGATCCCATGAACGCCTCGCGAACTGTCGCGAGGCGTTGTGTTCGTCGGGGTTGAAGCCCCGCCGGCTCGAGGGCTGGGATTCGAAAAAGGAGTACGGCGATGTTCGCCCACCGAGGTCACCGACCGGTGTCGATCGGGTTCGGAATGCTGTTCGTTTGCGCCGGCGCCGCGTTCGCGGCGGACGCCGCCGATTCGCCGGCTCCGGCTGACTGGATCGTCACCGGTGACCAGGTGAACGCGGAGCTCGGCTCCTCCGTCGCCACGGCCGGCGACGTGAACGGGGATGGATACTCCGACCTGATCGTCGGCGTCCCGTCGTACAACGGTGACAGCGGACGCGTCATGGTCTACCACGGCTCGCCGACAGGCCCCTCGACGAGCCCCGACTACACCTACGACGGCGCTGCGGGCATGCGCACCGGCGCGTCCGTGAGCACGGCGGGCGACGTCAACGGGGACGGCATTGCCGACGTTCTCTTCGGCGCCCCGGGCACGACGGCCCTCCAGGTGGGCCAGGTCCACGTGGTCTACGGAGACGAAGGCGGCCTGAGCGGCATGCTCGTGCTGGTTCCGGGAGTGGGAGAGACGGCTCCATTCTTCGGCGCGTCCGTTGCGGTCGCCGGCGACGTTGACGGCGACGGGTACTCGGACGTCATCGTCGGCGCCCCGGGCAGCTACCAGGCGATCATTGACGGCCCGGGACGCGCGTTCGTGTTCATGGGAAGTGGGAGCGGTCTCAACCAGACGTGGTCGTGGTCCGCGCAGGGGTCAGCGGACGAAGCGGAGTTTGGCGCGTCGGTGGCCACCGTCGGCGACATCAACGGTGACGGGCACGCCGACGTCCTCGTCGGCGCGCCCGGCGACGAGGGCGCCGGGGTCGATGCAGGCCTGGCGCAGCTCTACCTCGGGTCCGACAGCGGTCTGGATACGACGGCAACCTGGTCCGGGTCGGGGACCGCCGGCGACGAGTTCGGCGCGTGCGTCGCCACGGCCGGAGACCTCACCGCCGACGGCAATCCCGAGTTCGTCATCGGAGCGCCGGGAAGCGCGTTAGGTGACGGCGCCGTCCACGTGTACGCGTGGAACGGGGGCACGATCGGCGTCCTCGACACGCGCGGCGGCGACACCGGCAGCCGTCTCGGCTCGTTCGTGGCTCCCGCCGGCGATCTCAACAGCGACGGCTATGCCGACCTGGTCGCCGGCGCTCCGGCGCACACGAGCAACACGGGAGCCGTGCTTGCGTACCACGGAACCCCGTTCGGGCTCACGGATGAATGGACCGATCTCGGCGAGCACGCCGGATCCAGGTTCGGCGCCTGCGTCGCGACCGCCGGTGACGTGGACGGCGACGGCTACGGCGACCTGGTCATCGGATCGCCCGCCTACAACTCGAGCTGGGGGCGGGCCTACCTGCGCCGCGGCACCGCGCCGCTGGGGCCGAGCCCTGGTTTCGAGTGGCTCACCCAGGGACAGTACACGCGCGACCTCTACGGGGTCTCGGTCGCGTGCGCCGGCGACGTCAACGGCGACGGCTTCGCGGACGTCATCGTCGGCGAGCCGCTTCACCAGGAAGGACACGACGGAATCGGCGCCGCGTTCGTCTACTACGGCTCACCGGACGGTCTCGATCCGGCGCCGGGCTGGTGGTACGGGACACCCCATTCGGCGGCCGCCTTCGGTCAGACGGTGGCCAGCGCGGGCGACGTGAACGGTGACGGCTACTCCGACGTGATCGTCGGGGCGCCGGGGTATCCGACTCCGTGGGGCGGCTCGGCGTTCCTCTTCTTCGGTCCGCTCACCGAACCGAGCGCCGAACCGGACTGGTGGATCCTCAGCGACGAGCCGAACTCGCTCATCGGCTTCTCGGTGGGCACGGCGGGCGACGTCAACGGCGACGGCTACGCGGACGTGGTCGTCGGCGGCTATGCGTCGTACCCGGGACACGTGTTCGTGTGGTACGGCTCCAACGACGGGCCCTCGGGGAGCGAGGGATACGTGACCAACGCGGACTGGGAGTTGAACACCGAGTACGTAAAGGGTGGCGTCGGCTTCGCCGCCGGCACGGCAGGCGACGTCAACGGCGACGGCTTCTCCGACCTCGTCGTGGGGGCGTACAGATATGAGGGCGACGGCGCCGTCGCGGTCTACCACGGATCGCACGCGGGCCTGGGCGACGCGCCCGACTGGTTCTACGCGGGCGACGAGCACGACGCGTACTTCGGAATCGCGGCCGCCACCGCTGGCGATGTCAACGGCGACGGCTTCTCGGACATCATCGTCGGCGAGCCATGGCACGACGTTCAGGACGAGGACGATGACCGCGGGCGCGTGCTCGTGTTCTTCGGCTCGGCCGCCGGGTTGAGCCCCCAGCCGAGCTGGACGGCCGACGGTGAGGCCGGTCAGGTCACCGCCTTCGGCTGGTCCGCCGGCGGCGCGGGCGACGTCAACGGCGACGGGTTCGCCGACGTCATCGTCGGGGCGTGGAGCTACGACAACGTGGAGCAGTACGAGGGCAAGGCGTACGTGTACACGGGCTCGCCCCTGGGTCCTGGCACCGATCCGGTGTGGACTGCGGAGAGCGACATCGCCTGGGACTTCTTTGGCTGGTCGGTGAGCACGGCCGGCGACGTGCACGGCGACGGGTTCGCCGACATCCTCGTGGGCGCGCCCGCCCGACGTTGGGAGCAGAACATGCGCGGCGAGGCGTACCTCTACGCGGGCGGCAACGCGCTCGGCTTGAGCATCGCGCCGCGTCAGCTCAAGACCGACGGCTCGCCGCTCGCGCGACTGGGTCTGTCCGACGATCCGTCCGGCGTCCAACTCGAAGCGCTCGCGCGCACGACCAACGGCCGAGGCAACGTCGCGCTCCAGTGGGAGGTCAAGCCGCTCGGCGTGCCCTTCGACGGCACCGGCCTCGAGGACGGCGGCCTCAACGACAGCGGGGTACCCGGCATCGTGCTGAACGGGCAGGCCACCGGCCTTTCGGCCGACGTGCATCACTGGCGTCTGCGCACACTGTACGAGCCCGTCACAACACCGTTCCTTCCGTACGGGCGGTGGATCACGATGCCGTGGAACGGCTGGCAGGAGGCGGACTTCAGAACGACGCCCGCCGCCGAGCCGGCGACGGGCATGGATGTGAGCCCCGGAACCTGGCTCGTGTCCGAGGGATCGAGCGGGGGACCGTTCTCGCCCGACTCCGAGACGTACACCCTGAACAACCTCGGCCCGGCCCCCATCGACTACACGGTGAACAAGGGCGCCGACTGGATCGAGTTGAGCAGCGATAGCGGGCAGATCCCAGGATCCGGCTTCGTCGACGTCATAGTCTCCATCGGAAGCGCGGCCGAAGACCTCGGGCTCGGTCACTACGAGGACGTCGTCAGCTTCGTGAACACGACCGACGGTGAAGGTGACGCGACGCGCACCGTCGTCCTCGACGTCGGCGTGCGCGAGTTGCTCCACGCGTTCCCGCTCGACTCCAATCCGGCCTGGGCGACGACCGGCGAATGGGCGTTCGGCACGCCGACCGGCAACGGGCACGAGTCGGGGAACCCCGATCCGACGAGCGGCGCGACCGGTGACTTCGTGTACGGCGTGAACCTCGTCGGTGACTACGGCACCGCGCCGGGCGGCCCGCACACCCTGACGACCGAGTCCCTGGACTGCTCGGGCTACGAGGACGTGAGCCTGCGTTTCCAGCGCTGGCTCAACAGCGACTCCGAGCCGTTCGTCTTCGACACGGTCGAGGTGTCGAGCGACGGGCTCGTGTGGGACGTGGTCTGGCACAACGGCGTCGTGACGGTCACCGACGGTCTCTGGGCCGAGTACGAGTACGACGTCTCCTCCGTCGCCGACGACGAGCCGGCCGTCCAGGTGCGCTGGAGCTACACGGTCGTCGAGGGCGCGCAGGCGATGTCCGGCTGGAATATCGACGACGTGGAGATCTGGGGCATTCCGTCGTCGGCTGAACCGCCGTGTCCCGAAGACCTCGACGGCACCGGCGCCGTCGGCTTCGGCGACATCCTGGCGGTGATCGGCGCGTGGGGACCGTGCGGGTCGCCGTGTCCGGAGGATCTGAACAGCAACGGGAGTGTCGACTTCGGCGACATCCTCGCGGTGATCGGCGCGTGGGGGCCGTGTTAGCGGCCTGCTCGCGTCGCGCATCAGGTCAGGACTTCCGCGCACATCGGACCCCGCACACCGACGTCGCGCGCGGCGAACCCTGCACGGGCGTGGATCGGATGCGTCGCTGAGGGGGAACGACAGGGAACGACACCCGGTGCGCTATGGCGCTGGGCAGCCTCCCCACGCGCCGATCACCGCGAGGACGTCGGCGAAATCGACCTGGCCGTTGCCGCTCAGGTCCTCGGGGCACTCCGGTGGGCAGGGGCCCCACACGCCAATGATCGTGAGGATGTCGCCGAAGCCGACGTCGCCGCTGCCGTCGAGATCTGCGGGGCACGGCAGTTCAGGTGCGATCCCGGAGATCCTGACATCGTCGATGTTCCAGCCACAGTATTGGACAGAGCCGTCGGTCGTGCCCATCGTCCAACGCACGGAGACGGTTGACTGGCCGTCGGCGATGGCCGAGATGTCGAACTCTCGATAGACCCACGTCCCGTCGGACACGTTGCCCGTGTTCTCCCAGAGCGTGGTGTAGGTCGACCCGTTCGTGCTGACGCCGACGGACGCATGGTCCCAGGAGTCGTTCTCGATGCCCAACCAACGCCAGTAGGTCAGGTACACACCCGTGTAATCCGTGCAGTCGAGCGGCAGGCTGGTGAGGCGGTGCTCGGGAAGGCCGGAGCCGTAATCACCGTTCAAGTTGTAGCCGTACACGTTCGTGCCCGTATAGCCGCTGGTCGGATCAGGATCACCCGTCGATCCGCCGCCGCCGGTCGGCTGGCCGAATGCCCACTGTCCCTCCGTGCTCCATCCGGGATCGGTATCCATCGTGAACTCGTAGGCCAGCGCGAGCGTGTCCAACGAGTAGCACAGGCCGCCGTTGTCATCGGTCGCCGGGTTGCCCGCACGGTCCACGGCGTCAACGACGAAGTAGTGGCGCTGGCCGAAGTCCAAATCAAGCAGCGTGATCTCATGCGATGTCACGGCCAAGGGCCCCGCAGCTGACCCGGTCAGCGTGGCACAAGAGTCGCCATACCGAATCGTGCCGCTGGTAGGCTCGTTCGTCGTGAACGAAATGACTGCCGTGTGCGGACCAATGTCGATGACCTGGACGTTGCTGATCACCGGCCCCACGCAATCCACCACTGCCTCCGTCGTCACGACCACACCGAAGCCGCCCTGGCCGTTATCGGCGTCGATGTACGTGGCGGTGACGGTGTCAGCATTGGCGACTCGAACAACGCCGACCGCGTCCGTCTCGCTCAGGATGATCGAGCCCTCGAACACGGCAGTGTCAGGACCGGTCTCGTCGAGGGTGATCGTCTCACCGGTCGGTTCGGTGTCGGATGCAACCGTCGCTTCCAGTGTCTCGGCGAGGCCCGGGTTGGTGTTGGCGTTGCAGTCGCGGACGGAAACCGCGGCGGAGGATTCGCAGCCGTACTCGGGGCTGGGGAAGGAGAGGAGTCCCAGGTCGCTGCAATGCGGTTGACCGATACGAACGTAGTAGACGTCCTGTTCGCCGTTGAACGTGGCGGCGTACGCCAGATCGGCGCCGCGGTCGTCGGAGACCATGTCGAAGTAGTCACCCATCTTGTCCTGCTGCGGCCACCCGATGTGGGGATCGAAGGGCGCAGTGATGGCTTCGTTGGCCGACCAGGTCGCGCCGGCAGTGGTCGAGGAGCAGTAGTAGAGCACGGAGTCGTAGCCGCCCGGGTCGGCGCGGGTGTCGAGCCAGACGACGTCGATTCGACCGTTCGGCGCAACGGACATTGTGCCGAACCACTGCCAGGCATCCGTGCTCGTGTCGTTGTTGACGCGGATGGGCGTACCGAACGTCAGCCCCCCGTCGGTGCTGCGCGCGAACATGACATCGGCCGGATCGGGGCCGGGGGGATCGACCGAGCAGAGCAGGTACACGTTGCCGCGCGAGGAGCCGTCGGAGTGATCGACCGCGACCCAGGCCTGACCACCCAGGCCAGCGGGGTTCGGTCCACCGCCGAAGTTGATGCTTCCGCCCAGATCAACGCTCGTGGACGTCTGCCACACAACAGCTTGGCCAGGGTCGCGGGCGGTGACGGACTTGTCGACCACGAAACCCGTGCCGGAAATGTAGAGCTCGCCGTCGGGTCCGACAGCCACCGTGCCCCAGTACGGGTTGCCGGGCGCTGACGTGCATGACTCGAAGGACTGGCCGCCATCGGTGGATCGGGTGAAGTGGCCCGAGCAAGTGCTGAAGACGTCATTCCAGGAGGCGTAGATGTTGCCACGGCCGATCCCATCGGTCGTGTCGATGGCCTGCCATTGCTTGTCACCGCCGTACGCATAGGTGCCGTTGTCCCAGGTGGCGCCGCCATCGGTCGACTTGAAGACGTGGCACCAGAAGTCCGTCTGGAACTCATCGGTCGTCAGGCTGTTGTAGTAGAAGTTCCCGTCGGCGTCCGCATCGAGGACCGGGTCGGAGCGGAAGATGCCGGGCTCGATGACGCCGGGAAAGGTCCAGGTCCGCCCGCCGTCCGCCGAGTAGCCGAAGCCGGCCTGGCGGAAGTCGCTGGTGATGGTGTCGAACTGTCGCCACCCGATGACCATCTTGAGCGGGTCGGTTGGATCCACGGCGATCGACGGTTCGTTCGCGGCGTCGCCCACGATGTTCAAACCGCCGGCGTCTACGTTGACCTGGAAGCTGGGATAACCGGTCCCGCCGATGGGTCCCGTCAGCGAGCGGGGCTGTCCACTCCGGGGAGCGGCGATGTACGGATCGCGCTGAACTTCCAGGTGGCCCTGGCGTTGCGCGTCGTCGTCGGGCGCGTGCTTCTTGGGAACGTCGGACTTCTGTGCACTGACGAAGCCGGCAGGGGCGAGGACCGCTGCCATCACGACGACGGAAAGGACTGTCCGGAGCTTCACTGGCCGCCTCCTCTTAAGACCCCCAGCCACTAGCCAACCTACCGAAACAAGGCTTTTCAGTCAAGTTTTCTGGACAACGTTCTAGAAAACGATCATAATGAAGATCGCCATGGATCCATCATGCTGAAGACACGCGACAATCCGGCGACGGCCGAGTCGTTCGAGCGGCATTCCGGCGAGGTGCTCGGGCACCTCCGGGCGGCGTTCGGGGCGGTGATCGCGGCGATTCCGGGTGGGGTGCGGCGGGCTTCGGACCTGAAGAAGACGGCCGGCCTCGACATGAAGTTGAGCTGGCGGCTGTTCAAGGTCGCGCATGCCGCGGATCCATACAGCTCCGGGCCGCATGTTCCGAGTCAGGCCGGCATCAAGAGCTTCCTGCGAGTATCCAAGCGGTTGGGAGTGCGCGAGGAGTTGCTGGCAGCCGTCGAGCGGGCGGTGGGGGAGTTCGACAGGCTCGTTGCTGCGCATGCCGGCGACCGAAGCACGTTCGACTCGATGATCAGCGCGCTGGCGAGCGGCTCCGACGCGGCGCAGGCGAACCTGCAGCAGCGCCGCGCCGCCTTCCGCGCCAATCGGCACATCTGGGGCGTCCAGGCGGAGACGCAACTGAAGTGTGTCTTCACCAACGTCGCCGAAGATCCGTCCAGGGTGGATGTCGCGGTCGTTGACGGGTACGCGTTGCTTCGCCAACTCCGCCACGATGCGCCGCTGGTTCTGACCAGTACGCGTGTTGCCGATGACGACGGCAACCCGTTGCCGGTCGTCCGGCAACCGATCGACCCTCGCGCTACCAGCCAGCACGGGGTTGCCTTGCTGCGGGATTTCTGCAGCGAGCCCACGCCGGAATTGAACGAGGTCTCAGTGGGATCCGGGTTCGTGTGCGGCGAGTTGACGAGCACGGGTCTGGGGATGCGCGGCGCGCTCACGTGTTTCACGGGATGGAGCGCTCGGAACATCGGCTCCCGCCACAGCGCCGCGCACAACACGCACGCGATCGTCCAGGGCGCGGTGCGCATTCCCTGCGAGACGATGACGATCTGCCTGCTGACGCGAGCGGGCGCTCTGGGTGACGCGGATCCGGCGGTCCGGGTCTTCAGCGACCACCAGGCGGAGCTGCCGTATCCCGTGCACAAGCATGCGCTCGATCGTGTGGTCTTGCCCGACGAAGGCGTGGTCTACCTCGGCCGAGGCGCGAGCGTCCTGTCATCGCCTGAGATTCCACGCCTCCAGGAAATGGCGCGGTACGTGTTCACGACGATGGGGTGGGACGAGTCGCAGTTCGACATCCATCGTTGCCGGATCGCGTATCCCATCCTGCCGTCGTCCGTGGCGATCAGCATCGAACTCCCGTCCGCACCATCGAACTGACCACACGGAGCGCGCCCATGCCCGCCGCCACGCGACTCGCGATTGCCCTGGTGTTGCTGACCGGCTCGCTGCTGCCCGGCTGCGCATCCACACGTGACCGCGCGGCCGAGGCGCCGCGAGAGAGCGATCGCGTGGTCGCCGAACCCGCCGAGCCCGTCGAGTCCAAGCCTGATACTCGGGTCATCGAGGAGAACTGGCCGGACGGCTCACGCAAGCTTCGCAAGACCGTGATCAAAGCCCCCGACGGCACCGTGCTCGATCACGGAACCTACACCAAGTGGCACACCAACGGCCACAAGGAATACGAAGCGACGTACATCGACGGCAAGCTCCATGGCACCGAGACGAGCTGGCACGATAACGGCGAACGCCGCGCCGAGGCTCACTACGCGCACGGTCTTCGCCATGGCACGCACCGCAGTTGGGATACGAAGGGCCGCCTGCGGAAGGAAGAGAACTACTCGAACGACAAGCCGCATGGCACCTGGACGATCTGGACCTCGGGCGGGAAGATCAAGTGGCAGTCGAGCTTCGATCACGGCGCCGTCCTGCCGTAGCACCCTCATTGCACCGCTGACTGCGCTGTGTTGCACGGTTCATTCTCTGACACATGAACAAGCCAGCTCCCATGCCGAACGGGCGTTCTCGCAGGGTTTGGGTCGGCGGCTGCGCAGCGGCGATCGCGATCGTGCTGTTCGTGACACTCGTTCTGCTCAAGCCGGCGATGCCCGATCGGATCGTGCTGCTGACCGGGCCGGAAGGAAGCGCCTACCACGACCTGGGGACGCGCTACGCTGAAGACCTGCGGAGCCGCGGGCTCGAGGCGGACGTGCTCGTCACCGACGGCGTGCGCGACAACATCCAGAGGCTCACGTCGGTCGAGAACGCGGTCGCCTTCGCGCCCGCGACCGCGGGTAGCCGGAGCGACACCAGCCCCGAGAGTGATCTCGAGACCGGTCACCTCGTCACCTTTGGAAGCGTCGGTTTCGAACCGCTGTGGCTCTTCCACCGGTCGGATCTCGACGTCGCGCGGATTGCGGATCTCGCGGGCCGGACGGTGATCACGGGGGGCCGGGACACGGTCAGCGATCAGGTGGCCCGGAGGCTGATCCGGAGCCACGGCCTCGTCGGTGACGTCGTACTCGAACCCCGTGTCCGCCAGACTGCGGAGTCCCTCGTCGACGGTTTCCTCGCGCGGACGATCGACGCGGCGTTCGTGACCGGTGGTCCGAGTTCACCGGTCGTGAAGGCGCTGCTCGATGCGAACGGGGTTCGGTTCGTGTCGTTCGACCGTGCCGAGGCGTTCGCCGCGCTGATCCCGGGAGTGACCACGCTGCGGGCGCCCGAAGGTGTCTTCGATCTCGCGAGGAACGTCCCGCCGCAGGATGCGCATCTTCTGTCCACCGCCACCGGCCTGGTCGCGAGCAAGGGCATCCATCCGGCGGTGGTTCCGATGCTCCTGGTCGCGGCCGAGAACGTCCAGCAGCAGACGACGGTGTTCGTGCCGACCGCCAGGTTTCCCAGCCCCGATCACGTGACGCTTCCGCTCGACGCCGCGGCGCGGCGCTACTTCAGCCAGGGCAAGACCGGACTGACGAAGTACCTGCCGTACAAGGTCACGCGGTTCCTCAACCACCTCGGCTTCATGGTGCTCCCGATTCTGACCGTGACCGTCGTGCTGCTGAAGCTCCTCCCGACCGGCCTCCGGATCTGGGGCCAGCTTCGCCTGATTGGTCTGCTCAAGCGTCTCGAGGCAGTCGAAAAGGCGCACGCCGCCGGCGCCGACCGGGCGAAGCTCCTTGCGGAACTCGACACACTCGACCGCGCGAGTGCGACAATGTTCGTCCCGCGTCCGGTCGTTCACGACTACATCGATTTCCGGCAGTTCCTCCACGACATGCGCGAGCGCGTGGAGTAGGAACGCATCGATTCTGCTCATCGGGCGATCAGCATCGTCACGCGGTGCGGCTCGGTGGTGGACGGGTGATGCATGAGGATGTCCTGTTTGCCGTCCCTGTTGAGGTCCACCAGCCAGGTGTGCTCCTCGTCGCGGGGCATGGCGACCGACACCCTCTGAGGCCGCCGGGCGAACAGGTCCGGCCCCGGCACGCCGAGAAAGACGCGCATTTCTCTCCGGCTCCTTCCCACCAGCAGGTCCGAGCGGTGGTCGCCGTTCACGTCCCCGATCAGCACCGCCGGGAAGGACGATCTGTCCTCTCCCTTCCGGGGGGTGTCCGACCTGGCTTGACGCGTGGTGTTCGGTTTGGCGGGGTAGATGCCGTCTTTCATGCGGTAGAACTCGAGATCCAGTGACACGGAGTGAGTCAGGAACGCGTCGATGAGCATGCCGATGACCTTGAGCAAGTCGGGATCGATGATGGTGAGCATCATGTCGGCCTGGCCGTCGCGGTCGAAGTCGTGCTGCTCCATCCCGAAACAGATGCCGTCCGACCGGATCGCGGTGCTGATGTCCGGCGCGAACTCGGTGCCGCCGGGTGATGGCGTGCCGAAGTGCACCTCGTAGGTGGAGTGCATGCTCCACAGGCTTCCGCCTTCCAGCGAGAAGACCACGAGGTCGGCCACGCCGTCGCCGTTCATGTCGGTGAGCCTGTGCAGCACCCTTCCGGTCAGGTCTCCGGGGGGCATGTGGTCTTTGCGCCGGCTGCGAACCCCCTGTGGAGCGGCGAGTGAGGCGAGTTCGTCGGAGTCGAATATCACATCGGTCGTGAAGGTCGTGGCCGCTTCGGCAAACAGCCCATGTTCGTCCTGGTGATGAACTTCGAAGTGGTCCTCGTTCCAGAACGCCAGGTCACCGCGACCATCTCGGTCGTAGTCCATCTCGTGGAGACGGCCCGGAACCCAGGGGTCGTATCGGTATCCGTCGGCTCCGTAGATCCGAGGCATCCCCGTGGAGGGGCCGAGCTTCACCGGGTCGGCGAACGCGCCGCCCTCCATCTGGATGAACACCCGGAAACCATGGGAGTCCGGCACCACCAGGTCGTCGCGGTCATCGCCGTTCACGTCCCGAGTGACGTCTACATGGAGGATCGCGCCTCCGGGAGGCGGGCTGAAGTCGGAAGTCACCGCCACCAGGGGGCGCTCCGAGGCCGATTCGGGATCGAACCAGTTCAGGTTGCCGCCCCCGTACGTGACCAGCCGGTCGCGTCCGTCGATGTTGGCCACGTCCACGAACGAGACCTCGCGTCGCAGCGTTGCGTCGAGCCTCGGCGCCCAGGTGCCGTCGCCGAACGAGTAGACGCGCAAGCGGCGGTCATCGTGTTCGTCGATGTGCACGACGGCAAGCTCCGCGACCGCGCCGCCGAGCAGGAATCCCGACAGAACGGTCTGGCGTTCCGCGGAGCCGATGACGACGTCGTGCTGCTCGAAGAGGTCGTCGGTGAAAGGACCGGCGGCAGTGCATCCCGCGAGGGACGCTCCGAGAAGCAGCGCGGCGAACAGGCAAGTCGTGCCGTTCATGGCGGGTCGAGCGCATCGACGGTGAAGCAGTGCGTGCCCGGCGGGTGGTTCCAGAACACCTCCGCGTCCGAGTCCCGTTCCAGCGAGAACGTCGCACACAGCTCGTAGGTCGTCTCGGTCTTGACCGTGTACACGTAACGCTGCCCCGTCTCGGGATCGGCCAGACTGATCCGCTCGGATCGCGCGAGCGCCGCCAGTTCGTCGAGCGTCGCGGGCAGCGCGCGCTTCAGCTCGTCCTTGATGTCCGGATCCCGGCAGAGCGACTGCACCTCGCGGAATATCGTCTGGAGGTCTTCCAGCCTCTGTCGATCGAGCCGCTGAAGACGCGCCGTCCCCGGCGTACCGACCAGTGCCACGCCCCAGACGACGGCCCCGACGACCACCATCGAGAACACAACCGAGAACACCATGTGGACCTTTGTCGTCATCTCGCCGTATCCGTCTCGCTGCGCAGGGTGAAGGCCAGATAGAGAACCAGGCTTCCGGCAATCAGGAACAGCACCGCCGCCTTCAGCACCAGGCGAAGCGTCAGTTGCCCTTCGAGCAGAAAGTAGATCAGGGTCATGACGTCGCCCGCGAGCGTGATCGCGCCGACGAACAACGTCAGGTACAGCAGCCAGCGGCGAATGGCCCCCTTCGCCTTGTCGGGATCACGGTGCACTTCGCGCAAGAGGAAGTGCCACAGGATCAGGAAGAGCGGGAACGCGACGATCAGGGATGCCAGTGCGCCGCGCATGGCCGACACCGTTTCGTCCGTCACGGACTGGCTGATTCGCCACGCCGGGTCGGGCAGCGCGAAGTTGATGCAGGAGAAGAAGAGGAAGATCACGTTGCCCGCCCAGGTGAAGAGCGCGCCGAACGTCAGCAGGTGCAGGAAGGCCTCTCGAGCCCGGCGCGGCCAGGGTGATGGCGACCGGCGCGCGCTCCGCATTGGCGCCGGGCCCGTCTTCGTCGGCTGCGGAATCGCGAGGTCCAGATCGCGCGTGCAGATGACCTCGGCGACATCCTTCTCGTTCCAACCGGCGGACGTCAGCAACTGGCGAATCGTCGCGTGGTCCATTCCCTTGTCCCGGGCGTGGTCGACGAACCGGATGAGTTCTTCGTCCATGGGTTCACGTTCCGATGGGGGGCAGGGAGGGTCACCGTTGATCGCCGGTGTTCGCGCGACGGCGTACTCCATTACCGCGAAGCCCGTGCCAAGCTGGTCAGGATCTCGTAAGCCGCTTGTCATGCTCTGATTACGGCAGAAGCGAAGGGTGTGAGGGCCACAAGGGCTCACGATCATGTGTGCACGTGAAGTACACGACGATACATCTGATGATCAGTCGCCCGGGCCAACCGTGGCCCGTCCTGCCGAAGCGCACGGTCGCCGAGCCCGAGCACCACGAGCGAGAGGACCGCTCTAACCTGATGCCGTGACCGGCCCGCCTTTCGATCTCGACCACTATCTCGACCGCGTGGGTGTCGATGGCGCACTGTCAGCCGATCTCGACGGCCTCGTAACCGTGCAGGCGGCGCAGCTCCGGGCCATCCCCTTCGAGAATCTCGACGTGCTGCTCGGCCCCGGCATCGACATCGCGCCGGCCGCGGTCTACGAGAAGCTCGTGACACGGCGACGTGGCGGATACTGCTTCGAGTGCAACACACTGCTTCGCGACGCGCTGGCGGCCATGGGATTCGAGGCGCGAACGCTGCTCGGGCGGGTGGTCATCGATCGGGTGGACGGCCCGGTTCCCGCGCGAACGCACGCGGTCGTCGAGGTGCGACTCGGCGCCGCGACGTACATCGCCGACTGCGGCTTCGGCGCCCAGACGGCGCGGACGCCCCTGCGCCTCGAGGACGGTGCGGAGGGTGGAGACACACCAGCCAGCCGAGGCGGCTGGCGATTGCGATCAGATCCGGAGCTCGGATGGCGCCTGTTTCGCACCCAGCCCGACGAGCCGCCGCGCGACCTCTACGCGTTCGACCAGTCACGCGTATACCAGTCCGACATCGCGATCGGTAACCACTGGACGTCCACGCATCCGTCGACCCACTTCACCCAGCGCCCGCTCGCCGTGCGGCACACCGACGCAGGGCGCATCGTGCTCAACGGACGCCGGCTCATCGAGCACATCGGCGGCGCCCTGGAGGAGCGGTCGATCGACTCCGCCGACGCACTGCTCGAGGCGATCCGGAACCGGCTCGGCATTCCGTTGGACATCGACGCCGATCAGTTGGAGCGACTTTGGGCCACCAGCCAGGTGGCTCAGAGCTGACTCGGCGCTCCGTCGCCCTTCACGGCCGGTCCAGACCGCACGTCCAGACGTCGCGGTCGCGTTCGTTCTTCGTCGCCCAAGCCTGGACGTGCGCGGCGATGTCGTCCCGGATCTCCGGTGTCTGCGCGGCGATGTTGGCGCGAAGGGCAAAGTGTGCGGTGCCGCCTCCGGGGCCGCCGCTGTTGTGGAGGATCCCCATCAGATGGACGAAGCTCCCGCTGGGGCAGATCTCGCGACCATGCGTGTCGCGCGGCTTGCCGACGATCTGTGCGACCTTCGCGGTCAGCCCGACCTCGTCCGGCGTATCCATGGCCACGTGGAGCATGCTCGCGGATGGCCAGTGGAACGTTCGATCCGCGGCCGTTGACTTCGGGAGCAGCTCCTCTGAATCGACAAGCAGCCTCGTCGCATGGATCTCTTCGAGCGGACCCCGCGCGACGATCTCCATGACGTACCGGTGCTCGTCGGGCAGCAGGAGGTTGAAGGTGATCGTCTCGATGAGGAGCCGGTGCTTCTCGAGGTGCGTCGCGGCTTCCGCGATGAGGTTCGGCCGATCGGGGCCGGTGATCCTCAGGCGAAGCCGTGGCTGCGACCCAGCCTGATCGACGTGCGCCTTGAACTCGTCTCGCATTCCAGCCATCATGGAAGATCTCGCAGGCTCTGGCTTTCGGTGAATGGTGCGCCTTGACGTTGCTTCGAGACCTGGGCGCGCAACGCCGCTCGCCATTCATTGTACACGGCCGCAGTCAATCCCTCGTCGGCAACGGCCCAAAGCAAACGCACGCGGCCCGATGGGCACACATCGCGACGTGGGGCGACCCGGGAGCTGCGCGTGGTTGGCTACACCAGGCCGAGCTTCCGCAGCGTCTTGATAGAAATGTAAGAGTGATGCGGATCGTCCAGGAGAGCCGTGAAGCCGTACTTCAGATAGAAGCGCTTCGCGTTCTCGTCAATCGCCACGACCTCGACGGCGTGGATGCCGATGGAGTCCGCCGCTCCGACGATCTTGGCCAGCGCGTCCATGAGGAGCAGCTCACCCAAGCGTTGGCCCTGCGCAGCAGCGTCAACGGCGAGTCGTCCGAGATGAGCAACCGGCGCCGGGTATCTTGGGAGCCGCTTGCGAAGCTCTTCCGGTATGTCGGTGAACCGCACTGCGCCAGCAGAGATCGAGTAGGTGCCGCAAACGCCCGTTTCGCCGGCGCGCACGGCAACGTACGTCTTGCTGACTCCTGTCTTCTGATTCTGATTGGCGAACTTCTTGAGGAAGTCGTCGAGCGAGTCGTGCCCACAAGAAAACGCCGACCGGTCGTGGTCGGCGTTCAGTTCTTCGATGAGCCAGTCTTGAGTTGACTCAGCCACGCTGTGAACGATACCGCTTGGCAGCCTTCTTCAGTGCGGCGTTCGGCTCAGCGTTGGAGTCGAGCGTCTCCAGGAACACGTCGCGATCGCGAACCGTCAACTCGGTGAGCGAAGCCTGCTGGATCGACTCGTGAGCGGCCTTGACCAACGTGGCAATGGCGAACTGCGTCACGGTCTGGCCGTGGACGCTGGCAGCGCGTTCGATAAGCGCCTTGTGCTCGCTCTGGAGCCGAAAGTCGATACGAGTAGGCTGGTTGGGTAGGGCTGACATCGGGAATCCCTCAGATTGCGGCTCTGGATAGTCTATCGTCTTGTACGGCGATCTGCCACACATAGTTCGCAAAGCGCCACCCAAACCTCATTCTTGAGGCCTCCAGGGCGGGTGCAGAGGCCCTCTGGGCGTGTGATGTATAGGTGGCTGGAGCCCCATAGAACCGGCATCCAGAGGCAGGGAGGCCGTTTGAGGCTCATTCCGGCCGGGCAACGGGAGCGAGCGCGACATGCTCATGTTCAAGGGCGGCACGGCGTTGTCCAAGGTGTTCCAACTGATCGATCGATTCTCCGAGGACAATCCGTAGCGCCGTTGGCAGGTTGGTTGGGAGGAGCGAACGATGGCCAAGGTCAAGCAACGTCGCACGGCAAAGGACCGGCCCGAGTCCCATGGCGAGGCCTGGGGGAAGATCACGTGGAACGACCTGGACGAGTGGGCGGGCGCGCGCACCGTCTCGCGCGGACGGTCGTACCAACGGAACGGGCGCGTGAAGCAGCTGTGCGTCTTCGAGAGCGGCATGCTGCTCGCGTGGGTCCACGGGGGCGATCGTTACGCTACCCGCGTCGATCTCGATACGACCAAACGCAAGCGCTCGGAGCGGATGACGTCGGAGTGCTCCTGTCCCGTGCGGTTCGCCTGCAAGCATGCGGTGGCGGTCATCGTCGAGTATCTCGAGGCAATTCAAGCTGGCACGCCGGTGTCGGGCGCGTCGGACGATGATCCGCGGCTGGCGCTCATCGAGGGTCGAGTCGACGAGATCGACGATGACGGCTGGGAGGACGAGCCGCGCTCGAAGGCACCGCGACCACGAAAGCGCACGAAGACGATCAGCGACCGCGACATTCGCACCCACCTTGCGTCGAAGTCCGCCGACGAGCTCGTGGAGATGGTCATGCGCGCCTGCGATCGGGATCCGGAGGTTCGCACGGCTCTGGTCGATGAGAGCGCTCTTGCGGGCGGGCGATTCGACGATCTGCTCTCCGAGGCTCGATCTGAGATGCACTCGCTCACCGCCGAGGAAGCCTGGCAGAACGCGTGGACCGGCGCAGGGCATCTTCCCGACTACAGCCGACTGGAGAAGCGGTTGAAGCCACTGCTCGATCACGGTCGCGCCGATGCCATCGTGCAACTCGGAGAGGATCTCCTGCGACGGGGTACCGATCAGATCGAGCAGTCTCATGACGAAGGGGAGACGGCGCGCGCGATCGGCGACTGCATGCAGATCGTGTACGAGGCGTTGCTGCAATCGAGCCGCCGTGACGAGGACAAGATCATCTACGCCATCGACATGGTGCTCGCGGATGAGTACGGGATCTGTGATGCCCTTGCTGCGGTGAGCGAGCGGCGTTGGAAGAAGGCGACGTGGTCGGTCGTGGCCGATCGATTGAGAGAACGGCTCGGCGGTCAGGGACCGGCGACAGAGGATCGAGACGAGTGGCTCCGAAGCTACCGGCGGGAACGGCTCAGTGAGTGGGTGATCACGGCGCTCGACAAGGCTGGTCGAAGGGACGAGGCGACCGAGCTTTGTGTTGCCGAGGCGCGCGCCTCGAACAGCTACCCGCGCGCCGTTCGACGTTTGATCGAAGCAGGCCAGGACGATCGCGCCACGGAGTTGGCCAGGCAGGGGCTGGACGCGACGTCGCCGCGATACGCCGGCGTCGTCAGGGACTTGCAGGACCTGCTCTGCGAGATCGCGGTGAACAAAGGGGACTCGATGTTGCCTGCATCCGTCGCCGCAGACCGTTTCTTCCGGTGGCCGAGCGTAGACAGCTATCGCGAGCTGCTCCAGGCGGCCGAGAAGACAGATCACATTCAGACCGTACAGAAGGCGGCGCAGGCGTTCCTCGAATGCGGCCGGCGGCCGGACCGGCCCCGTGATGGCGGCAGGTCCAAGCAGGGGACATCGCGCTGGCCGCTTCCTGAGCCACCTCAACCCGATGCGCAGCAGAACGAAGGGCGGTCGGAACGAGTTGGCCCGCATTTCGACGTACTGATCGATCTGGCCATCGATGAGAAACGCCCGGATGACGTGCTCGTGTGGTTCGACAGGCGGGACGCGAACAATCCATCCACCGCGCGTCGGCGGCAAAGCCACGCATTCCGCGACTACGCGAGGGTGGCGAAGGCGGTAGAAGGGGCGCATCCGGACCGGGCGATCGAGATCTACGTGAGACTGGCGAACGCAGTCGCCGCAGAAACGAATCCCAAGACGTACCCGGAAGCCGGCGCCTATCTGAAGCGCGTCAAGTCGCTGCTGAAGAAGTCGGGCCGCGCCCAGGACTGGCCGCGGATCATCGGCGACTTCCGAACCGAGAATCGAAGGAAACGGCGACTGATGGAAGTGCTCGACGGCATCGAAGGCCGGCCGATCGTCAAACGGACTCACCGTTGAATCGGCTGAGACGCCAGCGCCTTACACACCCACTTGCACAAGCGCTTGCAGAGACAGCCGTCCACCCGCGTCATCCGCCGTCATCTCCGGGCACGCAGCCGCCCGCCCGGCATCCGCCCGGCGCCTCGCCCCACCTCGCAGCAACTGTCGCCCCTGCCCACACGGAAGATCACGCGAGCTTGCTGAGGACGGCCTTCATTGACTCCCGCAACTCGGGCAGGTGCGACTCGACCACGTTCCAAACGATCGTCAGGTCAATGCCCATGTAGTCATGGCTCAGCACATCGCGAAACGCCGCAGCCTCCTTCCAGGGGATGTCCGGGTTGTTCTCGCGGAGTTCGCTCGTAAGCCGCTTTGTCGCCTCGCCGATGATCTCGAAGTTCCGCACGACGGCGTCCTGTGTCTTCGTGTCCGCCATGAAGGCATCGCGCCCATCAGCTGTATATGCATCGACCTTGTCGATCGCATCGAGGATGTGCTCGAGGTAGGTCTTGTCATCGATCATAGCGCGACGGCCTCCTTGAGCACGCGTCCTCGAATACGCGGGTTCAGGCCACGATCACTGACGACATCGACGGGATGATCCAGCAGCTCGTTGAGTTCCTGGATGAGCGCGATCTGATCGAACAGGGAGCGATCATCAGAGATCTCGACCAGCAGATCAACATCGCTGTCCAGACCCGCGGCGCCTCGAGCAACCGAGCCGAAAACGCGAACGTTGGAAGCCCCGTGTCGCTCCGCGACGTCGAGGATCTCGTCTCGAAACTCGCGCAGGTCCGACAAGGTGATCGTGCCGCGAAAGCGGAAGGGTGTCTTCGATCGAACGGGAAGATCATCGGAGCACACGCTTGCGAGAATCTGCTCGCGGATCTGCTCGGCCATCTCTTGATCCCTCTTATCACCGGCAGCTAGTTCCAGATACGACTGAATCGGCGACGCATACGTGAGCCCGCTCCTGTCCGTTCGCGTATCAAAGAACGGAGTGCGGTCGCTTGTTTCGATGACCGTCAGGTCGGCAAATCGTTCCGTCTCGTCCCATTGATCACCAACACGCTTGCGGAGTTCGCTGAGGCGTTCGCAATACGCCACGAGTTCATCGGAATGCATGCCGGCGGAGTAGCGATCCTGAGAGGATGCTCCAGTGAGAACCAGCTGTGGTCTCTTGCGATCGCCATTTGCACGCTTGAAGAGTGCCGCCACTGGGCCGACGATCTTCACGCGGACCTTTGCGCGCTCGGGCGGTACACGGAAGTCGTCACGTAGTTTGTCGAGGAGCGAATCGGGCTGCATCAACGCAATGCGCGAATCGGATCGCTCGATGAGCACATCCTCAACCATTCGAGCGAGAGCCTTCGACACAGTGGACAGCGCCACGGCCCCGCCGCGCGCCGTAATCGCATCTTTGATCGCGCTCACACTCTCGAACTCCGGCTGGCAGAGAAACACGCGTGGAACGATCGAGGTGGCGCCGCGATAGGCATACTTCGTCGGCTGCGATTCCGGGTATCGATTCGGCCGACCCGAACAGCGAAGCAGGAGCCGTCCGGGCACGATGGCGATTCCGTTTCCGCTCAGGTCGATTCCGCTTACCCCCTCGTCGGCGAGCCGATCAAGCCGGCGCTCGTCGAGGTAGGGGACGATGATCATCGGTGGGAGGCCGGTGGACTGGCTCAAGCGTTGCGCCTGAAAGAGCGCCTGGTCAATGGCCTTTGGCGTGCTTCGGCTCTTGAGCTCGGCGACGAAGTCGTACGTCTGGTCGTCCCAGCGGAGTCGGACCCGGTAGTCCGCGCGTGGACCGCCATTGCTCGGCTCCCATGGGATCAACTGGAGGTCGAGCTGCGCTCCCCAGGGCGAGCCGAGATCCCTGACGAGTTCGGGGATGGCGTCTTCGGTGATGGGTGGCTGCGGTCGCATGATTTCCAGTATATCACCGTTTTCCGGCGCCGGAAAATAGGCCATATCTGGAAAATCACGTATTCGGGTTGTTGGGGCGGTTTCCGCGTCCGGAAATCGGGCCAGAACTGGAAAACGTGGAGCCAAGCCCGATCCCAGGGAAGGAAGGGTAGCTGACAGAACTGACAGAAGGGGGACGGGCTCCGCAGCGCTACAAACCCTCGGTAGATGTTCACAAGTGCCGAGGACTTGTACCTCAGCGAACGCCGGCAGCCGCCCTCGCGAGGATTCTGGCAGTTCCGGCAGCGGCCAACAGGTACTTCCGGGCGATCGATTCCAGCCTACGCCCGCGGGAACAGCGCCCGATGGTGACAGACTGGCCGCACGGACACATGCTCGCGATTCCGAGCATACACGTGGATGAAGTCGTGCATGTCCGACAGCCACTTCATGTTGAGCCACCCACTGCGGAGCGTCCACTTCGGCAGGAAGTCGGAGACGCAGTGCGGCAGGAGGAGACAAGCTCCGAGAGGCAGGCCGGGGACCAGGAGCCACGTCATCGGGGGGACGAGCACCTGGCCGCCGAACGCGATGCGGATGGGCCGGGCAAGAAGAGCAGGGCGATCGGCACGGTCAGCACGGCGGTCGCCAGCGGGCGCGTCGCGCGCTGCTTCCAGGATCGGTCGTCGGCGGCCACCGATTGAGCGTGAGCACCGTTGGGTCCGAGAGTATCCCCGCGAGTCGATCACGGTGGACTTGCGGAGGACGCCACCGGTCCCAACGCAACTGCACGCGACCCGGACCGCCGCGAACATCAAAGCGGGTGACCGGATTCGAACCGGCGACATTCAGCTTGGGAACGCCCCAGGCCGGCAGCCTCAAACGCGCAAGCGACGATACCTACGGGGTTTGGCGAGTGCAAGGTGTGCGGCCATTTGCGCGGTTTTGCGACTGTCGCGCGGAGAAGCGCGGTGTTGACCGCGCTCAATCGTCGCCCTGATCACGATTGAACTCAATGTTGAACCGTGGCCGCCTGCTCTCGATCAGCTCCCGCTCGTAGGCACGCCGCCAATCGGCGCGACGAGCCGCTTGATTGTTCGGGAACGTGTGGAGATCGATCGTGCAGTTCTCCATGCCGGCGTCCCAGAAGTAACGAGCGAGGCCTGGGCTGGTTGAGTGGTCGACGTGCTGGCGAACGCGGTTACGCAGATTCCCAGCCTCACCGATGTAGAGAATGCCGGAGGGATCATGGATGATGTAGATCCCGGGCGCGGGTGGCACGTTTTCTGCATCGTCGCGAACATCGGATGCCTGGATGCTCACTACCTGACGCCCATCGCCCATTCGAACGGCAAGTTCGGGCCTCAGCTTGCTTGCCTTGCGCAGGGCCAACGCAGCCAGTCGAAGTCGAACCGGATCAACAGTCGGAGCAATCTCGCTCGCGACGCGATCGAACTCTCGGCGGATCGCCGGGTTGCAAAGCAGCCGATCAACCGTCGCGCCGTGGCGATCTTCAATCAGGCGTGCCGCAATCGCCGCAGCGTGGCGATATTCCTCATGCCGGAAGTTGTCGCGCTGAGTCGCATGCGGTCCAAGGAGACTCGCCTTGCGTTGATTCTGCAGGTCCCAGAGATAGTCCTGCTCGGAGTGTCCTGGGACAGCCTGCTGACAGACATCAACGACTCGTATCCTCAACGTATCGTCGGCGATGCAGCGATCCAGGCTGTAGCCGTCGCGGGGCCCCTCCAAGAAGGCTGTTCGAAGTTGACGCCGTTCGTTGTCGGAGAACCCATTCATGATCACCAGTTCATCCAGATGACCTCTTCGCGTCGCTCACCGGAGTTGGCCATGTGCGCCTTGGCCTCACACGTCTCCCTCGACCAACCAGAGAACTCCTTCTCGTAGAGTTCTGACGGATAGCCGCTGACCATGACCCGGCCTTCGCATTCCTTCAGGGCTGCGAGCAGGGCTTCGTGATCTTCGAATGACATTTCCTTGTGATACGTCTTTGCAGCGCCACCGTGCCGAGTCGTAGGAACGTACGGCGGGTCGCAATAGAAGAAGACGTCGGAGCGATCGTATTTCTCAACGACCTGAACGGCTGGCAGACACTCGATCACGATGTGGCGGAAGCGCTCGGCAACGTCGGTAAGCCCCTCGATTGCAGACAAGTACTTCGAGATCGGCTCGGGCATCTTGCGACGAGTGCGGAGGCTCGTTGCCCAGCTTGCTGCGCTGAGCTTGGACATGCCGAGACCGCCGATGGCCTGGCGGCACCGCACGAAGAACCACCATGCACGTTCAACCGGTTCCGTCGGCTCTGGCATCTCTGCCAGTTCAGCGAACTGTGATCTGCTGTACGGCGTGAGGTACGCAAGCCGCTCGAGTTCGGCGAGACCGGCGGGATCACGTACGACTGTGAAGAAGTTTACGAGACGGTCGTCAAGATCATTGAAGACCTCGACTTCGCTCGGTCGCTTCCGCAGGAACACGTTCGCGGCACCGCCAAAGGGCTCGATGTAGACCCGATGGTCGGGGAAGTGCGAGATGATCCACTCAGCGTAGTACGCCTTCCCGCCGTACCACGCGATGGGAGCCCGGGTGCTTGACGTGGCATGGAAGTCGGGCCGGTCATCGGGGCCGAACAGCGACTGGTCAATGTGGCTCACGTCGTCGTCTTCCTTCCGTGGTTTCCGACGGCCCGAGGGCAGATGCAACGGCCGCAAGGGATGCAATGGTACACTCATGATCGCCTCACCACGATGCCTTGGCAACCGAAGGGGCCGGGGAGTGCGGCAGGCCATGCGATCGACGTGGCGAGAACTGCAGTGTCAATCATCGGTCGGCATCTCCAGCACTTCGAGATACCTGAAGCAACTGCAACGACGGAATCCAGATTCAGTGCGCTTGAATTTGTCCCGCGCGTGAATGACCGTGCCGTCCAGCGAGACCTCGACGTACGCGTCACCGTCCGGCCACACGAATGTGAATCGCTCTTCCAATTCGTAGCCATCTCCTCCCAACCCACGAGCGTGGACGACCGGACGCGCAAGCTCCTCGCCCATCTCGCAGGTGATTCGGATGCGCACTTCATGGCGCGGCGCCGATACGTCGAATTCTGGTAACCGTTCACGGGTCAACAGACCACAAGATGTAGTGGTTTGCGCTTTTGCCTGAAGCGCGTTACAACGCGGGCCATGGACAAGGATGTTCGACTCAAGCAGTTGGAAGATGA
>JAAELQ010000247.1 GCA_024226515.1 bacterium
CCGCGTATCCGCGCCGGCCACGGCCTGGCGTCGCTGGATCACAAGATGTGCGCCAGCGTCCGGATCTGTCGCCGGTAGAGCGCCCCAGATCGACGAACGTTGTGATCCATCGGCTGTCGAACACGATGTTTCTTCAGGCGCCGTGTTCTGACCGCGTCAGAACGCCATGTTTCTGTCGACATCACGTCCTTACCGCTCAAGACTGTGACGTTCTCCCGTTCGCGTGGCCCGGTCGTGTCCCGCCCGCCGAGAGGCGGGCGATCCCAAACGAACTTCCGGATTTCCTGTGGCGTCAAGCCGAGCACACGCTCAGTCGCCTGCGGTCGCCGGATCTCCGGCTGCCCGCGGCGTCGACGGCGTCGACCGCTCTCGATCCGACGACCTCGCTGGTGAGTCCCTTCCGATCAGTGACATATGGCGCAGCCTTGCTGCACCTCGTGCGTGAAGGCGCGACGTTCCTCAACGGAGTCCGAGTCGGATCTTCTTGCACTTACAGCAGATCGGCGGTCCTTTTGCAGCGAGCGGCAAGTGCCGGGCTCGTGCTCGATCACCAGGGCACCTCTTTGCACCGCGACTTCCTCGATCAGGTCCGCGACGTTTTCGAGATCCATTCAAGTCGGGTCACCGATCGACGGCGGC
>JAAELQ010000248.1 GCA_024226515.1 bacterium
TGGTCAGGTTGCCGATGGGCAACCCGCAGCCGGTCGAGGTGCGAAACAGCGTCTTGTGCGCGGGCAGGCGCTCGAAGTCGGCGCGGCGCGCTCCGCGGAAGCGGCAGTTCGTCGTCGGCTCGTGGAACAGAAACAGACGCAACAGCCAGAGCACCGCGGGATCCCGCTCGACCGCGGCGAAACGATCCCACAGGATTCTCCGATCCAGCGTGACAAAGAAACCGCGAACGTCGAGCTGGAGGTACCACGCGCGCCGCGTCCCGTTGCACGTTACCCTGCGTGCGAACGACCTGACTCGCTCGACGCCGTGGTGCGTGCCCTTGCCCCGCCGGCAGGCGAACGAATCGTGGATGAACCGCCGCTCCCAGCTCCGCTCCAGGTGGGCCACCAGCAGGTGGTGCACGACCCGGTCGCGAAACTCGGCTGCGAAGATCTCGCGACGTTTCGGCTTTTCGACCAAGAAAGCCAGGGAGCGGCCGGGGCGGTAGGTGCCGCGCTCCAGCTTTTCGTGCAGGTCGAGCAGGTTGTCCTCGAGCCGGCGCTCGAAGAACAGGGCATTGTGCGTGTTGCGCTTGCGCCGGCGGCACTGCCGGTAGGCGCGGTACAGGTTCTCCAGGCTGAACAACGGATGGCCCGGCCAGCTCTCGCGTGGAGCGACGATATCGATCGGGGTCGGCGGGACCGTCATTCTCCACCCCGGACCGGCCAGACGTAGTTCGTGTTCGTCTTGTTGTTGTTGTTCACGTTGCCGTTGTTGAGGTTCACGTTCCACGCGTTGTTCGGGTTGTTCACGTTGCTGGTAGACGACCAGTAGTTGTTCGACTGCACCCCGGAGAACGCGCTTGAAGTCCGCCCACTTCTCCCGCCGAGGCCGCACGCGCCTCCGGCGGGACCACCGGCTGCCGATCCCCGCGTGCGGAGTACGAGAGCCTGAACGAGCATGCCCGCCTTGCCGGCGGGCGGGACGAACGCACAATGACGGATCGGCACGCCCGAACGAGCCGTTCAGCCCGCCCGGTTCTGGCCATGCCCCGCCTCCCCCGATCGACCTTGTCCTGAGCGAGCGCAGCGAGTCGAAGGATCACCTTTCAACGTCTGCCGCAGCCAGCCCTCGTTCTGTCTGGAAATTCCCACGACTTGCTCGGCGACGTGCAGGTAGGCGCGGGTGCTGGAGAAGCCGCCCGACTCGTGACACAGCCGGGCGAGCACCTTGAAGTTCTCCAGGTCGCCCCGCAACCGCTCGAGCAGCGACGCCCGGTCCGGGCTGCCGTTGGCCTCGATGATCCGCTTCAGGATTTCGCGGCTGCGGGCGCGCAACTCGGTGCCGAGCGAATATTTGTGGTAGCGGCTGAAATTGCGCCCTTCGACTCGCTACGCTCGCTCAGGGCGAGGTCGAACGCTGCGCGGTAGATCGGCAGGTGCTCATACCGCGCCATCGCTCGCGTCCCCCCCGCGGTGGCTCGTTTCCTGTTCGACGCCTCGGCTCACCCGGATCACCTCTTCCAGGTTGCGCTCCTTGCGACCGTTCTGAAACGCCACCGCCACCGAGTGGCCGGCGCGCACCAGCTTACCCACGTAGGCATCGAGGCCGCTTTTCGGGAAGCCGCCCAGAACGACCGGCGCCTCCAAGCTCCCCGACATCTGCAACTTCAGACCGGTCACTTCGGACACGCTTCGCGCGTCGTCGTTCAGCACTTTCATGAAGGCACCGACCTGCATCAGGAGAACGCAGCCAGGCGCCTCGCGCTTCAGCTCCTCGTAACGAGCCGCGAGCTTCTCGGAGATCATCCGCTACCTCTACACTGCGGACGACGCCCGGACGGCAGGGGGGCGCTGCCCCCCTGCACCCCCCCGAAAGGACCCAAGAACCCAAGCGCCTCACTGTCCACCCCGGACCGGCCAGACGTAGTTCGTGTACGCCTTGCTGCTGTTGCCCACGCCGCCGTGGTAGAGGTTCACGTCCCACGCGTGGCTCGGGCTGCTCACGTAGCTGGTAGACGACCAGTAGTAGCTCGACTGCACCCCGGAGAACGGATGGCCGCCGGGAAGTGCTGGATTGTAAGAACCGAAGTCGATCAGGCTCTGCAACTCCTTGACGTTCGGTAAGCGCCAGTCGCCGGCTGCTGAACCGTCCGTCAGCGAGCAGGAACCGTCCGCCAAGGTGTTCGCGTCGGACAACGCGTCCGTCCAGGTCCTCAGACCGAAGCAGGCCGCGTCCTCGAGCCAGATCAGGTCCGTCAGGTTGTCCGTCACGGTGCCGTCACCGTTGTCCGTGAACCTCGGGTCCACCAAGACGCCTGCCTGATACTCACCGTCCTGGCCCGTGCCCGCGCAAGCGATCGGGGTTCCTGATCCGTCCCAGCACTCCGTCTGGCCCGTCTTCGGCACACCGCACGAACCGCCCCCGCCCCCGGAACAAACGTCGTAGATCTCCTGCAGCGTGACCATTGTCGGAGCGGGTGGTCCTGGCGGCTCCATGTCACCTGCCTGGACCGAACCCATTGCGGCAAGACCCATCACAAGCATGAACAGAAACGTAGCTTTCTTCATCATCCACCTTCCTTATTCCGTACGTCACCCCTTCAGGGGCAGTCGTCTCCTGATGCAGTTATCTCGGCGTCGCGCAGGCCGTCTTGACCGGCGCCGTCCGAGTCATGGCTGCCTTTCCCCGCGCAGTTCTCGCCCCGTACGAGGTACCAGATACCCTCTCCCGACGTTGGCGTGTCCGCATGCGAAAGCGATCTCGTCGTGCGGTGGTTCGACAGGCACACGTCGGTCGCCTGGGAAAAATCGCCGCCGCTGCTCCTCAAGGTCGTCAAGTCGCCCTCGACGATGTCGTAGCCCGTCGCACCGGCGATGCTCCCCCAGGAAAGCTCGGCAGCGGTTCCGGACCTGGCGACGGAGAGCACGGGTGATCCCGCTGGTGCAGGCGGTGCCGGATCGCAGTTCCAGCCCGTCCTCATCTGAAACGGATGGGTTCCGCTCGATGCAAAGCTGATCCACCCGATGTTCTCGCCCCAGGCATGACCGCTGAACTCGCCCGTCGCTACGTCGATCACGACACCGCCTGAAGCCGGCGCGAAGTTGACCCAGCCGGTGTTCTCGCCCCAGGCGTAACCGGATAGGACTCCACCACCGTCGTTGAGCACGCCGTAGTCCGTCGCGGCGCACGTCGAATCGTTCTTGCACGACAGGCTGATCCAGCCCACGTTCTCGCCCCACATCCAGCCGGTCAGCTCGAAATCGTCCACGTGCACGCCGGGACCGCCGTCACCCTGCGGCTCCGCGTTGAGCCAGCCCACGTTCTCGCCCCAGGCGTATTGCGCGCCGGCGTCGGTGGGATCGACGTTGTCGGAGGGCAAGAAGCGCACCTCGCTCAGACCGACGTAGTTGTTGACCTGCCCGCTGTGCGTCGTCGCGATGTCGAACTTCACCAGCCGGGCGCTCACCGCCGCCGCGAACGAGACGAGCTGGGCCCCTTCCGTCGCACAGCCGCAGGCTTGCGCCAGACTGAAACTGCCCACGCTCGTGAACGTCGCCGTCAGCGGATCCGAGTCGCCCGAGACCAGGATCTCGAAGTCGTTCACCCCACGGCCGGTCCAACCCGCCTGGTTGAAGTTCCAGATGTAGACGCCGTCGAGCCAGACCGGTCCACCCAGGTCGAACACCACGGCCTGCCCGGCCACCGGCGGCGGGGTGCCGGTCGGACCGCCCAGGCCGCCGTCATTCGGGCCCGCGTGCCACATGGTGAAGCCGGAGCCGCCGGCGTGCGCGTCGTGCACCTGCGTCTCGACCGGGCCCGCACCGGACAGGCCGCTGCCATCGATCATGTTTTCGTTGGCAGTATTGGAGCTGTAGTACGAGGTCGTGACGACGGAATCGGGAGTCACGACGCCGCCGAGCACGGCGGGACCCGAAAGCATCGCGGCCACGCCGATGACCAGCGGGATCCACGCTACCGTCGGGGCCCGTCGGGGAGAACCTCGCGGCCTCCGGACTGTCCTTCGATATTCCGCTCTGTTCACGCTTCCCCTCCTCTGCGCCGGCGCAACGCTTGCCGGACCGAGCCACAGGCACACCCCGGCCCCAAGGTCGTGGTCGGCCAACTCGTTTCCGGGCTGTCCATCGGGAACCCTCCCCCGTGGTATAATTAAGGTACTGGAACACCAGATTACTACCATGATATCCTGTTCGGGGCAAGGATCTTTTTTGGGAAACCCCGGAGCCCGGCTCGTGCCCTGTGCCCTCACAATCTCGGAAGCTGCCGCGCTGGCCCTGCACGCCTTGGCCCTGCTGGCGGTCGATCCCCGTAAGCCCCTGTCCACCAAGACCATCGCCGCGGGCTTCAACGTCTCGGCTGCCCATCTGTCCAAGGTCATGCAGCGGCTGACCAAGGTCGGACTGCTGCGGGCCACCCGCGGCCCCGGAGGCGGGTTCCTGCTGGCCAGGCCCCCGGGCCAGATCAAGCTGCTCGAGGTCTACGAGGCCGTCGAGGGACCCCTCGAGCCGCAGGGCTGTGTCTTCAGCCTCGCCGACTGCGACGGCAAGAGTTGCATCCTCGGCGACGTGCTCCACGACGCCAATCAACGGCTGTACCGCTACCTCGCCACGAGCAGTCTCAGGAAGGTCAGCAAGAGCCTCGCCGATCGGGAGTTCCTGGTTGCATTGCGGAGTGATTGAGGTCGGCGCGGAGGCGCTTGAACGTGTCTGCTAGGCGATTACAATCGGCGAGCTACGTCCGCCTCTTGCTTAGGGCTCTTAGGCGGGCAAGGTCTCCTCGGATTAGTGCTTCCTTCTTTCTTCTTGTCCAACGTTTGAGCTGGCGCTCGCGGCGAGTGGCTGCGAGCCTCGTCGGATGGACTTCGGAATAGATCAACTGTACTGGGCCGTGTTTGTAGGTGTGGGCGGCGCCCAGACCCATGTTGTGGGCCCTGACTCGCGCCTCGACGTTTTGCGTGTAGCCGACGTAGAGGGAGTTGTCCCTGCAGCGGAGGATGTAGACGTGGTACATGGGGTCCCGTTCAGAGGAGACTGAGGGACCTGCGTGACCTGACCTGCCCTGAGCGAGCGAAGCGAGTCGAAGGGTCCTTCGACTCGCTTCGCTCGCTCAGGGCACCAATCGCGCTTCGCGCGATTGGTGGAGGCGGCGGGAATCGAACCCGTGTCCGAAGCAAAGCGAGGACACGCTAGCGAGACGTGGCGACGGCCGAAGGCCGGCGGCGGGAATCGAACCCGCGTCCGCCGGTGATCAACCCACCAACATCCTCGTCGACGCCAGAGAGGGGCGACGGAGTCCGAAGGTCATCGATTTCGGAATCGCGAAGTCCCTCGACCGGAAGTACCGCCCCTCCCGACCAAGAGGATCAGGGCAGTGCGGAGAAGTCGCGGCCCGGGAACTCGCCGGATCCTCCGCTGCTCCAGGTCAGGTTGCAATAGGCGCCGAGCTCGCCGAAGGAGCGCACGAGCCACCAGGCGCCGTCGGTCGGATCTGGGTTGACGTCCGTCACGCAGTGCGCGCCGCCGCCCACCGGGCCGCACGTCGACGACGTGCTACCGGAACCGTCGGGTGTGCGGCTGACGTCGAGGGTCGATAGCCGGCCCTGCGCGTAGAACAGCCGGTCTACGCTGCCAAACCAGCTGAACGCGCTCTTGTCGCCGAAGGAGATCGTCGAGCCGGGCCCTGTCGGGCAGTCCACCGCGACCGAAGCGTTCGCCGATGCAACGCATGAGACGTCCGACGAGCAGCGGACGTCGACCGTGTAGGTCTTCGCCACGCTAGCGACGTCGAACAGGGTCGCGGCGTCCGTGAAGTCACGAAGGACGCCGTCGACGTTGCTGCGGAAACGAAACTGCAGGACGCCGTCCGGGCAGGCGACGGGAGCCGATCCCGAGGCGTCGAGCCTCACGACCTGTCCCGGGCTGTCCGCAGCGGCGGGGGTGGCGACCAGGTCCGCGGCCGGCGGCGAGCACGCAGCGCATTGTTCCAGCCCCGCGTTGGCCGCGTGGTCGCCGGTCTGTGTGGCCGGGATCGTCAGGGCACGCGTGATCCGGACGTCGTCGATCCACCAGCCGTCGTCGCGACGGTCGGGGTTCAGGCTCAGGCGTTGCTCGTAGGTCTCCACGTCCCGCTCCCTGGACGACGTGAACAGGAAACGGACCCGGATCCGCTTGCCGCGATAGCGCTCGAGGTTGAACGACGATTCCACCCAGGTGCCGGAACCCACCGTCCCGGCGAGACCGGGGCCCTCGGCGTTGCCGAGCGCCGCGGGATCGAATGCGTCGAACGTGTCGCCGAGGTACGAGAAAACGTACCGGGGGTAGCAGCTCGAGGACGGTCCCAGTCTGCGGTCCGGGTCGGCCGGAACGAAGTAGTCATCCTCGGTCGAGCCGTCGTCGACCGGGTCGAACGAGCAGTTCGAGAGCTCGCGCGAGGCCTGGCTGTCGTAGCCGTTCTCCATCGGATCGATCGTTGTCCAGTACCCCACGGAGTTGCCCGACCCATCGGCCAGCTGCACCTGCACGATCGCACGGTCGCCGGTGCTTCCGAACGACGTGGCCAGCAAGCGGTCGTCGCCCACGCTGATCTGGTGCTTGAACGAGAGGATCGGCGGGTCGAAGGGGTCGATATCGAGGTTCACGGGCTGTGCGATCGCGACCGCCTCGAGGATGCCGAGCGGAGTCGTGTGCTCGTCCGACGCTGCGCCGAACACCCCCATGTAGAGCGAACGGGTCCCGCCGTAGGCTTTTCCGCCGTCGATCTGGCCAGGATCGTGCACCTGCCAGAAGAACGCGTCGGCCTGCGCCGGCGACGCCCCCGGCGAGCAGCCCTCGATCAACCCGTACGAGTTGGAATTGAGCCAGTCGGGGTCGCTGTACTGACAGCGATAGCCGTCGGCATTGGCCTCGGGGTCCCCGCTCTGCATCCCGAAGTCCAGGTTCATCGTCGTGAAGCTCCCCAGACCACTCCCCACCTCGAAGCCCTCGAAGAACTCGTTCGCACCCGACCCGGGCGCGGCGTCGAGGTCCAGATCGAGCGTGATGCGCTGCGCCCGGCCCGCTCCGTCGAGCTGATCGGACGACAGCGTGACGTCGAACGCCGCGGAAAAATCGTCGAACGTCGTCAGCCCAGAGAGCGACCGATCGACGGCGGCTACCCGGAACCGGAACGACCCCACGGTCGTCTTCGTCTCGCCGGCGGCGAGATCTCCGACCTGGATCGAAGGGTCGACGATGCAGTCGATCTTGTCGTCGTCCGTCATCAGCTGTGCACGGACGCCCGACAGGTCGATCCCGCTGAGATTGCGCACCGTGATCGCCATGTCGACCGTCTCGTTGGTGTCGGCCCAGCCGTCGTCGTCGCCGTTGTCGGCCAGGACGGTTCCGATGACTCGCAGATCGCCGGTCGGAAGAACGAGGCGCGTCTGCGCCTCGACCGCCGTAGGGCACGCGTTGCCGGTGCCGTCGTCGTCATCGTCGTAGACCACCGTGACGGCCGGCAGGTTCAGCGAATCCGTCTGGGCGAACAGCGTGCCCGGGGTGTCGTGGAACACGGAGTACGGGATCGAGCCGGTGTAGATGTCCGAGCCGGGATCCGTCTCCTCCAGCAGCAGTCGCTCTCCGGGGTCCTGTTCGGCGTCGCTGCGCACCTCGACCGCGATCTCACGCACCGAATCCGCATCGCAGTTGTCGGTGCCGTCCGCCCACGCCGTCGAGGTCGCAGTCGGTGTTCTGGTCGTGCGAGGGCTCCAGGACCGTGATACGCAGCCGGCCGCTGCCGGCGAACAGGCGACGGGAATCCAGCGAAGCCGTGGCGCACCACCCCTGGAGCGAACAATCCACGGCATCCGCCCCCTGCGTGCACTCCTCCCACTCGATCACCATGTCGTCGATCGCGACCCCGAAGCCGGCCTGCGGGTCCGCGTCCGCGGGGCCGGGCTTCTCGAACGTGATCAGTCCGAGACCGGCCTGGAAGCGGGCGCCGGTCGCGCCGTAGATGTCCTCCAGGGTCGCGAAGCGCAGGTCCGGGCCGAAGAACGAAGACGCATCCATGTTGCGCTCGGGGCCCCAGGGCCGGACGTGCTCGTCGATGAAGGGCGACGCGATGATGCACGGACCGGCGTCACCGCAGGTGCCCGGCAGACAGGATTTGAACGGTGGCTCCTTGCAGTAACCGTTGGACAGGTCGTCGTCGGGTGGCCCGGCGAGCGCGAGCTCGTCGCGAGTGTCCGGCACGACGCCGCTTTCGAAGAAGCAGGAGTTCTTGCCATGCCGGTTGGTCGTGATGACCGTGCTCGGAGGCTGAACGATGTCGGCCGAGGTTCCGTTCTGGCTGTTGCCCTGGGCGTCGAGCGGCGCGAACGCCGGGTAGCCGTCCGGGTTCTTCCAGCCCCCCGTGTCCGTGACCGGACCGTAGGGCCCTGCGATGAAGTTCAGCACCGTCAGATCGCGCGTCAGGTCTTCGCGACCGTCGTCGACGTCCACGTCGAACTCCCATGTCATGCACGTATGCTCGTCCGGGAGGTCGATCGACTGGTTCCATCCCCAGTGCGTGATCCGCACGGCACTGTCCGCGTTCACCCTCTCGATCACCGGCGTCAGCAGCAGCTCGAACCACAGGCTCTCGCCCGTGGAGCCCGAGATCGTCTCGAACGTCTGACACTGACCGGGCATGTTGCCCTGCACCAGGCATGCGCCCGACGTACCTCCGATGCGACCCGTGTGCCACGCGCCGCCGGTCACCGGTTCGGATCCCGTGCACGTTCCCGCCCCGAAAGGCACACAGTCGTCGTCCGTGTAGCAGAAGATGTTCGGGTTCAGCGCACAGCTGCCCGGCGCCTTCGTCTGCCAGCCGCAGCCGCCCAGCGTCGACCAGTTCTGATCGAGCTGGCCGTTGAAGGGGTCGCGATCCTCGTCGGCAACGCACTGCGTGCCGGCATTCAGGTTGATGCAGTCCAGATTCACGGCGCACGACACCAGCGGGTTGCCGTTGCACCGGCGATCCTCGACGTTGTTGAAGTTCTTGTCCTCGCCCCACTGCGCGATCGTGTCCGCGATCGTCGACTCGTCGGTCTCGTCTCCGAGGCCGCTACGGAAACCGCCGTCGTTGAGATCGAAGTTCCACGGGGTCTGGAGACCCAGGTTCTTTCCGGTCACGGTTGCGTCCTCGAACACTCGCGTCTCGAAGCGATAGTCCTGGTTGTAGTCGTCCGACTCTGTGAGGTACTCGATCAGCTGGTTGTTGTTGTAGTCGCGCACCTCGGTTCCGCCAGTCAGGTAATCGGTCGAGTACGCCTTGCAGACCTCGTCGACGTCCAGCCTCTTCCGCGCGACGACCGTCCCCTCGGCGGTCTTGCCGCTCGCGCGTGCCGTGACATCGAGAACGAATTCGACGTCGGGCTCTCCGCTGATGAAGTTCGCCATCTGGATCGGGAACTCCAGAGCAACGGGCTGCCCCGCCGCCGCATAGTCGATCGTCGACGGCGAATTGAAGATCGTCATGTAGCCGGGACAGGGAGTGTGGCTCTCGCGGAGGGGATCCGTGCACCCCACGCGGCTCGGGGATCCGGGCGCGCAGTCCTCATCCGCGGTGATGTCGTTCACCTCCACGCACCGCAGGCTCGCCTCGAGGTGGTGGAGGTCCACGTCTGCGCGTGGCTCGACTGCGACGCCGAGGACCACACTCTCTCCCGCGTCGAGGTACGGGTCCGGCGCGCCGAAGTCGAACGTGTTCGCGCCCGTCGACGAGCACGGCCCGTTCCCACCGCAGTTCGAGTTCGAGGTGCAGCTGATCTGGGGATCGCCGGCGCAGCGGTGCGTGACACGCTCGTTGCGCTCACAGCCACCCCGCACCTCGGTCTTGAGGTTCGTGCCGAACGTATTGAACGATAGACTGGAGAGGCTGAGGTCCACGCGACAGTTCACCAGCGCCTCGGCGTTCCGCACGCGGTCGGGATCGGCCAGGCCGTTGTTCTCATCCGCATAGACAAGACGCACGATGTCCCCATGCCTGACGTCAAGGACGCCGTTGTAAGCGTCGCGGGCGGTCTCACCGCTCAGCGGGAAATCGCCGGTCCAGGTCGAGCCGGACTCGAGCGTCAGCGATTGTCCGAGCGGCACGAAGAACGCCTCCTCGTCGAGGATCGAACCGGTCGAATCGATGACTTGGACGACCAGTCGGCTCTCCACCTCGGCCGTGGTGAGGCCGCCGACGGCATCGCCCGACTCGTCGGCCTCGATCAGCGTGAAACCGGCCGTACCGCTACACGAGAACGCGTCGTCTACCCAGGCGATCTGGGACTGCGCACAGGTCGGCCCGGAGATGGCGAGGGCATACGGCAGCGCCGCCTCGGTCCCGCCGCCGTTGGCGCGCACCTCCAGGATCCACGTGCCGAGCTCGATCTGGTTATGCGCATCCAGGGTTTTGAAGTCGCCGTCCGGATCGGGCGAGAGGAAGATCGCCTCCGTCGGATTCGCGTGGTCGTGCCGCGGGAACAGGTCGTCGCGGAAACAGAGGGGCAGGCTCCACTCGGACTCCTCCAGGACACCGTTGCCCGAGCACCCCGGGCAGTCGAAGCCCCCGCAGTCCTCGGCGTCGGGGCCGACAGTGCTCAGCACGCCGTCGCGATCGTCGTCCTCGGTGAAGAAGTTGCCGAAGTAGACTCGCCCCGACGGCGAGATCAGCTCGAGGTCGAGATCGTTGATCAGCGCGACCCCCGGCTCGTCGAGCCATGCCAGCGTGATGCGTAGCTCTTTGCGCCGGTGGTTCACGTCGAACGTCATCGTGTGCGTTTCTCCGGCGACGGCGTCGATCGTCTGCGCCGTGGCATCCGGCCCATCGATGTTGCTCACGAAGAACGGAGGCGACGTGTCCTTGACGCGCAGGCAAGACGCGCTCGGCGACCAGTTCTCCAGCGGCAGCGCGTTGTCCAGCTTCACTCTGCCGTAGCCCTGCTCGTGGTTGAAACGATAGCGGTCTTTCAGGTAGGACTCGCGCGGACAATCCCGGGTCCGGCCAGCGCGCAGAGTCAGGAAGTCGTTGCGCCCGTTGCAGCTGAGGAAGTCCGCGGAGTTGATCAGGATCGCCTTGACCAGGGATCCGGAGACATTGCCGATCTCGTCATTGTCGTTGCCCGGGTTGTTCCCGGTGCCGTCGGGAAAGAACCCCTGGGCGAAATAGTCGCGCACCAGCGCGGCAGCACCCGTGACGGCCGGTGCGGAGAAGCTGGTCCCCGGCCAACCGAAGGTGTTGATGCACTCGACCGGCGAGCTCTGGTCGTCGTCGGACGATTTGCACGAGAACTCGGAGGGCAACCCGAGGGATCCGATGTCGAGCCCCGGCGCCATCAGCTGCGGCGCGATACGTCCGCCCATCAGCCCGGCCTGCGCGGGGTTCGCCGGGTCCGGGCCGACGCGCGAGAAACAGGCGCGCGTCTCCTCGGCCGCCGGACCGAAGTCGTTCACCGCGCCGCTGGCCCCGATCGTCAGGGCGTTCTTCGCCGTCGCCGGGTGACCCAGCACCAGCGCGTCGCCGAAGCCACCGAACACGCCATGCTCGCCGCCACCAGTCTCGCCCGTGCCGGGGCGCTGGGCGCGAACGTGCCGCCGAGGCCCGCCGGGCTCGTCGTCTGTCCGTGCCCCGATGAGGAGTATCCCGTTGCAGGACGTGTTGCCCGACGCGATGAACACCATCGCGTCCTTGTTCTCGAAGAGGAACTCGTCGATGAGTGAGCTGTTCGTCGAGTAGGTCGTCGCGTTGCTGCCCCAGGAGAAGTTGGCGAGCTTCGCGTTGTGCTGGTTGTAGGAGGTTCCCAGCGAGCCGCCCGCGAACTCGTCGTACAGCTCACCTGGCTCCAGGTTTTGGCAGCGCCCGCCGGTCACCTGCGCATCGTAGTTGACGAGCAACGCCTTGGGCGCCACACCGTCGAGCTTCCAGTGCTTGCCGGCGAAGTCCGGCGAGGTGAAACCGTCGCCGCCCCAGGTGCCCGGCAACTCGTCGGTGGCCCAGCCCAACGCGGTCGCGGCGACGACGTGACCATGCGTCGTCAATCCGGACTCGCAGCCCAGGAGATCTCCTGCGCCACCGAACTGATCGGTCGACTCGTTCACCAGCACCTTGCGATGCACGTCGGAGTTGGCCGCGTTCGCCGGATCGTGGCCCGGTACGCCAGTCGAGGTTCTCGTGTCGGCGAGGTCCGCCGCATCGAGCTGAATGCCCGTGTCGAGCACCATGATCCGTTGCGCATCGGATTGCGGATCGTTGCCCTGTCCCTGCCCGCCCCCGTCGATACCGGCAACATGGAACGGAGCGTAACCGCTGCCGTAGCGCCCGGTCTGGATGGAGACCGTCGTCTTCTCGCCCTGAATCGTCATCGGAACGTGCTCGAGGATGCGGTCCACGCCCTCGATGCGAGCGACATCGGCAAGGACCGATCGCGGCACGTCGGCCCGCACCCATGCCGTGCGCGTCGCGATCACGTGCGCGCCGAGCCGCGCGAGCCGCGACGCGACCTCGTCGACGCTCTCGCCCGAGAACAGCTCGATCTCCAGGTCGTAGATCGAGGAGACGGCCTTGTCCGCGTCCATCAACGGCGTCCGACCGATCGTCGGGTGCAGCTTGAACGCGGGGTGGTACGGCTCGACCGCGTGCAGCCCCGGCATCACGCGGATCGCGCGCAGGCTCTCCCCGTCCAGGCGCACCACGTAGGCCGTGGTCGGCAACGGCCGCTCGATTCCGCCGCCCCGCTCTTCGAGCAGGCGCTTCAACGCGAGGTAGCCTCCCTTCGCCGCCGCGTCGGGTTCGAGCTGTACGACGAAGTACTGCGCACCCAGCGTGTCGAGCTGGTTGGCGATCGCCAACTCGACGGGAAACGGAAGTCCCTGCTCGAGCCGGAACGAACCGACCTCGGTGTAGAGGACGCCCGCCTCACGGCGGAAGCCCTCGACCACCGCTCCGTAGTGGGGACCCGAGGAGTAGGGCCAGACGTAGCTGCCGCGCGCATAGCGGCGGATCTCCGTCTCGTCGTCGACGTCGGTGCCCTGGCCGGCGATCGCCGGCAGGCAGAGCAACAAGATCGCGATCAAGATCGAGAACAACAGGCCCGTGTGTCGTCGTCGCATGGTCTCCTCCCGGAGCCGCCCGCGTCGCGAGACCGGCTCGTCGGTTTTCCCGGAATGCCGACGGAATCGCAACCTGCATGCCACGGCGGTCGAGGGGAGTTTCCGAAACGGGACGAGCTCCGGAACTCCCGGATTCGGAGCGAGTTAGCGGACCTCGGCCGGAATCGCGTGGACCCACACCAACCCATCCATCGCAACGCCCGCCGGGATTCGTGGGGAGGTTCTCCCCGCCGGCGCGGAGGATCGCCCCGATTTTCGTTTACCTCTCCCCCCGATCCGGAGTAAAAAGGCCGGAGATTCGGGCTTGTTCGGAGGTCTGCGTTGACGGACGAGCCGGAGGCGGCATGCACGAAGACCAGGGGACGCGGCGGTATCTCTCCGACGAGCTGAGCGAGGTGTTCGAGCTGGGGCTCGACGGGCGGCCGTCGGAGGCGCTCGAACGCCTCGATCGCGCGCGAGCCTCGTCCGCAGAGCCCGAGTCGCTAGCGCTGCGCCTGATCCGGGCACGCCTGCTGTTCGAGATCGGCAGCCCGGAGGCGCGCGCGAGCGCGCTCGAGGTTCTGCAACGACTCGCGCGCGAGAACGGCGATCGCCGCCGGCGTGTGCAGCTCGCGCTCGGCCGACAGGCCGCGCGCGAAGGACGCTCGACCATCGCCGCCGAGTTTCTGCAACGCGCGATCTCCGACGTTCGCGACTTCGGCGGCCACGGCGAGGAACATGACAGGCTGCTGGGCCGCGAGGTCGCGCGCTTGCGCGACGGGAGGGGCGGCGCCACCGCACGGGACGACCTCGTAGCGTTGATCGACTTCGGGCACAGGTTGGCTGGAGCCTCCGATCCGCGAGAGCTGCTGAGCGAGGTCCTGCGCGAGGCGGTCGAACTGGCCGGAGCCCGGCGGGGCTTCGTCGTGCTCGTTCGTGGCGAAGAACTCGAGTGCATCGCAACCCACGCCGTCGCGTGCGGCGAGATCGAACGCCCCGAGTTCAAGGTGAGCCGCACGCTGATTCGAGACGTGAGCGAGACGCGAAGGACGGACCTGTTGCAGATCACGGAGCTACCGGCCGACCACCCGGCGACGGAGAGCCTGGGACTCCTCGGCATCCAGTCGGCGGTGTGCGTCCCGATCCCCGAGCCCGGACCGGAAGCGGGCGTGATTTACCTCGACGATTGCGGGGCGAAGGCTCGACTCGAGCGCGGCACGCTCGATCTGCTCGAGCTGCTGGCCGCGCAGGCCGCCGCCGCACTCGACAACGCGCGGGCCCACGAGAAGAAGAACCGCGCCCTCGAACGTGCGGAAGAGTCCCTGCGACGGGCTCGACTCGAGCGGCGTGACGGGTACGACGTAATCGTCGGGGCATCGGACGCGATGCAGGAGATGTATCGCCGGCTGGACCAGCTGATCCCGACTGGGGACCCGGTCCTGATCCTGGGCGAGACGGGCACCGGCAAGGAACTCCTGGCGCGGCTGGTCCACGAGCGCGGGCCACGCGCCGACGAGGAACTCGTCACCATCAACTGCGGAGGCCTGGCGGAATCGCTGCTCGAGAGCGAGCTGTTCGGGCACGAGCGCGGGGCGTTCACCGGCGCCGACCGGGCGCGCCCGGGTCTGTTCGAGCTGGCCGACGGCGGGACGCTATTCCTCGACGAGGTGGGCGAGATGAGCTCACGCATGCAGGCCGCCTTGCTGCGTGTGCTGGAATCGGGCGAGGTCAGACGCGTGGGCGGGCGTGAGACCTCACGCGTCGACGTGCGGGTGATCAGCGCGACGCACCGCGACCTCGAACGGGATGTGAAACAGGGCGCGTTCCGTCGTGACCTCTACTACCGGCTGAACGTCTTCAGCCTGAACGTCCCGCCGCTGCGCCGACGCCCCGGCGATCTGCGCCTGCTGGTCGAGATGCTGTTTCCGCGGCTCGCCGCGGGCCGGACGGTTCCGCGCTTCACGGCGCGCGCCCTGGCCCGACTCGAGACGTACCACTGGCCGGGGAACGTCCGCGAGCTGGACAACGTGTTGCGACGTCTGCTCGCCCTCGGAGCCGAACGCATCGACGAGGCCGACCTGCCCGCCGAGATCCTGCGCGCCTGGGGCGACGACGAATCCCCTCCCGGCTCGCTGCGCGAGGCCGAGGATCGTGCGATCCGGCACGCGCTGGAGACCGCCGGGGGAAACAAGGTCAAGGCGGCCCGCATTCTTGGCATCGACCGCAAGACGCTCTACACCAAGATGAAACGGAGAGCCGAACAAGCCGAGCCGTGAGCACCGGGTCCGCGGCGCACGCGGGCTCAGGGCTCGGGCAGGTGCTCGAAGCCGGGGATGTCGAAGGTCGACCCGAGCTTCTGCAGCGCCGCCAGATCCACCGCGCCGCAGACGTTGGCGAAGACCATCTCGCCGCCGTCGATCTCCAGCACCATGACGACGAGTCCGTGGACGGTCTCTTCCTCGGACAGCACGAGCACCTTGACCTCGGCGTCGCCGTCGCGGATGCGCGCCAGACGCTGCCACTCGCCCTTCATCAGGCGGCTCTCGATGGCGCGCATCTTATTGCGCGCCTTCTCGGAGGCGTCCGCGTCGTCGGAGACGTCGATGATGACGGCGTGGATCGACTCCAGTCCGCCGACCAGCGCCTTCAGGTCGGCGTGGCTGTTGACGATGGCCTTGAGCAGCGCGCCGTGGATCGAGACCTCGACCAGCACGTCGTCGTCGCCGGCCAGTTCGACGAACGGCTGGCCGTCGACGCAGCCCGCGGACTTCGCCAGGGCGACGCCGGCCGGCAGCGTCAACAGCGCACACAGCGCGGCGGCGCGAAGCATTCGTCTAGACACCATCGCCGTCCTTTGCCGGCTCGGCGTCCACGCGGGACGGCAGCCGGATCGGGATCTTGCTCAGGGCAGGCGCCACGCCGTCGCGCATGCCGCGCAGCGCGGCCCGCTCGCTACGCTCGAGCGCACGCCCGGTGAGACCGAGCACCATGCGCACCTCGGCGGCCGCCTGCGCGATCTCGGCCTCGGTAGGTTCGTCCGCCGGCTGCAGGCCGCGAGCGGTCCACAGCATGGCGACCGTGGTCACGAACAGCAACGCCGCGGCGGCCGCGTGGCGCCAGTCCCAGCCCGAGAAGGCGCGACGGCGCACCGTACGATCCCAGACCTCGTCCAGCGCCTCGTCGGCCAGCGGGGCCGGCGCCATCGAGCGCAGGGCGCCCTGAATCGTCCGCAGCTCGGCGTGCATGTCGCGGCACTCGTCGCAGACGGCGATGTGCCCGTCGAGCGTCTCGCGCTCGGCGGCGGCGAGAGACTCGCCGTCCAGGCTGCGGTGGCCGAGCTCGCGGGCCCGGCGGCAGTCCAGTCGAATCGGTTCGTTGTCGTTCACGGCGTCACTCCGGAGCGTATCAGCGCCTGTCGCAGGCGCTCGCGCGCCCGATGCAGCCGGGCCTTGAGCGTGCCCATCGGCAGCCCGAGCACATCGGCAATCTCATCGTAGGGCATTTGCTGGACCTCGCGCATCAAGACGACCGCGCGGTCCTGTTCCGACAGTTTCTTCAGCGCTTTCTCGATCGACCGGCCCAGGTCGCCCGCAGCGCTGAGCTGGGCGGGCCCCGGCCCGCTGTCCGCGTGGGCGCGCAGCGCGTCGTCGGGATCGGCCACCTCGGCCCGGACCTTACGTTTTCGTATGCGGTCGATGCACAGGTTGTGGGTCGTGCGGAGCAACCAGGCCCGCGAACCCTCGACGTCGACCTTGGCCCGGTGGGTCCATAGCCGAACGAGGGCCTCCTGGGCCACGTCCTGAGCTTCTGCGGCGTTTTTCAGCATCATCCTGGCGTAGGCATGAACGCGGTCCTTGTGCTCCAAGACCGCCTTTTCGAAGGCCGCGTTCTCCATTGCCTGATCCTAGAACGGCCAGGCCGGGGAAAAGTTGCCCCGGATTCGAAGCCGCGAAATCGCCGATTTCCGCCCGAGTTTGACACGTCGGGGGGGCCTACACAAAATGGGTGGCCCCACTCGTGACCCAAGGAGATCCAGCGCCATGCGAATTCCGTCCATCCCGCTCCGAATCACCCTAGTCTCGCTCGCCGTCACCGCACTGGCGATCTCGGCGCCCGCGCTGGCCCAGGCCACGTCGAACTCCGATCGGCTGTTCAACTCGTTCATCGAGGATGCGGTCATCGTCGACAATCAGTGGTGGGAAGGCCGGCTCGAGTACCAGGATCCCGAGTTCGCCGACATCACCGTGCTCAACGGCCTCGCGGCGTTCCGCCCGTGGAAGCGGATCGAGGTCGGCGCGCGCGTGGGCTTCGGTGACAGCGACGTCGAGAACTCCACGCTGGACGGATCGGGCGCGACCGACCTCGACGGCTGGGTCAAGTACTTCTTCGGCGCCAGCGAGGAGGGCACCGAGTTCGCCGTGGGCAGCGTCGTCACGTTGCCGACCGGCGACGACTCCGCGTTCCTCGGTGCGGACGCGTTCGCCCTCAGCGCCTTCGGCACGCTGCGCCGACAGTTCAACCGGGTCATCCTCTCCGCACACGCCGGCGTGCAGTTCAACGAGGACGGCCAGATCGGCCTGGTCGAGCTCGAGGGCGAGACCGCGCCGCTGGGCGGCGTGGCCGTGATCTGGCCCACGTCCGACCGGCTGAGCCTCGTCGGCGAGGCGACGCTGCGCGGCGAGCGCTTCGAGGGTCAGGACTCCGACGTGCGCATCCTGGCCGGTGTCAATTGGCGCCGGTTCAAGCGCGGCATCCTGCGCGGTGCGGTCGCCTTCGGACTGGACGACGGTGCGCCGGACCTGCAGGTGATCGCGGGCTACGCCGCCAACTTCTAGCGCTCGTTACTCGGCGCCGAGTTGCTCGAGATACTCGGGCAGCTCGGTGATCGCGCTGATCCGCGTGACCTCGAGGTCGCCGTACAGGTCGTGTCGGTCGAGCAGCAGCGGCCGGATCCCGGCCGCCTCGGCGCCCTGGACGTCCACGGCCGGGACGTCGCCGACGAAGACGGCGGTGTCGGGCTTCACCGCCATGTTCTGCATCGCGATGTGGAAGATCTCCGGGTGCGGTTTCTCGACGCCCACCAGGTGCGAGTCGACGACCGTCTCGAACATCCCGGCGTAGCCGGCGGACTCGAGGTCGCGGGCCACGCGCCCCTCGGCGTTGCTGACGACGCCGACGCGGTAGCCCGCCTCCTTCAGCTGCCGCACGGTCTCGGGGCCGCCCTCGATCGGCTTGGTCCACAGCCCGTAGCGCTGGTGCGCCTCCCACAGCGAGTCGATGACCTGCTCGCGATCGTCCTCACGCATGCGCAGCGAATCGAGGATGATGCGGAAATAATCGCGCCACTTGTCGCTGACCTTGCCGCCCTGCTCGACGTGCTTGTGGATCTCGCGCCGCGCGGTGGCCTCGAGCCGCGAGAGCTGCTCCTCGGTCACTTCGACGCGCCGGGCGTCGATCAGGCGCCGCAGGTACTTGTAGTCCAGGTCGAGAAGGACCCCGCCGGCGTCCAGCAGGACCGTGGCGATCCCGCGCGCGGGTGCGGCCATCAGCCTTCCTCGAAGCGCGTCCCGCACTTCGGGCAGAAGCTCTCGGCGGCGGACACGACCTCGCCGCACTTGCTGCAGGCGACGGAGTCCCCTGCCGTGGCCGAGCCGGACTCGATCTCGTGCAACAGTCGATCCGCCGCACGAATGCCGGAGCGCTCGACGCGCAGCCAGTACTCCTCGTCGCGGTCCGGGTCGGGACAGTCGCGAATCACGATCTCCGAGCGGATCTGATGCTCGCGCAGAACCCTGCGCGCCGCGCGCGCCTCTTCCAGGTGGAAGTAGCCGCACATCTCGGCCATCTCGACGGGGATGGCCGCCGCGACGCCCTCCGGCTGCGCGGCCTCCGTCTCGTCGGCGACGGCGGACAGATCTTCCACCAGGTCCACGTCGCAGCTTGCGCAGCTCGTGAAGCCGGGACGGAACTCGTCTTTGCAACTTGGGCAGAACACGCAGGTCAGGCTAGCAAAGCGGTGGTTCGAGTGTCAAAACCTGCGTCGCCCGGGAAGCAGATCGCGACGCGCGTGCTCGAGGCAGGGCAGACCACGGCGCACACGGTCGACCGCGCCGAGGTCGATCTCGGCCGCGACGATCCCCTCGCCCCGCTTCTTGACCGCGACGACCCGCCCCCAGGGGTCGATCACCGCCGTCTCACCGTGTGAGCGTCGCTGAGAGTTGTGCCGCCCGACCTGCGCGGGAGCCACGACCCAGCACTGATTCTCGATGGCGCGCGCGCGCAGCAGCGGCAACCAGTGGTGCGGCCCGGTGTAGGCGGTGAACGCGGCCGGCACGAACAGAACGTTCGCGCCCGCGAGAGTCAGGTGCCTGTACAGCTCGGGAAAACGCAGGTCGTAGCAGATGCTCAGGCCCAGCCGGCCCAGCGGGGTCTCGACGGTGACCGGGCGGTCGCCCGGGGCGACGGTCGCCGATTCCCGCAGCACCGCCCCGCCGCGGATGTCGATGTCGAACAGGTGCAGCTTGCGATAGGTGCCCCGCACCGCGCCGCGCGGATCGAGCAGGACCGAGGTGTTGTAGACCCTCCGGCTACGCGGGATGCGCTCGGCGATCGAGCCGATCAGCAGCCAGCAGCGGTGCCGCCGGGCCTCCGCGGCGAAGCGCTGCACCAGCTCGCCGTCGACGTCGGTGCGGAAGGCGGCCGGCTCCCCTTCGGTGCGCAGGTAGGCCGCGTTCTCGGGCAGGGCCACCAGCCGCGCGCCCTCCTCGGCGGCGCGTCCGATCCACTTACAGGCGCGGACCACATTGCGCTCGACGTCCTCGGTCGAGGTCATCTGGACCGCGGCGACCTTCCACTTCCGGGTTCTTCTCATATGGATGCAAGCCCTCGCTCGACAACGATTTACAATGCCACGATCGAGCCGGATCGCACCACGAAGAGACTTTCGCCGATCTTTCGCCCGGAGCGCTGTTAATCAGAACCGCGGGAGCCCGTCTTATGGATGAGGAACGAAACAGGGAGTTCACCGTGCAACACGCTCTGGAGACGGGAAAACCCGCATCAGCCAGCGAAGAGCTAGCCAGGATCTACCGCGATCACCACAGGCTCGTGCTGTCGGCCGCCTACCGCGTCACCGGAAGTCCGGAAGATGCGGAGGACGTGCTGCAGACCGTGTTCATGCGGCTCGCGCGACGCGAAGGCGGCTCTCCGCTCTCCGACAGCCCCGCGGGCTACTTGCACCGCGCGGCCGTCAACGCGGCGCTCGACCTGATGCGTTCGCGTCACGTGTCGCGAACGTCGTCGATCGGTGAGCTCGAACCCTTGCTCGCCGACTCCGAGACCAACAGCCCCGACCGGGCCCAGGGCTCGGTCGAGATTCGCGATCAGATTCGAACGGCGCTGGCCAAGATGAGTCCGATGTCGGCCGAGATCTTCATCCTGCGCTACTTCGAAGGTTACGGAAACAACGAGATCGCCGGCATGCTGGGCAAGACGCGCAGCACGGTGAACGTCATTCTCCATCGCACCCGACAGAAACTCCGCGAGGAAATCGGTCCTTACGTGGGAGAGGCACAATGAACGGCAACGAAAAGAACCTTGACCAGATTCTCGATCAAGCTTCGGCTGAGATCGCCGAATCCCGCCTCGACCCGCAGCTCGAGAAGGCTGCCGCAGCACGTGTGTGGGAGACGCTCTCACCCGAACTGTCGCGGATAGACGCCGAAGATCCGGACCAGCGTCGCATTCGCGACTGCTCGGACTTCCAGGCGTTGATCCCGGCGTATCTACGCGACAGCCTGAATGAGCCGAAGGCCCTGTTGCTCGAGGATCACGTCGGCGAGTGCCTGCCCTGCCGCAAGGCGCTCAAGCAGGCCCGCTCCGAGCAGCGCAAGCGGCCCGCCGCCAGAACGTCGGCGAAGCCGACGTCGTGGCGCACCGGCGCGATGTGGAAGCTGGCGGTCGCCGCGGTGTTGTTCGTCGCCTTCGTCGGACTCAGCTTCAACACGGACGTGTTCTCGATCCAGGCCGGCGGCCTGGTGCATATCGAGGAGATCGACGGCGAGCTGTTCCAGGTCACCGAGCAGGGCTCCAGGCCGCTGGCTCCCGGCGACCAGGTCAGCTTCGAGGACGTGAGCGGGATCCGCACGGGCAAGGACTCGCGCGCCATGTTCCGCATGGCCGACGACTCGGTCGTCGAGATGAACGAGCGCTCGCAACTGACGGTGAGCAACAAGCGGCCGTTCTGGCGCGGCGGCGACGGTGACGCGGTGATCGGACTCGATCGCGGCAGCATCATCGTCGAGGCCTCCGACCAGGGCTCGGGCCATCTGTACGTCAGCACCGACGACGCCGACGTCGCCGTCACCGGAACCGTGTTCGCGGTGAACCACGGAATGAAGGGTTCGCGCGTGTCGGTCATCGAGGGCGAGGTCGAGGTCAGGCACTCCGGCAACGAGGACGTGTTGAACGCCGGCCAGCAGAGCACGACCAGCAAGCAGATCGCCCGCACGACGGTGGCGGACGAGCTGTCCTGGAGCAAGAACCGCGCGAAGCACATGGCGTTGATGATCGAGCAGATCCGCGCGATCCGCGAGATCGAGAGCGTCATCGAGCGTCCGGGACTGCGCTACTCCACGTCGCTGCTCGACCGCGCTCCGGCGGACACGGTGTTCTACGCCGCGATCCCGAACCTCAGCGTCCAGTTGAACCAGGCCTACGGCATGTTCCAGGAGAAGGTCGCCGCCAACGAGTTGCTCAGCCAGTGGTGGGAGCAGACGATGGTCGCGAACGGAGACGATCGCGAGATCGAGGAACTGATGCAGCGCGTGCGCACGTACGGCGATCAGATCGGCGAGGAAGTCACGCTGGTTCTGCGCAAGGGTCCGGGCGACCGGATGCGCGAGCCGCTGCTCATGGCCGAGCTGTCCAGCCCCGCCGCGTTCCGCAACTCGGTCGGCAGCCACCTCGACGAGCTGCGCACCGAGGGCAAGCGGATCGATCTGCAGGTGCTCGAGGGCGCTGTCCCGACGATCTCGGAGGACTTCATCTCCCCCGACAACCCGGGGGTCTGGCTGTGGATTCACGACGGCGCCGTGACGCTGGGAGAGCTGGACGAGATCCGTGACCTTGCCGCCCAATCGCGTGATAGCGAGAAGGCGTTCTACGGAAGCTCGTTCCACGAGAAGCTGTCCGACCAGTACTCGGACGGCGTGGAGTGGATCCTCGGGTTGAACATGGGCCTGCTGCTCGAGGACGAGCAGAACTCCGAGGACGAGCAGTACCTCGAGATGTTCGGCGTCAAGGACCTGCAGCACATCATCGCCCAGCGCAAGGAGACGAACGACCGGGCCGAGAACCGCGTCGTGTTCAGCTTCGACCAGCAGCGCCGCGGCGTGGCCTCGTGGCTGGCCGAGCCGGCTCCGATGGGCTCGATGGACTTCATCTCCCCCGACGCCTACGTGGCCGCCGGGTTCGTGATGCGCGAGCCGGTCCAGGTCGTCGACGAGCTGTTCACGTTCATGTCCTCCGCCGAGGAGAACTTCGTCGAAGAGCTCGAGCGGTTCCAGCAAGAGCGTGGGATCGACATCCGCGAGGATATCGCCGGCGCGCTGGGAGGCGAGTTCGCCATTGCGCTCGACGGACCGCTTCTTCCGAAGCCCTCGTGGAAGCTGATCATGGAGGTCTACGACCCCGTGCGGCTGCAGTCGTCGATCGAGTGGGCCGTGGAGAACCTGCACCAGCTCGCGCTCGAGGCGGGTCGACTCGGCCTGTCGCTCGAGGGCAGCGTGACCAACGGTCGCACGTACTACGAGCTGAAGTCTCTCGATACGGGCCTGTCGTCGTTCCACACGTTCGTGGACGGCTATTTCCTGGCCGGCGCCTCGAAGCCGCTGCTCGAGCGGGCGCTGAAGTTCCGCGCCTCGGGCATCAGCCTGCCGGACTCGACTCAGTTCCGCGCGCTGCTGCCGGACGACGACGAGGTCAATTTCTCCGGTGTGCTGTACCAGAACCTCGGCGGGATCCTCGGCCGCATCAGCTCGTTCATGAGCAGCGCGGCGGGCAGCCTTCCGCCGCAGCATGCGAAGATCCTCGAGGGACTGGGCGAGCTCGACCGGCCGACGGTGACGCTGGCTTACGGCGACTGGGACCGCGTGACCTTCGTCAACGTGGGCCAGACCGGAATCGTCAGCTCGACGATGGCCGCATTCCTGCGCCTGGAAACGTTGCTGAATGTGCAACAATTGATGGGCCAGGCGGCGCACGAGAAAAGCCCGGCGCCCGTTGATCGGACGCCGGCTCGAGAGGAAGCCGCTCTGCAGGGAGCATGAGCGCAGTCATCGAACTCGACGGCCTGAGCGTGAGCTTCGGCCGCCACGAGATTCTCAAGCAACTCACCGGGAGCGTGTCCGGGCGGGCCATCGGCCTGCTCGGACCCAACGGTGCCGGTAAGACCACGCTGGTCCACACGCTGCTCGGGTTCCACCCGGCGCGCGAGGGCAAGGCGCGGGTGATGGGTCACGACATCGCCTCCGAGTCGCGAGCCATCCGAGCGGTCACGGGCTACATGCCCGAGAACGACGCGTTCATCACCGGTCTGTCCGCGGTGCGGCTGGTGCGGCTGATGGGCGAGCTGAGCGGCCTGCCCCCGCGTGACGCCCTCGAGCGGGCCCACGAGGCGCTGTTCTACGTCGGCCTCGGCGACGCCCGCTATCGCAAGATCGACACGTATTCGCTGGGCATGCGCCAGATGACCAAACTCGCCCAGGCGCTGGTCCACGGGCCGCGGCTGATCCTGCTCGACGAGCCCACGAACGGCCTCGACCCGCCGCACCGGTTGCGGATGATCGAGCTGATCAAGGAGATCCGCGACAAGGGCGACGTGCGCATCGTGCTGTCGTCCCACCTGCTGCGTGACGTCGAGGAGTGCTGCGACGAGGTGCTGATCCTCAAGGACGGCAAGATCGCGCGCACGTGCAACCTCGAGGAAGAGCGCCGCGCCAACCGCAAGTTCATCGAGATCGAGACGCACGGCGACAACTCCGTGTTCGCCGAGGGCATCGGCGCCCTCGGCTGCGAGTTCGCCCAGGTCGGCGCGCGCAAGCTGAAGATGGTGCTGCCGCAGGGTGTCGAGATTCGCGACCTGTACAAGGTCGCCGCCGAACGCAGCGTGCGCATCCGCAGGCTCGACTACAAGAAGGACTCGCTGCAGGACATCTTCCTCAAGGCGATGGGTCCGGGGGCCTAGCGATGGCGGTCTACGAACGAACTTACAAGGAATACGCCGGCACGCTGACGCCCGAGCGGACGCGCTTCCTCGTCCTGCCCAGCTACGCCTTTCAGGAGGTGTTCCGCTCGAAGATGTTCGCGAGCTTCCTGATCCTGTGCTTCGTGCCCCCCCTGATCGAGGCGCTGCTGATCTATCTGCCGCACAACGTGTCCCTGATCGAACGCTGGGAAGCGTTGACCGGCACCAAGCCCCCGTTTACCGAACGCGGCGCCCAGTGGTTCCTGACGTTCTCCATGATCCAGGGCTGGATGGCGGGCATCGTGGCCTTCGTCCTGGGCCCGGCGCTGATCTCGGCCGACCTGCGGAACAACGGCTTGCCGCTGTACTTCGCGCGGCCGTTCACCAAGACCGAGTACGTGCTGGGCAAGACGACGATCCTGATCGTCCTGCTGTCGGCGGTGACCTGGATTCCCGGTTTCGTGTGCTTCCTGCTGCAGGCCTATCTCGCGGAGGGCTGGCTGGTCGAGCATTGGAAGATCGGCATCGCCCTGCTGCTGTCGAACGGGATCCTGATTCTGTTGCTGTGTCTGATCAGTCTCGCGCTGTCGGCCTACGTCAAGTGGAAGCCGATCGCGCGCCTGTCGCTGCTGGCGATCATGTTCGCCGGCCCGCCGCTGGGTGGAATGTTCACGCTGATGCTGCGCTCGGAGTGGGGTCACGTGATCGACCTGCCGGTGATGGTCGTCACGGTGTGGGCCAGCTTGTACGGCCTGGAATCCCCGACCGCCGTCCCCGCCTGGGGCGCCTGGCTGTCGCTGCTGACGGCGTGCGGAATCTGTCTGCTGTTGCTCGCGCGGAAGATCCGCGCCTACGAAGTCGTTCGCTGACCGAGCCGACCGGATACACTATGCTGCCACTGGAAAACAGCACGGAACGGATCTCGGTCGACGACGCTCGGCCGGAGGCGGCGGCGATGTCCGAGCAGGCGATCGAGTTCAACAACGTCTCGAAGTTTTACGGCGAGGTGCTCGGCGTCAACCGGGTTCACCTGTCGATCCCGCCGGGCATCACCGGTCTCGTCGGACCCAACGGATCGGGCAAGTCGACGCTGATGAACCTGATGACCGGGCTGCTGCAGCCCAGCCAGGGCAGTGTCACGCTGCTCGGCCTGGAGACCAACGACCCCGAGAAGCTGTTTCGCCGGGTCGGGTATTGCACGCAGTACGACTCGTTCCCCAAGGGCTTCAACGGACGCCAGTTCATCTACTCGTACCTGCGCGTGCACGGCGAAGAGCACAAGCGAGCCACGGAGGTGACCGAGGCGGCGCTGGAGCGCGTCGGCATGACCGACGCCGCCGATCGCAAGATCGCCGCCTACAGCAAGGGCATGCGCCAGCGGATCAAGCTGGCGCAGGCGACGTGCCATGACCCCGAGGTGCTGATCCTCGACGAGCCGCTGAACGGACTCGACCCGATGGCGCGCGCCGAGATCATCGACCTGTTCAAGGAGCAGGCCGCGGCCGGCAAGCACGTCATCATCTCCAGTCACATCCTGCACGAGGTGGACCTGATCTCGGATCACGTGATTCTGCTCAACGAGGGCTACGTGGTCGCCGAGGGCAACATCCGCGGCGTGCGCAACGAGATGCAGAAGCACCCGTTGCAGATCATGATCCGCTGCGACCGTCCGGCGCTGCTCGCCACGCGGCTGTTCGAGCAGGACGGCGTCGTCGAGGTCAAGATCCATGAGGACGAGCAGGGGCTGCTGGTCAAGACCAAGGACGCGGACTCGTTCTACCTGGCGTTCAACGAGATCGTGCTGAGCAATGGCCTGAACATCGAAGCCGTCGCGCCCGCCGACGAGGACGTCCAGGCGGTCTACGAGTATCTGATCGGCGGCCAGAAGGACGGAGCGTGAGAATCGACCCGCTGTGGATCCGCCAGGTCCGAGGCGTCTTGCGCCTCGAGCTGCGCAAGAACCTGCTCAGCGGGCGCGCGCTCCCGATCTACCTGCTGGGCCTGTTGCCCGTGCTGGGCGCGACGATGTTCGTGCTGGTCAACATGGCCTTCGGCACGCCGGAGGACCTTCAGGGGCAGAGCGGCGCCACGCTGTTCTTCGCCATCGTCTTCCAGCCCACGCTGGGAACGCTGTACTTCGGCTGCGTCTGGATCTTCATGAACCTGTTCCGCGGCGAGGTGCTCGACCGCAGCCTGCACTATTACTTCCTGGCGCCGATCCGGCGCGAGGTGCTCGTGGCCGGCAAGTTCATCTCGGGCTGGGCCACCGCGACCCTCGTGTTCTGCAGTAGCACCGTCGTGTTCTACCTGATGCTCAACGGGTTTCTCACAGGTCCCAAGTTCGCCGAGTTCATGCTGCGCGACGGCGGCCTGGGCCAGCTGGTCGGGTACACGGGCGTGACCGCGCTGGGCTGCCTGGGCTACGGCGCGGTGTTCCTGATCGCCGGCCTGTTCCTGAAGAACCCCGTGGTGCCGGCCCTGGTGATCCTGCTCTGGGAGAGCATCAACTTCCTCCTGCCGGCGGCCCTGAAGAAGGTCAGCGTGATCTTCTATCTCCAGTCGTTGCTGCCGGTTCCGGTCTCCGAGGGTCCGTTCGCCGTGATGGCGGCGCCGACCTCTCCCTGGCTCGCCGTCCCCGGCCTGCTGATCTTCAGCGCGGTCGTCCTGGTCGCGGCGGCCCTGCGCATCCGCAAGATGGAAATCGCCTACGCCGACTGACATCAAGAGGTCAGGGGTCAGACTGTGCATTGTGCACCGGGCGCCTGGTAGGATCCGTGGGCGCAGGCGGGTACCCAATGCACAATCTGACCCCTCTCCTTGCATGAGCTCGCCGCTTCGGAAAAAATAGGGTCCCGGTTCGTCCAGGAGGAGGTCCCCGATGCGTCGCTCTCTGATGGTTCTGCTCGGCCTGACACTGATCGCGACGCTGGCGATCACGCCTGCCGCCGCTCGCAAGAAGTACAACTACCCCGCCACCGAGAAGGGCGAGGTGGTCGACGAGTTCCACGGCACCAAGGTCGAGGACCCCTACCGCTGGCTCGAGGACGACGCCCGCGAATCCGACGCGGTCTCTCACTGGATCGAGGCCCAGAACGAGATCACGTTCGGCTACCTGCGCGAGCTGCCCGAGCGCGAGCAGATCATCGAGCGCATCACGGACCTGTGGAACTACGAGAAGTACTCCTCGCCGTTCAAGATCGCGGGCCAGTACTACTACTTCAAGAACGACGGCCTGCAGAACCACTCGGTGATCTACACGATGGGCAGCGCTCTCGACGGCGAGCCGAAGGTCGTGATGGATCCCAACACGTGGTCCGAGGACGGAACGGTCGCGCTGGCCGGTCTGTCGTTCAGCGAGGACGGACGCTATCTCGCCTACGCCAGGGCCGAGGCGGGATCGGACTGGAACGAGTGGTACGTCCGTGACCTGACGACCGGCAACGACCTGCAGGACCACCTGCAGTGGGTGAAGTTCAGCGGCGCGTCGTGGACCAAGGACGGCAAGGGCTTCTTCTATTCGCGCTTCGCCGCGCCGAAGGAAGGCCAGGAGTTCCAGCAGCTCAACAAGAACCAGAAGCTGTACTACCACCGCGTCGGCACCCCGCAGTCGCAGGACGTCCTGGTCTATCACCGGCCGGACGAGCCGGACTGGGGCTTCGGCACCAGCACGACCGAGGACGGCCGCTACCTCGTGATCTCCGTCTGGCTGGGCACCGACCCGCGCAACCGCATCGTGATCAAGGACCTGCAAGAGCCGTACGGCATGCCGGTCGAGCTGATCGACAACTTCGACCACGAGTACAGCTACGTGGGCAACGACGGTGCGATGTTCTACTTCAAGACCAGCGTCGAAGCGCCGATGCGACGCCTGGTCAAGATCGACCTGCGGAGTCCGGAGCGCGAGAGCTGGGTCGAGGTCATCCCCGAGGCGCAGGAGGCCCTGCGCTCGATCCGCTTCACCGGCAACCTGCTGGTCGCGTCCTACCTCAAGGACGCCACCCCGATGATCAAGATGTACCGCCCCGACGGCAGCTTCGTACGCGACGTCGACTTTCCGGGCATCGGCTCGGGCGGCGGTTTCGGCGGCAAGCGCTCGGACGTCGAGACGTTCTACACCTTCTCCAGCTTCAACCGTCCGCCGTCGATCTATCGCTACGACATGATCACCGGCGAGAGCACGCTGTTCCGTAGCGCCAGCGTCGACTTCGACCCGGAGGCCTACGAAGTCAGCCAGGTGTTCTACGAGAGCAAGGACGGCACGCAGGTGCCGATGTTCCTGGCCCACCGCAAGGGCCTGGAGCTGGACGGCAAACGACCCACGCTGCTCTACGGCTACGGCGGATTCAACGTCTCGCTGACGCCGTACTTCTCCGTGACGCGGTTGGCCTGGATGGAGATGGGTGGCGTGTTCGCCATGCCCAACATCCGCGGCGGCGGCGAGTACGGCGAGGCGTGGCACAAGGCCGGGACGAAACTACAGAAGCAGAACGTGTTCGACGACTTCATCGCCGCCGCCGAGTACCTGGTCGACAGCGGCTACACGAGGCCGGAGAAGCTCGCGATTCAGGGCGGCAGCAACGGCGGACTGCTCGTCGGTGCCGTGATGACCCAGCGACCGGAGCTGTTCGGCGCGGCGCTTCCCGCGGTCGGCGTGATGGACATGCTGCGCTTCCACAAGTTCACCGCCGGACGCTACTGGGTGGACGACTACGGCAGCGCGGACGACCCGGAGGAGTTCGAGGCGCTCTTCGCCTACTCGCCGTACCACAACCTCAAGAAGGGCACGAAGTACCCGCCGACGCTGGTGACCACCGCCGACACCGACGACCGCGTCGTTCCGGGCCACAGCTTCAAATTCGCCGCCGCACTCCAGCAGGCGCACGACGGCGACGCACCGGTGATGATCCGCATCGAGACTCGCGCCGGTCACGGCGCCGGCAAGCCGACGCACCTGCGCATCGAAGAGGCCGCGGATCTGTGGGCGTTCCTCGTCGAGAACCTGGGCATGCGCCCGCTCGAGGATTCGCTGGAGCGCACCGACACCGAGTAGGCGCTCGAGGGCCGGCCTCCAGGCCGACAACACGGAAAGCCGCAACATCCGGGCAAGATTGAAATATTCGGGGCCCCGTAGGCGGTTCACCGGGTAGGTGTGTGGTCCGTCCGGACCGTAGATTGACTCCAAGAGTCTGCCCTGCCCGGAAGGCCCATGAACCGATCCGTCCTTTGTCGCTGCCTGCTGGCGGCCGCGGTGCTCGTCGCGGTCTGCCCCGCCCGTGCGGCCGGCGAGCCGCGGGTCGCCGAGGCGGACGCGGTCGTGGTCAACCTGACGCGAAACGACCTGAACCGCATGGTCGGCGACTCGTTCGCCGCCGCCGGCGTGCGCCGGCTCCAGGGGAACAAGGCCCGCATGTCGAGGGGCGTCCGCGACGTGACGTATCGGGCCGAGATCTCCGACCCCGTGCTGTCGCTCGCCGCCGACGGTCGCATCGCGCTGAACGTGGACGTTCTGGATGCGGACGTTCGCGTCGGCGAGATCGAGCGGCGGATCATCGGACGCAAGACTCGCTGCATGGGCACGGGGCTGCGCGTCGACCCCGACGAGCCACTGCACGTTCGCCTGGATCTGCGCCTCGCGGTCGAGGGCGGCGCCCTGCGCGTCGTGGCCGAGGACGTCGAGCTGAGCGAACCGAGGAAACGACTGAAATTGACCAAGCCGGTCGAGTGCCGCAACAAGGTCCTCCCGAAGTGGATGATGTGGTGGATCGGCAAGCCGCTGCTGAAACGCCGGCTCGCGCGTCTCGACGAGGTGCTGCTCGAGCGCGCGGCCGAGGACGCCGACGAGTTGTCCGGCGCTGACGGGCTGTTGCGCGAGCGGTGGAACGTCGTCTCGCCCGACGACGGATCGACGCATGACTTGCAGCTCTATCCGCAGGGACTGCACACGGACGACGGTTCGCTGCAGCTGCGCTTCGCGGTCGCGGATGGAAGCGACACGCCCGCCTCGGGGGGTGGGGCGCCGCCGATCGCGGCCTCGGAGACGACGTCGTACGTCGCGATCTCGGAGGGCTTCTTCGACCATGTGATGCGCTCGGCGATCCACAGCATCTCGATGCAGCCGCGATCGATCGAGGGTTCGGCGGCCAAGATGTTCAAGAGTCGCACGCTGCAGACGCTGATCCCCGGGCTCCGCGACCGCGAATCGTCCGCGGGCTACTCCTACTCGCTGCGTTTCACCGAGCGGCCGGCCGTCCGCTTCGAGCCCGGCCCCGAGAACGACACGGATGCGGTGATAGCGCTAGACCTCTCCGGCCTCGAGGTCACGATGTGGGATGTGGCGGGCGAGGAGCCGATCGGCGTCCTCGATATCGTGGAGGCCGACGTGGCCTTCGTCCCGTTTCTCAACGTCGTCGGAGGCGTCTCGTTCCGGCTGGCGCGCAACCAGTGGCGTATCGTCAGCCGCGGCATCGAGTTCGACGACGAATTGCTCGGCTCGACGCTGCAGGAGATCGTCTTCGGCGAGATCTTCGAGACCCAGTACGACCCGTTGAGCCCGGACCTGGGAGTCGGGGACTCGGTCCTGCAGCCCAGCGCGTTCCGCGTGACGCGAGACTACTTGGTCGTCGAGCTCTCCGAGCCCGAGCCCGCTTCACCCTCCGACGAAGTGCTCCACGCGAACAGGTAACCCTCGCGCGTTACCGTGACGACGTCCGGCGAGCCGTCGCCGTCGATGTCGCCGATCGCCGGAGCGGAGAAGATCCAGCCGCCCGTGAACTTCGGGAAGCCGGGAGCCTCGCCGCCGACGCCGCGGAAGGCGTGCAGCAGGTACCCCCCGCTGCCCATCAGCACCTCGTCCGTCCCGTCCCCGTCGACGTCGGCGGCCGTCGGGGCGGCGAAGACCATCAGGTCCTCCATGCGTCGCGGGTAGTTCGGCAGCATCGGGATCCGCTTTCCGTCGTCCGGCAAACCCGTCAGTTCCCAGCCCCCCAGGGCGGGCGGCGCCTCGAGCGGCACGCCCGGTTTGGAGCGCAGGGTCAGCATGCGCAGCGGCAACATCGGCGCGTAGAACTCCGGCCGGCCGTCCGCGTCCGTGTCGGCCAGCAGGGGCGATCCGGTGCCCCCGACGAACGCCGTGTCGCGCATCGCCGCGCGCGCGCCCGGTCGCATCGACAGCTTCGCCAGCGCGCGGGCTCCGGCCTCGGCATCGTGACCGACGACGACGACCGAGCTGCCGGTGGCGGTGTAGACGATCGCCTCGTCGTCCCCGTCGCCGTCCACGTCGAACAGGACCGGGTCCACGTGAACCCCCGCCGCCAGCGTGGGGAACAGGGTCGTGCGCAACGCCGCCAGCTCGAACGGATGCCAGCCCGGTACGAACGGCCCGCGCGGGTCGCGGTTCCCCTTCGCGCGTACGGCGAACACGGCGGGCAACCCGTCGGCGACCGCGTTGGCGCCGACGACCAGGTCCGGCGAGCCGTCGCCGTCGACGTCTCCGACGGCCGGTGACGACACGCTCTTCGCCAGCAGCGAGCCCTCCGGCCGCTCGACCGCCAGCGCGACCGGGAAGCCGTCGAGGAGCTTACCGTCGTGGCGCCAGACGTAGACGTGACCGTCGAGACTGGAGACCAGAATCTCGGCCCCGGGCTTGCCGTCCACATCTGCCAGCCGCGGGCGCGACAGCACGCCGGACTCGATCGGCTGGGAGGGCGACGCGGACCGCTCCACATTGCGCGCGGTGGCGACCGGGAAACCGGAGAGGCGCCGCCCCTCCGGGTCGAAGACATAGACCCGTCCCGCGCGCGTCGCCACGACCAGCCGCGTGCGGCCGCTGCCGTCGAGGTCGCCGGCGACGACTCCGCGCACGACCGAATCCCACGGACGCGCCGCTTCCCTTCCGTCGGTGCGACGGCTGCCCGCGATCGGGAACGACCGGTTCAGCGGGATCGGCAGGGCGCGCAGCCCGTCGCTCTCCCAGTCGAGGCGCCACAGCACACCGGCCGCCGAGGCGAGCACGATCTCGTCGCGCCCGTCTCCGTCCAGGTCCCGGACCAGCGGCGCCGCCTCGCCCGATGCGCCGACGTCGAACGGGAAATGCTCGAGCCAGGCGGAGTCGTCGAAGACGAAGAAGCTGCGCCGCGCTTCCGAACGCAGGCCTCGATCGTCCGTCGCCGTGAGGCGAATCGTCACGCTGTAGCGATCGCGCTGCTCGCGGTTGCGCGGAGCGGGACCCGCGGGCAGCGGCAACTTGCCGAAGTCCAATTCGCCGAGGACGCCCAGCGTGGCGCCGGTGTTCCGCCTCTCGGCCACGAGCCGATAGTCGGACTCGGCCGGCTCGACGCCGAGCGCGTACTCGAGGCGATAGGAGACCCGCTCGGCGCGCGGCGCACGCACGACGCCGCGAATCGGCAGCCGCGGGTGCACCCGCGGAGAGACGACGGCGAACCAGCGCGGGTCGTGCAGGTCCACGATCGGCGGGATCCTCCCCTCGCGCACGGCCGTCACCGCGCGACGCGCGTTGACCCTGCCGTAGCCGTAGAGCTGGTCGTACCCCTGCTTGGCCGGATAACGCGCGCGGCCCCAGTCCGGGTCGGAGTTGTCCAGGTCGTCCGCCGTCATGCGCAGGAGCTGGTACACCTCCTCCGCGTGCAGCCTGCCCGACCCGGCCTCGAGCGCCATCGACTGTACGAGTCCGACCATCCCGGCCAGGCGCGACGTGGCGCCCGAGGAACAGCTACGCGCGGGAACCGTGACCCACACGCGGGCGCCGAAGTTGGTGCACGGGTTGACGCCCCAGAACGTCGTGGCCTTGGTGAAATCCGTCGCGTGGTTGTAGCGAATCGCGTTGACGTACAGCGCGTGGTTGTTGACGCTCGGGTAGTTGTGGTGGTACGAGAATTCGTCCGCCGCGGAGGCGATGACGGGCACGCCCTTGGAGTAGGCATAGTCGATCGCCGCGCGCGCGGCCGGCGTGTTGTTGTAACTGCCCAGCGCCGAGGCGATGACGCTGGCTCCGCCGTCGACGGCGAACACGACGCCGCGCGCGAACTGATTCGCGTCGACGACGAAGCTGTCTCCCACGCGCACCGGCAGGATGCGGCAGCGCGGGCAAACACCGGCATCGCCGATGCCGTTGTTCGTCTCCGCGGCCGCGGTCGACGCGATGCCGGTACCGTGGCCGAAGTCGGTCGCGTCCTCGGGGTCGTTGTCGCCGCGCTCGAGACCGCAGTGGCTTCCGGCGAACAGGTCGTAGCCCGAGATGTCGTCGGCGTACCCGTTGCCGTCGTCGTCGGTACAGTCCGAAAAGGCGAGGATCAGGTCCTGTGGGTCGAGCCGGCCGTTGCCGTTCTTGTCGCCGACGCGTTCGTCCCCGGCGTAGTCCCGCACGTCGAAGACTCCGTCTCCGTTGGCGTCGTGGACGACGCCGGTCTGCGGCAGCGGCAGCTCGCCGGCGTTGAGGTACAGCTTGTTCGTCAGGTCGCGCGCGCCCCAGCGGATCCCGCTGTCGAGCACAGCGATGACCACCTCGTCGCTCCCCACGGTCAGTTGCCAGGCCGTGTCGACCGAGGCGCCGATCGAGCCCAGTTCCCGCTCTCGCGGGTGCATCTTCGTGGCGTCGACCTCGTCGGGTATGCGGCTGAGGAAGTCCCAGCGCCGCTTGAACCGGGGGTCGTCGGGCGGACACAGCGCGGGGTCCGACCCCGGCTCGCCGGGCCAGCAGGATTTTTCCTCGGCGCCGGTGGAGCCGGACAGGAGCAGAGCGACCGCGCAAGCGATGGCCAGCGGCAGAATCTTCAGCGGTGTCGGATCAGGGCTTGTTGCACGCACGGACGCTCGGCTCCCCGCCTGAACATAGGGTCGCGAGACGGACGGGGCGAGCCTGGAGGGACAGGCTGTCAGGGACAGACGCTCAGGCCCGGATCGCGCGAGAGCGGCTGGCCGGCTCCCCCGCTGTCGTAGCTGCCCGAGGATCCCAGGCAGCTCGCACCACGAACGACGTACCACAGCGCGGCGGCCGCGCCGGGCGCGGTGGCGTCGGTCAGCTGGTTGTCCGGCGCGGAGAGGCACGCGGACTGCGCGGCGGCGAAGTCCCCGGCGCTGGCCCGCAGCGCGAGCAGGTCGCCGCGCGCCACGTCGTAGCGCGTCGCTCCGGCCCCGGGACTCCACAGCCACGTCTCGCCGTCGGCGTCGAGCGTCATGTCCGACACGGGCCCCGGCACTCCGTCGCCGACGCAGACGTACTCCTCGACGATCGCCGTGTCGGACCCGAGGACGTTTCCGACCACGAGTCGCACGGTGTAGAGACCGGTCGTCGCGTAGACGTGCCCCGGATTCTGCAGCGGACTCTCCGATGCTCCGTCGTTGTCGAAGTCCCACTCCCAGGAGTCCGGAGCGTTCAGCGAGAGGTCGGTGAAGTCGACCGACAGCGGGGCCTGCCCCGAGAGCGGAGCCCCGCTGAAGGCCGGGACCGGCGGGGCGGGAGCGCTCTTGAAGATCGTGAACGAGTCGAGCACGACCTGCTGATCGTCGAGGAACAGCGCATCGAGCCGGTTCCCGTCGATGTCCAGCACCATCGAGCCGAGCTTGTACAGCCCGACGTACATCGCGGGGTGGTCCAGCGCGCCGCTGCTGAGCTGTCCCGAGCTGCCGGCCACCGCGTACACCGCGCCCTGGTGCGGCTCGGGGCCGATCAACGGCTTGAAGTACGCGCCGTCACCGTCGAGCCTGCCGTCTCCGCCGTCGAGCTTCATCGACTCGAGGAAGGTGGTCGAGTCGCCGTAGTGCCCGTCGATCAGGAACGAACGCTCGTAGGTGTGACTGTGCCCGGTGAGGACGAGATCGACGCCGTGATCCTCCAGCAGCGGCACGGCGTTCTCCCGCATGTCGACGAGCTGAAACTCGAGACCGTTGAGGTTGTCCGAATCGTGCCCGCCCTTGCTGAACGGCGGGTGATGCCAGAACGCGATGATCCAGTCCTGAGCGGTGGCCGACAGATCGGCCGCGAGCCACGTCATCATCGCTCCGCCGGACGAGCGGTCGCTTTCCTGGGAGTCGAGCACGACGAAGTGTACGTTGGCGTGGTCGAACGAGTAGTACGACTCGCTGCCCGAGGCGACTCCTCCCGTCTCGGCGTTCTTCGGTAGTGTGAAGATGTCGAAGTACGGCCCGGTCTCGTTGGCGCCGTTCGCCGTGTCGTGGTTGCCGCGCGCCGGCCACAGCACGGACTTGCGCAGCATGTCGGGGAACATGTCGAACACGGCCGCCTGGTAGTCCTGCTGGGTCCCCTGGGGGTAGGCGTTGTCGCCGAGCATCAGCCACAGGTCGGTGTGCGTCGCCCCGGTGTACGTGTAGTACGCATCGCGCACCGCCTCGACGTTCGCATTGGCCGTCCCCGAATCTCCCAGCACCCAGACCCGCGTGGGATCGGCCGTCCCCGCGAGCGGCGCGGTCGAGAAGTAATGATCGATGTCGTCTCCGGCCAGGTCCCCGGCCGCCGTTCCGACGGCGTAGTAGTACGTGGCGTTCGCCGACAGGCCGGTCAGCTTCACGGCGTGCTGCAACCCAACGCCCGCTCCGTTCGCGGTCGCGGTCAGGCTGCCCGGCGAGGAGCCGTAGCGCACCCGGCCGGTCTCCGGCGTGTTGGTGTCGAAACGCACGACGATCTCGGAATCGCTGCCCTGCTGGAGGTAGGGCCCCCGGTCGAGCAGCGTCGGTCGGTTGAGCACCAGCTGCGGCACGAGCACCATGTCCGAGGAGCCGACACCGGTGTTCCACACACCGATGGCCAGGACGTTGTCTCCCGTCTGGAGCAACGGGGCGGCGATCGACGTGATGTCGACCCACTCGTAGACCGGCAGCGTGCCGTTGCTCGATTCGTGCCCCGACGCGGAGGTGTTCCACGCGGGAGCGCCCGCGGGCATCGAGCGCCGAGAGACCTCGACCCCGTTGATCCACGCGACGTACCCGTCGTCGTAGTCGACCCCGAGCAGAACACGGCTCGCGACCCAGCCCAGATCGAGCTGGAATTCGGCCCGCGTGAAGATCGAGGCCCGCCCCGGGTCCGTCTCGGTCAGGATCAGGTCGTCCGCGGCGCCCCCGTTGTCGTACCCGACGCCGTAGGCCCCGTTCGACCACGCGCCGTCGTCGAAGACGAGCTCCGTCCACTCGAGCAAGATCCCGGGCGGGCCCGCGTTGTCGAGGTAGCGCATCGACGAACCGAAATCGACGAGCACGGTCTCGGGCGGTCCGGCGAGGGCCGAACACATCACCACCGTTGCCGCGACCAGAACGGCCGGCACTGGACGGGTTTTCCACGACATGAAGGATCCTCGGAGCAGGTCCTTCATTAGTACCGTCAACTGCCGCGGCTGTCATCCGTGGCGTGCGGTCGGGCGGTCAGCGCCGGGAGAGCTGCTCCAGCCTGGCGCGGAATCGCTCGTTGTCCGGATCCAGCTCGAGGGCCCGCTCGAGCGCCGCGATCGCCGCATCGCGATCTCCGGCCAGAAAGGCGACGTTGGCCCGCTGCTCGTGGACCGTGGCCAGATCCGGAGCCAGCGACTCCGCCTCGTCCAGCAGCCGGCCGGCCTCGTCCGGATCGCCCTGCCTCGCGGCCATCACGGCCTCGTTGGACAGCGCGACGGCCCGCCCGCCGGCCGACTCGGGGTCGGCCGGCGAAACTCCCAGCCGGCGCAACGCCTGACCGGCGGCCGTGAATCCCGGCTGCAGCTCGAGGGCCTCGCGATAGTGGGCCGCGGCCGCCGCCGCGTCGCCGCGGCGCTCGGCGATCCGGCCCTGTTCGTGGCGCACGCGCGCTTCGGACGGCTGCAGCTCCGCCGCGACCGTCAACTCCCGCTCGGCCTCGTCGTAGCGCTCGACGGCGGCGAGAGCGGCCGCGTAGTGCATGCGCAGCGCCCCGTCCTGTGGTTCGACGGCCACGAGGCCCTCGTACAGGCCGGCGGCCTCGTCGAAGCGGCCGGCGCGGAACTCGGCTGCCGCCCGCTCGCGCTTCTCGGCGGGCGTGGGCTCGACCGGAGCGGCGCAGGCCAGACTCAGCAGGACGGACAACAGGACAACGGTGCGAAGCATGTCCCGAACGTAGGCCGCGGCGGGTCGCGGATTCAAGTCTCGAGCCCGTTCCGCCCGCGGCGCAGCCAGAACCACCAGGCCAGGGCGGCCGCGGCCAGGAACAGCAGAATCACGATCAGCGGCTGGATCAGGGCCAGCGCCGCGCCGAACAGGGCCGCGACGTCCTCGCCGATCGAGACCAGCGGGTTGGCGATTCCGGCGGTCAGCACGGTGGACCCGAGCCGTGCGTGGGCCTTGGTCACGTGAACCACGCCGGCCGTGCCGCCGCCGGCGATCAGGCCGAGGGCGAACGCGGGCAGGGGCGCCAGATCGGTGACCACGGCGACGACCAGTATCGTGCCCGCGACGGGCTTGACGAACGACTGCAGACCGTCGAGGAAATTGTCGACCACGGGCACCTTGTCGGCCAGGATCTCCGTGACGACCGCCACACCGAAGACGATCAGCGCCGGGGTGGACTCGAGCCAGGCGAACGAATCGGTCAGCGGGATCACGTCCCAGCGGCCGGCCGCGCCGGCGACGAACAGCGGTAGGAACGCGCGGAGGCCCGCGGCGGCCGCCAGACTGACGCCCGTCGCCACCTGAAGCGCTAGACCGCCGGCCTGAACGAGCGTGGTATCCATGAAATCCGTCTTACTTCAGATGCCCCAGCCGCGCGATGACCGAGGAGACGCGCCGGCGGTAGGTCTTCATGTCGGCCTGGCGCAGGGCGTTCAATGCCTCGCCGAGGGCCTCGCACAGCTCGGTCTGTTCCAGCTCGAGGCACGCCTCGCGCGCGGTCTGCAGCTTGATCGCGATCGCGTCCATCTCGCCGACGCCGATCGCGTTCAGGTAGGTGATCAATTGATTGGGGGTCATGGCTTCGACGGTCCGGTCAGATCCTCGCCACGGCCGACGGCGCCGCAGATGTCGAGGGAGCTGATCAGGCCCACGACCTTGCCCTGGCGCAGCACCGGCACCCGGTGGATTCTCAGCTTGTGCATCATGCGGCACAGCGCGATGGCGTCGGTGTCCTCGTCCACCGAGACCGCGGGGGACGTCATGATCTCGCCGACCGTCATCTTGGGCGGCTTGCTCCCGGCCCCCTTGCCCTGCTCGAACTCGGGCCGGACGAGTGTCATCGAGGCGAAGAACACGTCCTGCTGACTGACCACGCCCACCAGACGGCCCTCGGGGTCGATCACCGGCGCTCCATGGACGTGCTCCTGGATCAGGCTGGTCGTCAGATCCTCGACCAGCGCCGTCTCGTCGACGGTGAACACTTCTCCCCGCATCAGATCTTTGGCCTGCATATCGTCTCCTGACTCTGCCGCGAGTCACCTCTATTATTCGGGGCGCGGCGCCGAATTACCAGGCCGGCGAGCCTTCGTTCAAAAGTCGTAGCTACCGCGGACCGATTGCTGCTATATTGGCGACGCGGTGGACGTTAATAAGTAGGTAATGCTCAAGCGAATCCGCCAACTACTCGGTCGTCAGAAGACCTCTGACCGAACCCCCGATGGTGACAGTTCCCTCGGCGACAAGGCTGCACAGCCGGTCGTACATCGTGGACCGTCGGTGGTGCACCAGCCGATTCCGCGGACGGATCTCGATCCGGATGCGGTGAAGATCGTCCAGAGGCTGACCCGATTCGACCACACCGCCTACCTCGTCGGCGGCTGCGTGCGGGACCTCCTGCTCGATCTGCACCCGAAGGACTTCGACGTGGGCACGTCGGCCACGCCGGGACAGATCAAGCGTCTGTTCCGCAACTGCCGCATCATCGGGCGTCGCTTCCGCCTGGCCCACATCTACTTCCAGGACGGGAAGATCATCGAGGTCGCCACCTTCCGCGCCCAGGACGTCAGCGACGCCGGCGAGGACACCTCCGATCAGGATCTCCTGATCCGGGACGACAATCTCTTCGGCACCCCGGAAGAAGACGCGCTGCGCCGCGACTTCACCATCAATGCCCTGTTCTACGACGTCGAGCAGGAGACCGTGCTCGATCACGCCGGCGGCCTGCAGGACCTGCGTCGGCGCGTCGTGCGGACGATCGGCGATCCCGAGATCCGATTCCGCGAGGACCCGATCCGCATCCTACGCGCGATCCGCTTCGCCGCGCGATTGAACCTGAACATCGAGCGGACGACGCTGAAGGCCCTCCGGGCCCACGGCCCGGAGATCCCGCGCGCGGCTCCCCCGCGGATCCTGGAAGAGATCAACAAGATGATCCGCTCCGGATCGGGCCGCAGCTCGTTCGAGCTGCTGCGCGAGACCGGCATCCTCGAGATCGTGCTGCCCGAGATCTCGGAGGCGTACGCCCGCGTCGACGGAGCCTGGGAGAAGCTGCTGCCGCTGCTCGACGCCCTCGACCGCCGCGCGACCGGTGGCCACGCCGCCACGACCGGCGTGCTGCTGGCGGCGCTGATGGTTCCCGTCTTGCGCGAGAAGCTCGGCTGGGGCGAAGACGGCAAGGCCGCTCCGCCCAAGGGCCTCGCCGTGCGGGATCTCGTCGACGAGATCCTGCGTCCGCTGTCGCTGCGCCTGAGGGTGCCGCGTAAGGACCAGGAGTCCTGCCGGCAGATCGTGATGCTGTTGTTCCGCATGGTCCCGTCCAGCCGCGCGCGGCGCAACCGGCGCTCGCTGGTGCGGCGCGAGGCCACGCCGGACGCGCTGTACCTGCTCGAGGCGCTGGCCATGCTGTTCGGCGGCGATTTCCGCGAGGCACACGAGGTCTGGTCCAAGGAGGCCGAGGCCGACTCGGGGGCACCCCGGACGCAGCAGACGGAGGGCAAGAGCCCGTCGTCGCGTCGCGGAAGCCGCGGAGGCCGCGGAGGCCGGGGCCGGAGAGGCCGCAAGGACACCGACGAGAAGACGGACGGAACGACCTCCGAAAAGAAAGCCGACGAGAAAGCCGACGAGAAGGCCGACGAAGGCTCGCGCTCGAGGCGCGGCGGCCGAGGGCGCGGCAGCAGGCGATCCGGCCGCAGGGGCCAGGGCGAGGACCGCCCGGACGCGGTGGTCCCCGGCAAGGCGGCCGGTCCCAAGCGGTGGGACGACAACTACTTCTTCGACGCCTTGCCCACCGTCCCGGGGGGGGCCGGCGAGGCCGGCGAGGCCGGCGGAACGCCGCGCTACGGCTCGATCTCCGGCTCGGGTCCGACCGAGTCGCCGGAGGACGAGCGCAAGGCCGAAGTGGTCGACGCCGAGCCCTCGGCAGCCTCCGTGGAAGAGACGCCCTCCTCCGCAACGTCGACGGAGGGGGCCACGCCGCGGAGGCGGCGGCGCGGCCGACGCGGCGGTAGACGCAACCGGCCGAAGGCGAAGGCCGCGGCCGAGGCCGACCCGCCCGGCGACGCCGAAGAATGACGCTCGCCGCCAAGCGGCGGCGCCTCGACTTGTCTATCCTTTCTCCGGCCTGCCCGCCCCGAGCGGTCGGGAGCACGGGAGCGAGACATGAGCGAGGTCAGCGAAAACACCCGAAATGTCAATCTCGACCTGAGGATCAACGGGGAGCAGGTGCACGCCTGCTTCGAACCGTACAAGACCCTGCTCGAGGTGCTGCGTGAAGACCTGGGGCTGCCCGGGACGAAGCACGGCTGCGAGCTGGGCGAGTGCGGAGCGTGCGCCGTGCTGCTCGACGGAGAGCCGGTCCTGTCCTGCCTCGTCCTGGGCGTCGATTGCGCGGGGCGCGAGATCACCACGATCGAGGGGCTTCCGGACGGTCCCGAGCTGCACCCGCTGCAGGCGGCGTTCGCCGACCTCGGCGGCTCGCAGTGCGGGTACTGCACGCCGGCGGTGCTGCTGACGGCCCGCGCTCTGCTCGACCGGACGCCGAACCCCGACCGCGCGGAGATCAAGGACGCCCTTTCGGGCGTGCTCTGCCGCTGCACGGGCTACCAGCAGATCTTCGACTCCGTCGAGGAGGCCGTGCTGCGTATCTCGCAGGGCGCCGGCGAAGAGGATCGAGGATGAGCGCCGAACGCGAGTTCAAGGTGGTCGGCGTGCCGCGGCGGCGTGTGGACGGCCGCGCCAAGGTGACGGGACAGACGCGTTTCGCCGACGACATCGTGTTGCCCCGCATGTTGCACTGCAAGCTGCTGCGGGCCAGCGTGCCGCACGCGCGCATCCGCGGCCTCGACGTGTCGAAGGCCGAGGCGCAGCCCGGCGTGCATCTCGTGCTGACGGGCCGCGACCTGCCGATCGAGTTCGGCATCCTGCCGGTCAGTCAGGACGAGGAAGCGCTGTGCGGCGAGAAGGTGCGCTACGTGGGCGACCCCGTCGCCGCCGTGATCGCCAACGACGAACTGACCGCGTTCGAGGCCCTCGACCTGATCGACGTGGACTACGAGCCGCTGCGGACGATCGCCGCCCCGGTCGAGGCGCTGGCGCACCCCGAACCGCGGATCCACGACTACGGCGAGGAAGGCAACATCCACAAGCGCGCGTCGTTCGAGTTCGGCGACGTGGGGCAGGCCCTCGCCGACGCCGATCGTGTGTTCGACGACGTGTTCTTCTTCGAGGGCAACACGCACCTGCCGATCGAGCAGCATGCGTCGGTGGCCGCCGTGGATCCCGACGGCAAACTGACCCTGTGGTCCAGCACGCAGACGCCGCACTACGTGCACCGCGCGCTGGCGAAGGTATTGCAGATCCCGGCGGCGCACATCCGCGTCATCGCCTGCCCCAACGGCGGCGGCTTCGGCGGCAAGAGCGACATCTTCAATCACGAGATCGTCGTCTGCAAGGCGGCCCTCGAGCTCGGCCGCCCGGTCAAGATCTGCCTCACCCGCGAGGAGGTGTTCTACTGCCACCGCGGCCGCCATCCGGTGCAGATGCGACTGCGGACCGGCGTCAAGCAGGACGGCACGCTGACGGGAATGCACCTGCAGACGCTGGTCGACGGCGGGGCGTACGGCTCGTACGGCGTGGCCAGCCTGTTCTACACCGGGGCCCTGCAGACCGTGACCTACCACTACCCGCGCTACAAGTTCGAAGGCTGCCGCGTGTTCACCAACAAGGCGCCATGCGGCCCCAAGCGCGGGCACGGCACCCCGCAGCCGCGCTTCGGCCAGGAAGTCCAGCTGGACAAGATCGCCGAGGCGCTGCAGATCGATCCGGCCGAGCTGCGACTGAAGATCGTCGAGAAGCCGAACACGGTCACGGCGAACTACATGCGCGTCGGCACGATCGGCCTCGACCGCTGCATTCGCGCGGTCGTCGAGCGCTCGGACTGGAAGAACAAGCACGGCAAGCTTGCGCACGGGCGCGGCGTGGGCCTGGCCTGCTCGTCCTACCTCAGCGGCGCCGGCCTGCCGATCTACTGGAACAAGATGCCCCACTCCGGCGTCCAGCTGAAGCTCGATCGCAGCGGCGGCGTGACGGTCTTCTGCGGTTGCACGGAGATCGGCCAGGGCTCGGACGACGTGCTGGTGACGCTGGTCGCCGAGGTGCTCGGCCTGCGGACGTTCGACATCCGCTGCGTGACGGGCGACACCGACCTGACGCCGGTGGACCTCGGCTCGTACTCGAGCCGGGTCACGCTGATGATGGGCAACGCGGCGGTCCAGGCGGCCGAACGGGCGCGCGACCTGATCGCCTCGGCCGTGGCCGCCAAGCTCGAGGTGCCGGCCGCGCGCCTCGTCTTCGCCGAGGGACGCGTGTTCGACGCGGAGGACGCGGGGCGCGGCCTGACGTTTCGCGAGGCCGTGGTCGTGGCGGAGGAGGCGCACGGCACGCTGGGCACGGTCGGGTCCTACAGACCGCCGAAGGCGCCGGCGAGGTACAAGGGCGGAGGCGTCGGTCCGTCGCCGGCCTACTCCTACAGCGCCGCGATCGTCGAGGTCGAGGTGGACCCGGTAACGGGCTGGATCCACGTCCCGCGCGTCTATATCGGCCACGACATCGGTCGCTCGCTCAACCCCGTGCTCGTGCGCGGACAGGTCGAGGGCGGCGTGTACATGGGACTCGGCGAGGCGCTGATGGAAGAGCAGGTCTATCGCCGACTGCCGGCGCGCCTCTCCGGAGCGCTGGTGCACAAGTTCCCGTCGATGCTGGAGTACAAGAGCCCGACGTCGCTGGACATGCCCGAGGTGATCACCGACCTGATCGAGGACCCGGACCCCAACGGGCCGTTCGGAGCCAAGGAGGTCGGACAGGGGCCGCTGCTGCCGATCATGCCGGCGGTGGCGAACGCGGTCTACGACGCGGTCGGCGTGCGCATCGACGAGGTGCCGGTGACCCCGGACAAGGTCGTGCGCGCGCTCGACGAGAAGGCGAAGGGCCGCGAGGGGCGCGTGGGGCCGAAGGCGTTCCCCGAGGTGCCGTGGCCCGAGGCGATGCAGGTTCCGCCGCCGTGGGAGGGTGGCGACGGCAGGGCGATCAACGATCCCGACCGCAAGCGCGCGGCGAAGCTCGACGAGGTGCCCCGGCCATGATGCGACTGCCCCGTTTCCTCTATCGAGTCCCGACGAGCCTCGACGAGGCGGCGAAGATCCTGGCCGGCGAGGGCCCGCAGGCGATGCTGCTCGCCGGCGGCACCGACCTGCTACCGAATATGAAGCGTCGACAACAGGTCCCGCGCACGCTGGTCGCGCTACGCGGCGTCGAGGAGCTGCGTCGCACGTCCAACGGCAAGGGCCTGCGGCTCGGCGCCGGGTTGACCCTGACCGACGTCGTGCGCTCCGACATCGCCCGCGAGGCGTACCCCGGGCTGTGGAAGGCCGCGGCGCAGGTCGCGACGCCCCACCTGCGCAACATGGCCACACTGGGCGGCAATCTGTGTCTCGACACGCGCTGCACGTACTACGACCAGAACTACGAGTGGCGCAAGGCGATCGGTTTCTGCATGAAGAAGGACGGCGAGACCTGCTGGGTTGCGCCGAGCAGCTCGCGCTGCCTGGCCGTCTCGTCGACCGACACGGCCCCGGCGTTGATCTCGCTCGGGGCGCGCGTGCGGCTGGTCGGTGCGGACGGCGAGCGCGAGGTCGCGGTCGCGGACCTGTATCGCAACGACGGGATCGAGTACATCGCGCGCAAGCCGGGCGAGATCCTGGCCGAGGTGTTGCTCGACGACGCGGACGGCTGGCGCAGCACGTACTGGAAGTTACGGCGGCGCGGAGCGTTCGACTTCCCCGTCCTGTCCGTCGCGGCCGCGCTGAAGCTCGCCGCTGACGGAACCGTGCAGCAGGCACGCGTCGTCCTCGGCGCGGTCGCTTCGCAGCCGATGCTCTCGGCCGACGCCGCGGAGCGCCTGGTCGGAGACAAGCTGACCGACGGGGCCATCGCGGATGCCGCGAGCGCCGCCATCAAGCTGGCCAAGCCGATGGACAACACCGACTTCACCCTGCACTGGCGGAAGCGTGTCGCCTCGGAGTTCGTCGGCTATGCCCTGCGCGAGCTGCGGGGCGACGACGTAACCGAGCTGCGCTCGCGCCTCTGCCGCACTTCTTTCTAGGAAGCCGGCGAAACCGCCGGGTGATCGTCGGGCCACGGCCGGCGGCACGGCCGACCGGCGCGGTAGGCGGCCAGGTTCTCTGCGAGACCCCGCGCCAGGTCGTCGCGTCCGGCCTTGCGCGCGGCATTCAGCGCGCGTTGCTGCAGGCCGCTCGCACGCTCGAAGTCGCCCGTCTCGGCCGCGGCCATCGCCAGCGCCTCGACGTGATCCAGCGATTTCTCGGCGTCGTAGAGTCGCTGCGCGACGCGTAGCGCGCGGCTCCCGTCGCGCAGGTCGGCCTGCGGAGCGGCGGCCAGCACGCGGGCCAGCGCGTGAGCCAGCGGTCGGTCGTGGGGCAGGACGCTCAGCCCCTCCTCGATGCGCTCGAGCGCGTCGCGATATCGATGCAGCCGCGCCAGAGCGAGGACCTCGCCCAACCGCGCCTGGGCGTCGGCCGGGGCCCCGTCCACCACGCGACGATACTCGGCCGCAGCCTCGTCGAAGCGCTGCATGCGGCGCAGCGCGTTGGCCAGATTGAAGCGCGAGCCGGCGGCGTCCGGGTCGAGCTCGAGCGCGGCGCGGTAGCGCTCGACGGCGGCGCGGTCGTCGCCGCGCCGGGCGGCGAGAATCCCCAGGTTCCGGTGAGCGACCGGGACTCCGGGATCGAGGTCCAGCGCCCTGCGGAACGCGGCCTCGGCGCCCGAGACGTCGCCCAGTTTGACGAGCACCGCCCCCAGGTTCGTGTGCACCGTGGGCTCGTCGGGCTGCTCCCGCTCGGCGCGGCGGAACTCCTCGAGCGCCTCGTCGAACCGTCCATCCTGGAACAGCAACGTCCCCTGATTCACGTGGACGCGCCAGCCTCCCGCCCGCGCCCGGACCGCCTGCATCAGCGGATCGTCGAACGAAGCCGCTCCGTTACCGCGACGCTCGAGCGCGGCTGCGGCCCGCTCCGCGTCGCCCAGGCCGCGATAGGCCATGCCCAGCCCGTAATAGACCTCGGTCGCGGACGGCGCGAGCTGCAGGGCGCGCTCGAACAGCCGCGCGGCCGCCTCGTGGTCGCGGCGGGCCAGCTCGACGCGCCCGATGCCGATCAGCGCCGGCGCATGATCGGGGTTGCTTTGCAGCAACTCGCGATACAGCCGCTCGGCGCGCTCGTGCCGGTTCTGCTCGAACGCGACCGCCGCGAGGTGCAGGCGCGTGGCTGCGTTGTCCGGGTCGAGCCTCAGCGCCTCCTCGAAATCGGCGGCCGACTCGTCGAGTTGCCCCAGCACGCGCCGCAACTGTCCCACGTAGTACGGCCAGCGCGGGTCCTCGGGGGCCAGCGATCGCGCGTTGCCGTAGCACGCCAGCGCCGCCTCGTGAAACGTGTGGGCGTGGTACAGCACGCCGAGCGCCCCGAGCTCGTCGGCCAGTCGCGGCCGATCGCCGTCCGGGTCGGCAAGAGACTCGTCCACGCCCGAACGCTGCCGCGCCAGCTCTTCGCTCACCGACGGCTCGAGTCCGGACAGATCCGGCGCCGGAATCTCGACCAACGTGGGACCTGCCGGCCCCGAGCACGCGCAGACGAGGAGGGCGAACCAGGCGATCGCCGCGGCGGCGCGCGAGCGATCAGTCCGCACTGCGTCCCTCGCCGCGCCGGAGCGTCGTGTACTCCCCCATCGGCGGGGCGTCCCACGTCTCGTCCCCCCCGTCGAGCCAATGCACGCGCAACGCGGCGACCGGCGCGCGACCCCGGAGGCCCACCAGCACGCGCGGATCGTTGGACGAGCAATAACTGGCCGCCGCCCGGACGCGCCTCCAGATCGTCGAGCCGTCCTCCAGCAGCAGCTCGACCCGGGCGTCGATCGCGTCGCGCCGCCCGTCGCGCCCCAGCACGCGCAGGCCGATCCACGGACTGTCCTGGCCCACCCGGTTCAGCAGCAGGCGTGACGGCGCGTTGTTGTTCAGCACGAGCAGGTCCACGTCGCCGTCGTTGTCCACGTCGCCGAATGCCGCCCCGCGGCTGACCTCGGACGTCTCGAAGGCGGCGCCGGCCGAGGCGGTCACCTCCTCGAACGTCCCGTCCCCGCGATTGCGGAAGATCTGGTTCTTCTGGTGCAGCGGAAACGGATCTCCGGCCCGTGCCAGCTCGGGCTGTGTCCTGACCGCGCCGTTGGCGACGATCAGATCCAGCCAACCGTCGTTGTCGTAATCCGCGAACGCGGTGCCGAACCCGGTGTATGGCCGGCTCGCGGTCGCCACCGCGGTCGCGAGCGACAGGTCCTCGAACAGGCCGGTCCCGTCGTTGAGATACAGCGTGTTCGTCTCGTCGGTCAGGTGCGTCATGAACAAGTCTTCGTCGCCGTCGCCGTCGAAGTCCGCGGCGTCGATCCCCATGCTGCCCTCGGCCCGGCCGTCCGCGTTCAGCGCGCAACCGGCAATCAGCGCCCGATCCTCGAACCGACCGCCCCCCCGGTTGAGCCATAGCTGATTCGGGTTCCCGTCGTTGGCGACATATATATCGATGCGTCCGTCGCGATCGAAGTCACCGGACACCACACCGAGCCCCGCGCCGTACCTGCCGGCGATCCCGGCGGCCGCGGTCACGTCCTCGAAGGTCCCGTCCCCCCGGTTGTGCAACAGACGGTCCGGCAGCGGCGCGAAATTGTCGGGAATGCAGTAGTCCAGCGCGCTCGTCGGCGAGTAGCACGGCTTGTGATTGGCCAGCGTGTAGTTGACGTAGTTGACCACGAACAGGTCGAGCGCGCCGTCGCCGTCGTAGTCGAGAAAAGCGGCGCTGGTGCTCCAGCGTGGGTCACCCGCGTTCGCGGCGTCGGTCACGTCGGTGAAGCCGCCGTCGCCGTCGTTGCGCCAGAGGCGATTCTCGGCGTAGTTGGTGACGTAGAGGTCCGGATCGCCGTCGCCGTCGTAGTCGCCGATGGCCGCGCCCATCCCGTAGCCCGTGCCGTCGATTCCCGATCCGGCCGTCGCGTCCACGAAGGCGAGCGTGCCCGTCTCGGACAGCTCGTTGCGGAACAACCGGTCGTTGAGCGGCTGCATGCGCCGCCCGATTCGAGCCGCATCCGGATCGAGCGCCGGATCGAAGCGTCCTCCCTGGACGATGAACGCGTCGAGATCTCCGTCGCCGTCGTAGTCGAACAGCGCCCCTCCCGGCCCGAGGATCTCCGCAAGGTGGAACTCACCGGACATGCCGTTGAAGTAGAAGAAATCGAGACCGACCTGGTCGGTGCGGTCGACGAACGGTCCCGCCGCGGACTGCGCAGGCGTGCCTCCGCTCGCCGGGCCCGGAGTTTCGCCGGAACAGGCGAAGAGCGGCAGCAGCGCGAGAATCGCCACGGCTGTTTTTACGGCGTTCATGAAAGGACGGCGATTCTAGCCCGGACCCTGCGTCGCGGCACGTCTCGCCGCACGAGTCGGTGTTGGCGCCCCCGGAGTCGCGTCGCCGAATGAGGGCTCTGCACGAGCCCCTGCACAACCGAAAGAAAGACAAGGAGTTTATGGATAGTAGCGAGTCCCGGGACCGCAAATTTCGCCTTGACCGGCGCCCAGTTCCCGGTACATTCAGGTAGCGCTGGACGATCCCGTGACCAGGCAGGTACGGGAGATCCGGTAGAAGTAGAAGATTTGTAAGTAATTTTTGGTCTTGACTCTGGCGCCGCGAGCGTGGTTCCATGGGTCGGCACGGGGGGGATTCGAGTCATTCGCGGTTTCTGGATATCAGCACAAGAACGACCGTTCGCGACCAGTTCGCGAATCGGCGCCGCGAATCGCCCACCCCAGGCTCTTTTCATTTCGGTCACAAGGTTTTTGGGACATCATCCGGTTCAATAGAGAACCGGATACTTATGTAAGGGGGAAGAATCGCATGTCGAGTAAGATCCGCGGATCGCTCTGTATGCTCGCCCTGTCGGTGCTCTTGGTGGCTCCTGCCATGGCGGAAGATGTTTCCGTCGAGTTCTACGACAGTGTTGGCAACCTTCTCACCGGCCTGGACGTTTCGGCGTTCACGGACACGGCCTCTCAAAAGGCCGAGGCTAACGCGCACTCGGACGGTACGTACGAGTTTGCCGTGCAGCCTGGTGATAAGGTCACGTTCTACGCTAACGACCAGATTGGCAAGTACAACCCGCACACGGTTATCCTGCCGATCGACCTCGCCCCGACCGTCCAGGTCACGCTGTTCCAGCAGGGCGGACAGAACCTGTGCGCCAACGGCGCGGCCGCGAACTTGGGCGATCTCGTCGCTGGTGATTCCACCGGTGCCGGTTCCGACCCGAACGTCACGGGTGGGTTCTGCGGAACGTCCATCACCGCGGGCGGCGACGCCCTCTGGTATGACCTGACCCTGGCTGCCGACACGCTGGTCAGCGTTTCGACCTGCAACGACGGCAACCCGGCCACGGGCTCGGCCCAGTTCGACACGAAGATCTCGGTCTTCTGCCAGGACTGCGACAGCGCCGACTTCGTGTGTGTCGACGGTAACGATGACGGCGCCGGTTGCGCCGACTTCACCTCGTCGATCACGTTCTGCGGTCGTGCCGATTCCACGTACCACATCCTCGTGCACGGCTTCCTCGGAAGCGCCGGTGCGTTCGAGCTCGCCATCACCGACGCCGGTCCTTGCACCGCCGACGAGACGTGCGCGCCGATCATCCCGCCGCCGCCGACGGGCGCCTGCTGCTTCGACAACTGCGACGCGCTGACCGCTGCCGGTGCCACGAACGAAGTTCTGGCCATCTGCGGTGAGTTCGATTGCCAGGTCCTCGAAGCCGAGGCTTGCATGGCCGCTGGTGGTGCGTACCAGGGTGACGACATTCCGTGCGTCGTCCTGTCCGACACCTCCGTGTCCTTCAGCAGCTCCCCGGCGCTGCCGATTCCGGACAACGACGCTGCTGGCGCCCGCGACGAGATCGTCGTCGCCGGTAACGGTGGATTCGTTGGCGATCTGGACGTCGATCTCGTCCTGACGCACACCTGGATCGGTGACCTCTCCGCGATCGTGTCCAACAAGGGCACGGGCACGGAAGTGGCTCTGTGGAGCCGCAACTGCGGTTCCTCGAACCTCCTCGACATCCTCGCGGACGACGAAGGCACTCAGACCTTCTGCGGCCCGGGTGGTGGTGCGACGACCGGTTCGATTCCGCCGGCTCTGACCAACGGCTTCACGGCCTTCCTGTCCGACTTCGACGGCGAAGCGATTGACGGCACGTGGTCGCTGAACGTCGACGACAACTTCACCGCCGACACGGGTGAGATCACCTTCTGGTCGCTGATCTTCCGCGAAGGCACGCCGGTCTGCCCGACCGAGTGCGCGCCTGTCGTTCCGCCGGACACCGGCGGTGGCGACGAGGACGAGGACAGCGACAGCGGCGACAGTGGCGACGCTGGTCCGGAAGCCTTCATTGCTTCCGGTCGTGACAACGCGGCCGGTGCCGAGGGTCTCTTGAACCTCGACGCCGCGACCGACGCGTCCGACACCAACAACTCGCACCGTGCTCGCACGGGTCGTTCGGTTGGTAAGCACTCGCGCTAAGTGAGTAACCGTGCAACGGGCTTCGGCCCGTTGCACGGATGCATCGATTGCTACGGCGGGTTCTTCGGAACCCGCCGTTTTTTTATCTGCGATCCACTACAATGCCGGTGATGTCGACAGAACGCTGGGCCATCGGTCTCTCCGCCGCGGCGCTGCTGGCGATCACGCTGGTCGTTGCGACCGGCGATGCCGCCGGACGGACGAGTCCCGGGATCGCGGCGCCGGCCTACGGGCAGGCGTTCTGGGACCACTGGGGCGACGGCCGGGCCGAGCTTGCGGGCTACGCGCTGACGCTTCCCCGGTACGGCGAGCCGCGCAAGGGAACGGCGGTGACGATCTTCGTGACCGAGACCTTCTCCAGGTCGGACCGGGTGAAGGCGGAGCGTCCCGGCCGCCCGAAGTCGGACACGTTCCCCGTCCTGAAGCTGAACCTGATCCAGGATTTCCCCACCGGGGTCTACGACTACAACCTGATGACCAGCGTCTTCGTCGCGCTCGACGATCCGCGGGGGGACCGCCGAGGCCGGCCGACCAAGGTCTCGTTCTCGTCGCAGGAATGGTGCGGTCACGTATGGGCCCAGGCGACGTTCGACGGAGCCGTGCGCTACGAGGCTCACAGCTACTTCGACGGCGAGGCCGACGAGAGCGCACGCCTCGACCCTGCGGGTCCCGGGCTGGCCGAGGACGGGCTGCTGCACTGGGCGCGCGGTCTCGCGGCGCCGCGGCTCGAGCCCGGAGATTCGATCGAGGTTCCGCTGCTGCGCTCGCTGGAACGCTCGCGTCTCGATCACGTGCCCCCCGCCTGGGACCGGGCCCGGCTGAGCCTGCAGCGGCACGAGGGCAAGATCCGCGTTCCCGCCGGTGAGTTCGAGGTTTTCGTGGCCCAGGCCGAGATCGCGGCCGCGTCGTCCTCGGCGACGTATCCGCCGGAATCCGGCCGCCGTCGTCTGGCGGCGCGCACGTGGACCTTCTACGTCGAGCAGGCCCCCCCGAACCGGATCGTCCGCTGGACTCGCGACGACGGGATGTCCGCGGAGCTACTGGCCAGCGAGAGGCTCGCCTACTGGGCCCTCAACGGCCCCGGGCTCGAGAAGACGCTCACCTCCCTCGGGCTGCGCCCGCGCCCGGGACGAACGCCCTAGGCCCCCCTCACCCTCGCGCCGGACGGAGGCTCCGCCGTCCGCTTGCCTCCGGCTCGCGGCGGACCCTAGATTCACGCCGTACGGAGGAATATCCATATGGGAATCACGGGCCACCGCCCCAGCTCCGAGCGCGGAGCGTTCATCGTCGACCGAAGAGGGAACATCCTGGGCTTCGACCAGGAGATGGAGAACCTGACCGGCTGGCCGGCCGTGGACGTCGTCGGACGCCACAAGAGCCTCGGGGCCTCCCCCTCCGTGGAGGACGCTCCGGGCGCGACGGCGGGGCTACCGCTGTACGACGGGGAGATCGCCCCGGTGCAGGAGGCGCGAAACGTCGACCTGACGCTGCACGCCCGCGACGGCCGCAGCCTCGAGGTCACGGCCGTGGCCGACCCGCTGCCGGGCCCCGGCGACCGGATCCGCGTGCGCATGCTGCACGTGCTGGCGCGCTCCGCACCGGGCGCCGTGCGCGACGTGCAAGACAAGCACGACCCGCTGACCGGCCTTCCCACGGCCGACGTGTTCGCGGCGCAGCTCGGCCGCGCGTTCCGCAGCGCCGAGCTCTCGGCGCAACCGCTCGCCGTGGTCCTGGTCGACATCGATCACCTGAGAGAGATCAACGACCGCGCCGGGCACGGCTGCGGCGACGAGATCCTGCACCGTCTGGCGGGCATCCTGCGCGTCGCCGCTCCGGAGAACAGCTCGATCGCCCGACTGGGCGACGACGACTTCGCCATTCTTCTGCCGCGCGCGGGGCGCGGCGAGGCGCGACAGCTGGCCGCCGGCCTGCGCTCCACGGTCGAACGCTATCGCTTCTGCTCGACCGAGGACGGTGTCGCGCGCAAGGTGACGCTGAGCCTCGGCGCCGCGTCGTACCCCGCCGATGCCGAGAAGCCGGCCGATCTGATGGACCGCGCGCGCGACGCACTCGACGAGGCACGCACGATGGGACGCAACCGCGTGTGGTGCTACGTGCGACGGCCTCGCGTCCCGGTCGAGGTGCCGGTGTTCTTCGACGGAGCGGATTCGCTCTTCGTCGGCTACACGCGGGACCTGTCTCCCAGCGGTATCTTCGTCCAGACCGCCATGCCGATGGATATCGGCATGCGCTGCGCCCTGGCCTTCCCGCTGCCCGGTAAGGGCAACAAGGTTCACGTCATCGCCCGCGTGGTGCGAACGGTGCCCTCGGATCACGAGGGAGCCGAGATCCGCATCCCCGGGATGGGCGTGGAGTTCGAGCGTTTCAGTGGAACGGGCGACCGGAGGGCCGTCGAGTCCTTCCTGCACACCCGCGAGTCCACGACGCTGCGTCCCGAGAACGGGATGCTCTCTACCTAGTCGGCAAAGCCCGCAAGGGAACGACCGAACCCGGCCCCGCGGTGTTTACCCCCCTAACGCCGCGGGGCCATTTTTCATAGTTCATCTCGAAAATAGCGGGAAATGTGGCCCTGATCTAGTTGAAGAAGTAGGCACCGATGAGAAGCGAGGAAACGTGGCACGTCGCTTCTCGACTTACTGCCTGGCGTACGAATCGGGAACGCCCGCGAGACAATTGCTCAAGGCAGTACTAGACACGTTTTTACGACCAACTCAGTAGAAGTCGGTCAGAAACCACCTCAGATTCGAGGCTTTTCCCTTCCATCTGAAACCGCTTGAGCATGCTGCGCCCACAGTTTACCGCCAAGGCGCGCTCAAAAAGGCCATCCTCCGGGAGCGGAATGTCGCAGGCCTTGGTTCCCGATTTCTTGTGGCCGTCAATCGATAGGGCGATGTATGCACCGCGTGCCTTGGCGCTGCTGATCGCCTTGTAGAGCCGTTCAAGGGAGAATGATTGCGCACCGTAAAGAATCGACTGCGTGTCGTAGTAGGGTGGGTCGCAGTAGACAACGTCGCCTTCTTGGGCAAGGTCAATGGTCGCCTCGAAATCACTATGTACAAATGTGGCACCGGCCAAGCGCTCTCTCCACAGGTCAACACGCATCTTCATAGATGCGGGTGATATTGGAGCGTGCACTCCGATTGGAGTGCTGATGTAGCCGTCCTTACGGAAGCGGATCACTCCTCCGTAACACGATCGCGAAAGGAAGACTAGATCCGCGGCGTTCGCCTTTTTCGAATAGCGAGCCTGGATCTTCCGGTAAGTAGCGTTCCTGTCCTTCTGGAAGTCCGTCCAGCGGGTTTCGTACCAACGAAGCAACTTCCTTGGATCATCGAGCAAAGTCTGGAAGATCTGGACAAGGGGCTCAAGGACATCGGACCCCACTGCCTTTTCTGGAGCGAGCGTAGCCAGAACAGCGCCCGTGCCAAGAAACGGCTCGTAGTAAGTGCCAAAGTCCGCGGGGAAGTACGAGATTATCTCATGTGCGAACCGCTGTTTGTTCCCAACCCACTTGAGGAGCTGGCTCTTGAACGGAGGGACCTGGTTTCGTGGTCTCTCGATCGCCTTGGTGAACAGCCGTGATTGCGTCAACACGAAACCTCAGCAGTACAATATCCCAGGATGGGATATTGCTGCAATCTTACAGCCATTCCTGGACTATTTCCGGCCATCGTGTGATTACCTCGCGACCAAAAACCACCTCATCGACCAACCCCATGTGCAGCATGTCGACGATCCGACAAAGGTACGAGCGTCCGCAATCCCACCAAGTAAAACGGTCGTCCACGATCAAGTAGTGAAGTACCTTTCTTCCCTCAGTGGCCTTGAGCTCCGCGAGCTCGTGACCGTCGAGCATCGTCTCGTAGACGCCATCCGCGACCCGGCTACCAAAAGTCTTAGTGCCGTAATACTCCTTGACCTCCCACACCGCACGGGGGTTTCGAATGTCGGGATATGCGCCGTCCATCCATCGGGAGAACGTGCGCAACAACGTTCCGCCATCGGTAACCACGGTTAGGCCTCGTGGATTGTCGGCGAAACCGCGGCCGTCTAGCTCCCGTTCGGTCAGCATGTTGACCATGCCAACCATATAGGCGTGGTGCCGTTTTTCCTTCCTCTGCTTGTTCATGGGAAGGGCGCACCCGGATTGAGTTCGGTTCTAAGTCGCTCGAATTCAACGGCTGCCTCTGCACGATCCATGAGAAACGGCGCAACACCGTCCTCTAGAAGTCTACGTCTCTCGTTGAGGTACGCTAAGAGTTGTTTCCCATACACCGTTACGGATCCACTACCGGAAGTGACGATGTTATCGTGATCGAGTTCTAGCTCTTCGAGGCAACGCACGATCTCATCTATCGTGTAACCGCGAAGGCGCTTCGGCTGCCCTTTCTTCGCTCGCACCGAGTAGCCGAGCCGCTCCGAGACCAACCGGACATGAGCCCAGAATCGCGGGTCCAGGCCGCCGAACTGCGGAAGGGGCCTCACTCGTCTTCCTGGTCTTCAGGTAGGAAGTAGGTGACCGGTCTCCCGTAGAGTACTGCGAACGCCTTGAGTTCCACGGCGTCAACGCGCCGCTCACCTGATTCGCACTTGGAGACGAAGGACTGCGGCTGTTCAAGTTCCTCTGCAACTTCAACCTGGGTAAGTTTGGCCTCGCGCCGTGCTTTGCGAAGGCGCTCCAGGAAACGCCTGTAGCGCGACGTGTGGACCGAGCTGCTCACAGATTCGACCGACCTCCTCACAAAGGAGCGGCACGATATATCCCAAAACGGAATATCCCAAAACGGAATACTCCAAAATCGAATACCCAGTAGCACTACTTCGGTCACCGCTCGACGGAGTGCGCTGCGGCACTCGGTCGGCGTGCCGCAATTGTCGAGGAGCCTAGTTGTTCCAGGGCCTGCGCAACCTACTGCTCCCTAGAGGTCTTCAAGCTCGGCACCGTGGTCACGCGCTGTGAGATGAAGCGTCTAGCGCACATCGTTCCGTAGGATGCGGTCGACCGCCCGGGGCAGAATCGGGCGCCCCCCCTTCTCGCCGCCGTGAACCCTGGCGGGGAGAGAGATTAGACTGTGGTGTCGTCCCCGTTGCTGGCGGCTTCGAGGTAGCCTTGGTCCGCGTGGGGGTCTCGGCACCGAATCGAACGCTTGTTGCTGGCCACCTCTCTTCCGGCAGCCGAACGCTGGGTAGCCAATCCGACGCCCTGACTGGGCCGGTTCGAGAGAGAACTGCTTCGGAGCCTGAGTGCAGTCACCGAACTCGACTGTCTAAGCAGGCAACGGCAATGCCAAGCCGGCGAACCAGTCGCGCCCCTTTCCAGGGCCGAAACGACCGCGCTGTTCACTCATGAACCACGAGTTCAGGCACCGTTAA
>JAAELQ010000249.1 GCA_024226515.1 bacterium
AGGTCCTTGGTGTAGACGAGGACCTCCTCCCCTTCCCAATGGACGTCGAGGTCCTTCATCTCGGCGTTCCAGATCACCCGCAGGAGCTCCTCGCGGCCGTTCTCGAAGGCGAAGCCCAGCACCGACGCTATGCTGCTCAGCGAGCCATTCTCGACCATGCTGATGAAATCGCCGACCGTGGCGTGCGTGTCCGTCTTGACGCCGATCGACGGCTGGATGTCGAGGTAGCCGAGCCAGCCAGCAGACGCGCCGAGCGCCGTGATGTCGTCGTTCTGCAGCGCGAAGACGATGCCCTCGCCGCCGTTGCCGACGCGGTTGCCGTGGTAGAAGCGGAAGGTCTTGTCGAAGCTCTGCGTCAGATCGAGCTGGGAGGTGCGCCAGGCCGAAGCGGCGCGGTTGTACGAGCTCGGGGTCAGCAGCACGCAGCCCGGAATGGTGAAGTCGTCGGCCGAGCCGTTGGTGAACCAGCCGTCGTCGTCGATGATCGTGGTCTCGCCCTCGCCGTCGA
>JAAELQ010000250.1 GCA_024226515.1 bacterium
GGCGGCGGCGGTGACCCGCAGTGCGCTCCCCGCCGCCACTTCGCTGCCGCCGGCCGGCTCGACGATGCGTACGATCGGCGGCGGATCGGGCTCGACCGCCACGGCGTCGCCGGTATCGACGCTGCCGAGCAGAACCGGAGCCTCGGGGTCGCTGACGTCGACCACGTGAAGGCCCCAGATCCCGGCAGCCACGTAGGCCCGGCCATCGGCCACGGCCACGTCGACCGCCCTGCCGTCAGGGTCCAATAGGGCGACGGGGGTCGGATTGCCGGGAGCGCTGACGTCGATGATCATCAGCCCCGAGCTGCCGTCAGCGACATAGGCGTGGTCACCGTCGACGTCGACCCCATTGGCGTTGCCGGGGGTGTTGACCTTGCCGGCCATCGACGGTGCGGCGGGATCCGCGACGTCGACCACGTAGAGTCCGCGGGTGCCGGCAGCGACGTAGGCGTAGTCGCCCTGGACCGCGACGTCGTTGGCGAAGCCCGGGATGCGGATGAACGACAGCGCCGTAGGCGAAAAGCTCTCGACCGTCACTTCAGAGCCGGCGGA
>JAAELQ010000251.1 GCA_024226515.1 bacterium
GCTGTCGCTGCGGCTCGGGCAGCTCCCGGCGTTGGGCAAATGGCCGAGGCTGAACCAGGAGTTCTCGTCGGCGGTCCACATCGCCGCGACGTTGCTGCCGATGCCCTCCGGGTCGGGAATGTCGCCGATCACGACGGTGCCGTCGTCCGACACGGCCGCGGCATGCAGGCCCGGCGCCGGCAGCGTGGTCAGGACACCCGTCTTGCGGTCGAGGAGGTAGCCGCCGTCGGCGAAGCCGCCGACCATGTAGCGCCCGTCCGGCGACAGGTCCGAGATGCTGAAGATGCCGAGGCCGTCGAGCTCCTCGACCGTGACGTATTGCGCCGACGCCACGGACGCCGAGCCGAGGAGAAGCGCCGTTCCAATGAGGGAGCGAGTGAAGTTCATCAGCGTGGGTTCCGAAGTTGGTTCCTTGGGGAGAGAGTCGATTCAGTCACGCGATCAGGGGCAGTCGCCCCACGCGCCGATCACGACAAGGATGTCGCCGAAGCCGACGTCGCCGCTGCCGTCGAGATCCGCGTCGCAGCCGGAGCACGGACCCCACGCGCCGATGATCGCCAGGATGTCGGCGAAGTCCACGGCGCCGTTGCCGGAGAGATCCGGCACGCACAGGTTGATGCGCCAGCCGTTAGAGAACGCGTTGTGGCCGATGATGATGTTGCCGTTCGTGCTCACCGCCTGGCAGACTTCCAGGATGCCCGGAACGTCCACGGCGCCGAGGCTCAGGAGGTAGGCGCGCAGGTTGACGGCCGGTCCGCCGTTGGGACGAATCCACGCCTGCCGGCTGAGCATGAAGTTGTCGAAGCCCACGATCGTCTCGTCATCGGCGATGTCCATCGCGTTGCCGGTCCAGGCCGCGATCGGCCCGCTGAACAGCTCGATCGGCTGGCCCTCCTCCAGTTTGAACGCCTTGCCATCCCAGTAGCCAAGGAGAACCGAGCCGTCGTCGCGGATGCCCAGGACC
>JAAELQ010000252.1 GCA_024226515.1 bacterium
GCCGCCGCTTGGGCTTTTCTGGCGTGCCGTTCACGGGCTGCTCGGATCGAGTCAGTGTCGTTTCCATGATAAGGAACCTCGTCGCCCTCGATGTGTACGGGACAGAATCGAGGCGCCTCATTCATGTTGGCACGGAGGGCGGCGCCGGCGGCTTAGGGGACCGGCCTCTGAGCCGCTGGGATGCGCATTCGATTCCCGCGAGCTAAGTAACCACGCCGAAACGATGGGGTGCAAGCCTCGCTCTGTGCGGGGCTTGTGTCGTTTGGCGGTGTAACGTGCTGTCCCCCGACCCGCTCAATCGTCGATGATCAGGTCCACTTGTCCGTTCTCCGTCACTCGAGTCACTTGCGCCGCTTGATGATCAGTCGGCCTCGTGCTGCTCTGCACGAAGAGTCGAACGAAGCTTGAGTGCGACAACGAGCCCCCCGGGTCCCGACTACCGCTTCTTCTTCGCGATGGCGGCGACGGCGTCGGGGGTCTTGCACCCGGTCTCGCCGTGGTCGACTTCGACGGGGCCGATGCGCTTGGCCGCCGCGGTGGCCAGGCGGCGGAGCCGTGGCGTTCGTCGTCCGATCGCGATCAGCGCGCGGTTCATGGAATACCGTGTGCGGTTGGGGCTGCGGTGGATCTTTGCCTCGATCGTTTCGAGCGTCGCCTCGAGGTCGGCTTCGTCGATCGTCTCCGCATGCGACGCGAGGTGACCGACCATGTTCCACCCGCACGCGCTCTTCCACTCGTCTCGCGCTCGGCTCCACTTCTTTGCGACCCTGGCGGCGACGGGCGTCCGGTACGCAAGCTCCGAGAAGGCGCCGGCGATGCCGTAGTTGTCGATGTCGGCGACCCAGGCATCCAGATCGGTAGCGGTCATCTGCGCGGGGTCCGCGACCATCTGGCATGCCCCCCTGAAACGAGTCCACCACTGTGCAACAATCCCGTCAATCGGGAAGGAGTTTCACCGTGGCAGACGAATCGATGAGCAAGAAGAGGAAGCGGCATACGCCGCAGCAGATTGTTGAGAAGGTGCGCGACGC
>JAAELQ010000253.1 GCA_024226515.1 bacterium
CGCGTCCACGCCGCGCATCACGCCGGCGACGCCGAGCGCCGGTCCGAGCAGGCACATCGCCATGCACGCGATCATCGCGAGGTTGCGCGGACCCCGGCGATCCGTGGTGATCGCGGCCGTGACGACCGCGCCGGCGAGGAGGGTCCAGCCCGCGAGCGTCGCGTCGATGGCGGCGGTGCGCGACAGGGACCAGGTCGTCACGAGACGCAACGGCCAGATGATCACCTGCACCATCGAGAGAATCACGACGAGGTCGAGGACCGTCTGGCGGATCGGCGCCGCCGAGCGCGTCTGGCTCAGACGCAGCAGCGGCCACCCGATCATCAGCCCGCTCGCGAGGCACAGGAGCATCGTCAGCAGCCCGTACTCGTAGCTCGACGACGACGGCTGCACCGGCGGCGTGAACCCCATCGCGATCATCCACGACCCGATGAGCCAGATCGACGCGAGGAAGATCAGGGCCCGGGGAAGGACGAACGGGGTGGGGGGGGATCCCGACATCACCTCCAGTGTACGGAACGCGGGCAGCGGATTCCGGATCTCCTGTCATCCCGCCGCCCTGGGAGGTCAAGCCTGTCGGCGAACACGTCGAAGGGCTTTTCTCGTTGTGAGGACGACGGTTGCGCCGCCGAGCTGAGGGGAGTATCATGTCAGTTCCCATTCGGTTGATCGTCGCGAGGCGCCAGTCCTTGCTGTGCGCGGCGCGATCAGGTGTGCATACTCGAGCTTAGAGGCTCACCGGGGAAGACCTGCTGACATGTACGAAGTCGTGGTCGTAGCCTTGCGATGGGCGTACAACAGCTTCCGGGCTCCGACGCGACCGGGCTCGCCGATCTGCGTTCTGGAACGACCCGGCAAGACCAAGCGCATCGGCACACTTGGCTGTGTCGTCAGATGGAGGCGCGCGCGGTTCATCGTGACTGCGGCACATGTTGTCGAGCCGCGAGTGGACAATCGACTTCGAGTAGCGAAGCTCATGGCCAAGCGGGATCGCCGACCGCCTCGCAAAGGCTGGTTGCCCGGTCGTGCGATCGGGACGATTCAGCCAACGAAGAAAGAGCTCGACAGCATCGACTGCGTGTTGGCCGAGGTCGAGCGAGGAGCCCGGGTGAAATCCCGGTTCCCCACGCCGATCGGCCGTCTCGATGCGACTCCGGTAGCGGAGAAGGAGATTCGCGTGGAGTCGACACGGCCGGACGACGGGCTGAAGGTCCAGATATACGGCGCCGTGAGCCGGCACAGCACCGGCTACGCGCGGCTCGGACTCTCGATCTCGATCCGGAGCCGCAGGGGTAAGGTGCGGATTGATCCCCCGCTCATCGAGATCAGTCCGGCCTACGAGACGTCGCTCGACTTCTGTCGAAAAGGAGACTCGGGCGCGCTCGTTGTGACATCGGGCGGCGCGAACGGGCCTCGTCCGCTCGGTATCCTCGTCGCCCGGGCCCGAGGGGCTAAAATGGCAGCGATGGGATACGCCGTGCCGATAGAGCGCGTGATCGATGCCATCGGGGACGGTGCAACCATCCATCGTGGCTAATGGCCGGGCGTTACCCGGTAACGACTTCTTGCCCTTTGATGACGCGGGGCGTATGTTCGAGGTAGGATAATCCAAGTTTCGTTGGGATTCTGTTAGGCCTCCCGAATCCCGATCCTCGCAGCGCGTCCCGCGGGTTGGATCGCGATGGAGTTGACCCGCATGCCGGTGACAGAGTGCCTCTCATTCAGCGACGCAGAGAAGCTGGTCGAGCGCCACTGGGAGGAGTACTACGAGCGGGGTGTCGTGCTTGGATTCGGCGTCGCGGATCGGGGCGGCGAGCTGAAGTTCATCGTCAAGGTGAAGAGCTCGAATGTCGTCGACCGACTCCGCAGCGAATACAAGAACGCTCGCGTCGAAGGCCTGCCGGTCCATGTAGAAGTGCAGAACCTCGAGAGGCTAGACGCCAGCGGCTACTCTCCTGCGAGCCTGGGCGCCCGCGAGGTGTCGCTCCTCGATGCAATCCAGTCGATCGTGGACAGGCCCGGCTTGCTGATTTCCGGAGCCCTCCTCATCGCCACGGTGGCTTACGCGATCGTCGCTGCACTCGTAGACTGAGCGGCGCTTCAGACTGAAGCCATCAGCGGCGGAAGAGCCGAACTAGACGGCGAAGCTGAATCCGCCCTAGAAGTCATGGACATCTCTGAGGGCGTCCCATCGGAGTCGGTGGCCTGACGCGGCGGTCTCGACGTGGTCGATCAGTGCGAACCGTATGCGCTGCGGCGGCGCGTTGGACCTCAAGCAGCTGAAGAACCGGCGGTGCTGGGGCGGGCTCGACCTGGGCTCGACGTCGGACCTGATGGCGCTGTGCCTCGTGTTCCCCGAGGACGACGAGGACTACAGCGCGCTGTGGTGGTTCTGGGCGCCGCGGGACAACGCCGAGCGCCGCGAGCCGGCGGCAACGTGAAGCTGGGCCGCCAGCGCAGCGCTGAGAAGATCGACGTGATCGTGGCAGCGGTGATGGCGCTCGGCCGGGCGAGGGTGCGCTGGCGAAGGGGTCGGTCTACGACACGCGGGGGATCAAGACGTTCAGCTACTGAACGCGCCCGGCAGGCATGAACGCCGCGATCTCATCCCTTCTTTCTCTTCTTGCGAGCAGGCTTCTTCTTCCTGTCGGGACGCTGCGTCAGTGCTGAACCTGCAGCCGACTTGGCGTCCTTTGCGCTTCGGGGGTTGTTGAGCACCCCTCCGTGCCAACATGAATGAGGCGCCTCGATTCTGTCCCGTACACATCGAGGGCGACGAGGTTCCTTATCATGGAAACGACACTGACTCGATCCGAGCAGCCCGTGAACGGCACGCCAGAAAAGCCCAAGCGGCGGC
>JAAELQ010000254.1 GCA_024226515.1 bacterium
AAAGGCGGCGATCGACTCGAGCGCGAGCTGGCGCCGCTCGCCGGCCTCGGGCACCTCGTCGAGGCCGTCGAACACCACCAGAGCGCCGGCGGTGCGGATCTTCTCCTCGAGCCAGGGCCGCAGGCGGCGCGCCCCCTCGGCGCCGAGGGCCAACCCCAGGTCCTCACCCAGGGCGTCCCACAGCAGGCCGGCGGCGCCGCGCTCGGCGGCCGGCGGCAACTGCCGCGCCGCCGCCTCACGGAGGACGAAACGCACCGGCACCAGGCCGGCGAGCCCCTCGTGCACCGCCTCCCCGAACGCCAGGGTATGGCACAGGTGATGGCCGAAGGTGGTCTTGCCCGACCCCGCCTCGCCGAGCAGCACGAAGCAGCGGCCACCGTCGCGCGCCAGCGCCGCAGTGGCCGGCGTCCGCTCCGCCGCCTCGCCGCGCGCCAGGCGCCAGGCCCAGGCGCGCTCCTCGCCCGCTTCCTCGGGCCGAGCGGTGCCGGTGACGTCGAGCTCGACGTAGACCTCGGGCAAGCCGACGGCGCGCTCGACCCCGCAGCACGTCACCATCGTCACCGGCGACCGCAACCGGGTGGTGCGCCAGGTGCCGGTCGCCGAGGCCGAGCCCGAGATCCTCTACCAGGCCTATCTGTCGTGCCTCGCCGGCGAC
>JAAELQ010000255.1 GCA_024226515.1 bacterium
AAACGGAGTGATGGCGGTCTGCCGCCGTCACGCAGTGCGGTAGCGGGGGTCCGGGGGCAGTAGCCCCCGGGGGCTCCCCTCGGAGGGGGAAACGAAGACAGACCGGCCTGCCGGCAGTGCGCTCGATGCGGGAGGCGGGATGCGGGAGGCGGCAGCCGCTAGCGGCGGATGTGCCGCGAGCGCTCGAAGTCCTCGCCGCGATCGGCCTCCTGCGTCCGAGCCGGTAGGCCCGGCGGCAGCGGCGGAACGGGCCGCTGGTCGAACGTCGACGAGGGCAGCACGATGCGACTGTTGCGGCCGGCGCTGCTGCGCTTGCCGCCCGGCTCGACGAAGGACAGCAGCCCCGCCGAGACCAGGACCTCGACGTTGCCGTCGTCGTCCATCGCGAACTCGGCGATCGTGCGTGCGGCGAGCTCCATGCGCTTGCCGTTGTTCAGCACGACGACCAGGGGCTCGTGGCCGGTGGTCACGCGCGAGGGAACGTCCAGCGAGCGAGGGGTGTCGATCAGCACGCTCGGATCGTCCGGGCTGACCTCGACGACCCGGCCCAGCGTCTCGGGAGAGCCGGCGAACGCCGCTCCGGCGAGCACCAGGAGGCCGAAAACACAGAAAACCATACCGGTCAGGCGCTTGTTACCGGACAATTGCGTGCCTCCTGAGAAAAGAGCGTTCGATTCCTTATACGGCTGTCCCCGGTAGGTCGCAAGGGGCGTTTTCGAGCGAGCGGGCGGCGGGGGAGCGGGGACGGCGAGGCTCAGCCGACCCGGTCGAGCACCAGGGTGGCGATCAGCAGCGGGAGATAGAGCAGCGTGTAGCTGAAGACGCCGCGAGCCCACCGCGGCAGATCGGCCGCCGCTCCGGGCCGCAGCGCGATCCCGAGGAAAACGAGGCCCAGCAGGCCGGCAACGCCGAAGTAGACGGGGCCGGCGTAGCCCAGGGGCCAGGCGGCGAGGGTGAACAGCACCAGCGCGGTGGCGCTCAGCAGGACGAACCGTCGGGCGGCCGGCTCCCCGTGCGCCACGGCCAGCACCGGGAACCCCCCGCGGGCGAAGTCGTCCTTGAGGTAGATCGCGATCGCGGCGAAGTGCGGGAGCTGCCACAGGAACAGGATCCCGAACAGGTAAAGCCCGGGGCCGGAGACGCTTCCCGTGGACGCCGTCCAGCCCATCAGCGGGGGCAGCGCGCCCGGGACCGCGCCCACGAGCAGGGCCCACGGGGTGAAACGCTTGAGCGGCGTGTAGACCAGGACATAGCTGCCGAGGGCGACCGCGCCGAGCAGCGTGGTCAACCCGTTGCTGCTGAGCGCCAGCCCGGTCAGCGCCGCGATGGAGAGCACCGAACCCGAGACGAGCGCCACGCCGGGCTCGAGGCGCCCCGCCGGCAACGGACGGTCGCGCGTGCGGTGCATCAGCCGGTCGATCTCGCGCTCGATCCAGCAATTCAGTGTGTTCGCCGCCGCCACCAGGACGGAGGTCGAGACGAGAATGACCAGCGTGGACGACCACGAGGGGACGCTGGGTGCGAACCACACGCCGATCGCGCAGGTGAAGATCACCAGGAACGACAGGCGTGGTTTGCCCAGATCGACGAGATCTTTCAAACGCGCCAGCGGGGCGGGCCACGATGCGGCGAGTTCACTCAAGTGCTTTCCTCGGAGTCTCCGGATGGGCGCAGGTGGCTCGGGACGCCGAGGCTGTGGCATCCTGTCCACTGGTTGCGGGCGACCCGTCACGGGCGCGTACTATATCGCACTCCAGGACCGCCGTCGCGCCGACGGCAGGCACGGGGACATCGAGATGAGACGACATTTGTGCTTCGCGATTCTGCTCGCGGCTCTCGCGCCGATGGCCTTCGCGGCCGGGGCGGAGGAGCCGCACCAGGGCCGACACGGTATCCAGAATCTCGAGGCCTGGGTCGAGAAGTTCGAGAACCCGGAGCGGAACGGCTGGCAGTTTCCGGGGCTCGTGATCGACGTGCTCGGAATCGTCTCCGGGGATCATGTCGCGGACCTCGGCGCCGGAACCGGCTACTTCTCGCGCTTCTTCGCGCAGGAACTGGAAGGGGACGGCAAGGTCTACGCGGTCGACATCGAGGCGCCGGCGCTCGAGTACCTCGACAACCGGAAGGACGTGGACCACGACGTGATCGAGACCGTCCTGGCCCAGCCGGACGACCCGAACCTGCCCGACGGCGAGATCGACGTGGTCGTCGTGGTCAACACCTGGCATCACATCGAGAAGCGGCCCCGGTACCTGAAGAAGCTGCGGCGTGCGCTCGATCCGACGACCGGCCGGGTCGCGATCATCGACTGGTACAAGGGCGAGCTGCCGATGGGACCGCCCCCCGAGCACAAACTGGAGCGCGGCGAGGTGATCGCGGAGTTCGAGGCCGCGGGCTGGAATCTGTCGACCGAATCGACCGGGTTGCCCTATCAGTACTTCCTGATCTTCCGACCCCGCCGCTAGTGGGCCGTAACCCCTAGGTTTCGCCGAAAGACTCGCTGCGGAAGCGGAAGAGTCTCCCGTCGCGCCAACCGTCCGCGGCCAGACCGGCCTTGAGCGACAGGTGCCGCAGTAACTGCCCCACGTCCCAACCCTGCTCGGAGGCGACGCTCGGGAGGAAGACCGCCGCGCGGTCGCCGCACACCAGCTCCACGCCGTCGACGCCGATGACGATGTCGGACGGTTCGTCGAGCGCCTCGCGCGGCGACAGGACCGAGACGGAGATCGTCACGCGGTCCAGCTCCGTGACGTCGAGCGGCGGGAATCGCGGATCTTCCCGTGCCGCCTTGGGGGCGATCGCGGCGACTGCGTCGATCAACGGGCGTCGCGCGGCCATCTCCCCGATGCAGCCGCGCAGGTTGTTCGCGTCGTCCGTGCCGGGGCGGATCCTCAGAGTGACGAACACACCGCGAGCCGCCTGCAGCTCCGGGCTGCGTTCGGTTCGTTCGAGCAAGGGTCGCAGCGACCCGTCGGTGAGCACCGCGTCGCGGATCGCGGTGCGGGCGACCAGCAGCAGCGTTCGACGTTCCTCCTCGCCGATCATCCGTGGAAGACCAGGCCCGCGTAGGACACGGAGTGGGTCACGTCGTCCGTCATCCGACCGGAGGTGTCGTACGCGCTGAGCGTCGCGGTGCAGCGCGAGGTCAGCCGGCGCAACAGGACCTCGATCGCGGCGCGGCCGCAGATCGTTGCCCCGGTCTTGCGGACGTACGCGTTGAAGCCGTCGGCATCGCCCGCGCGGATCCGCTCGATCGCTCCCATGTCCAACTCCTCGATGCGGCGGTGAACGTCGTTCTCGAAGGGTACGTAGTCGAAGTCGCGGCCGTAGTGCACGAAGTCGCTCGACACGACGAACAGCGTCGAGTCGTCGTCGAGCTCGCCGAGGGCCTCGGCGACACGGCCGTTCTCTCCGGCATCGTCGGCGCCGCCGAGCAACAGCGGCACGAGCTTCCAGCCGGGCTGGAGCCGGCGCTGCAGGAACGGCAGCTCCATCTCCAGGCTGTGCTCGCGGTGAAACGGCAGGTCCGCGACACGGATCCCCGGTCGTTGCGCCAGCGTTCGGATCGCTTCCGTGTCGATCGCGACGCCGCCCAGCGGCGTGCGGTAGCTCGCATGTGGAGGTACCGCCGCGCCGGGGAACGCGTGATAGTGACTCGGCCCGAAGAGGACCACGCGCTCGACGCCCGCCATCCGCAGGGACGCGAAGGCACTCGCGGCGACGGCGCCGGAGTAGCGCAGCCCGGCGTGCGGAGCGACGATGGCTCGCACCCGTCGTCCCTCCGCGAGCGCCTCGCCACCGGCAGCGTCACGTAGCTGCCGGTCGATCTCCCGTTCGAGTCTCGAGGCTTCCCCCGGATACCAGGTTCCCGCGACGTTCGGCCCCAGGACTCCCCGGGAGGCGTCCGCGCCGGTCATGTCAGGTGTCCGTAACGGTCGGCGATCGCCGCCGCGACTTCTTCGGGTGTGCAGCCCGTCGTGTCGACGGTGATTCCGGCCTGTGCGTACGTTGCCTCGCGTGCAGCGAGCATCGCCCGCAACTCGTCCATCGCCGCGGGGTTGTTGGCCATCGGGCGCCGGTCACCCTGTGCGATGACCCGGCTCCAGTGATCCTCCGGACGGGCGCGCAGCCAGACCACCGTGGCGGCGCTGCGCAACAGGTCCCAGCTGGCCGGTTCGTTGACCACGCCGCCCGCCGCCGCCAACACGACGGGCTTCCCGTCCTCGAGGACACGGCGCAGCGTCTCCTGTTCAAGGCGACGGTAGTAGCGCTCGCCGTGCAGCTCGAAGATCTGGTCCAGCGGAAGACCGCTGTCCTCCATGATCAGCGTGTCCATCTCGAGAAAGGGGATGTCGAGCCGCTGGGAGAGAAGGGGACCGACCGTGCTCTTCCCCGCGCCGCGCAGCCCGACCAGCGCGATCATCCGTTTCGTCTCGTTGCCGGGTCGCAGCAGGTCGGACGGGTTCGTGCCCAGTGCGCGCGCCAGCGACTCGAGCCGGACGATGGAGATGTTGCCGTCTCCGGATTCGACTCGAGCGAGGAAGCGGACGGACAGGCCGGAGCGACGGGACAGCTCGTCGCGGGTCCACTGCCGATCGTGCCGTAGCCCGCGAACGCGTCCGGCGAGTCGTTGCAGTAGCGGGGAGGTCCGAACGTCGGATCCGGAGTCGGCGCCGTCGGTTCTGCTCTGCATGGTGGCACTATAGTGCGCGTTTTCCGTTCTGGCAATCGAATTGTCGTGCAGTATAATTCCGGGCTCAAGGAGGTCCCGTGAGCACGAAGACCGAGAATAGGCCGGTGCGCTCTTTCGAGACGCACCCGGATCACTACAAGCACTGGAAGCTCTCGATCGAGGGCGACGTCGCCCGGTTGACGATGGACGTTCAAGAGAACGAACCGATGCGCCCGGGCTACGAGCTGAAGCTGAACTCCTACGATCTCGGCGTCGACATCGAGCTGCACGACGCGATCCAGCGACTGCGTTTCGAACACCCCGCGGTTCGCTGCGTGATCGTCTCGGGTGCGACGGACCGCGTGTTCTGCGCCGGAGCGAACATCAACATGCTCGGGACCTCGACGCACTCGTTCAAGGTGAACTTCTGCAAGTTCACCAACGAGACGCGCCTCTCGATCGAGGACGCCTCACGCAACAGCGGCCAGCGTTACCTGGCCGCGGTCAACGGAGCATGCGCCGGCGGCGGTTACGAGCTGGCCCTGGCCTGCGACGAGATCGTCCTGATCGACGACGGCAACTCGACCGTCAGCCTGCCCGAGACGCCGCTGCTCGCGGTGCTCCCGGGAACCGGCGGGCTGACGCGTCTGGTCGACAAACGCAAGGTCCGCCGCGACCTGGCCGACGTGTTCTGCACGACGGCCGAGGGAATCAAGGGCAAGCGCGCCGTGCAGTGGGGGCTGGTCGAGGAGGTCGCGCCGAAGAGCCGCTTCGAGGAAGCCGTCGACAAACGCGCCCGCGCCATCGTGGAGAGCTCTCCCGCCCGCAGCGCCGAGGGTATCGAGCTCACGCCTCTCGACAAGAAGGCCGACGAAGACGTCACCGAATACTCGCACGTGAGCGTGCGGATCGATCGCGACGAGCGCACCGCGACGCTGACGCTCCGCGCCCCGGACGGCGACTCGCCGACCGATCCGGCGCAGGTGCGCGCGCTCGGGGCCGGATGGTGGCCGCTCGCGGTGTTCCGCGAGCTCGACGACGCGCTGTTGCACCTGCGGCTCAACGAGGAGCAGATCGGACTGATCCTGGTCAAGACCGAGGGCGACGCCGGTCGAGTGCTGTCGCACGATGCGGTCCTCGCCGACAACGCCGAGGACTGGTTCATCGGCGAGGTGCGCTGGATGATCGCGCGCACGCTGCGCCGCCTGGACCTGACCGCGCGATCGATCTTCGCGCTGATCGAGCCGGGGTCGTGCTTCGCCGGGACGCTGTTCGAGCTCGCACTCTCGGCCGACCGCTCCTACATGCTCGACGATCCCGATCAGCCGGTCTCGCTCGCGCTGAGTCGGATGAACGACGGCGCGTACGAGATGTCGCACGGCGCCTCGCGCCTCGTGACGCGGTTCTATGCCGAGCCGGGGAAGGCCGGCGAGCTGCTCGCCGACGCGACGGCCCGCTTCGACCCCGAGGAGGCGGGGGACGCGGGACTCGTCACCGTCGTCGCCGACGATATCGACTACGAGGACGAGGTCCGGCTGGCCATCGAAGAGCGGGTCAGCCTGTCGCCGGATGCCCTGACCGGGATGGAGGCCAGTCTGCGCTTCCCCGGCGCGGAGTCGTGCGACAGCAAGATCTTCGGCCGCCTGTCCGCCTGGCAGAACTGGATCTTCCAACGACCCAATGCCGTGGGTGAGAAAGGCGCGCTGACTCTGTACGGCAAACCCGAACGTCCGAGCTTCGACTACAGGAGAACCTGATGCAGCTGCACGAGAAGATTCCGAACAACGTCAACCTGTCGCAGAATCGCAGGCTGCAGCGCGCGCTCGAGAACTGGCAACCGAACTACATCAACTGGTGGAAGGAGGCCGGTCCGGTCGATTTCCAGGCCGACCAGATCTACCTGCGCACCGCGATCTCCGTCGATTCGAAGGGGTGGGCCAACTTCGAGTACGTGAAGATGCCGGACTACAAGTGGGGCATCTTCCTCGCACCTCCGGAGCAGGATCGCGTCATTCCCTGCGGCGATTCCTTCGGCGATCCGGTGTGGCAGGACGTTCCCGGTGAGTTTCGTAACGCGCTACGCCGCATCATCGTCACCCAGGGCGACACGGAGCCCGCGAGCGTCGAGCAGCAGCGCGCCCTGTGCAACACGGCGCCCAGCCTCTACGACTGCCGTAACCTGTTCCAGGTCAACGTGGAAGAGGGCCGCCACCTGTGGGCCATGGTCTACCTGCTTCACGCGCACTTCGGCCGGGACGGACGAGAAGAGGCCGAAGAGCTGCTCGAACGTCGCTCGGGCGACTTCGACAAGCCGCGTATCCTCACGACGTTCAACGAGCCGATCGACGACTGGCTGTCGTTCTTCATGTTCACGATGTTCACCGACCGCGACGGCAAGTACCAGTTGCTGGCGCTCGCCGAGTCCGGCTTCGATCCGCTGTCGCGGACGACGCGCTTCATGTTGACCGAGGAGGCGCACCACATGTTCGTCGGCGAGACGGGCGTGATGCGCGTCGTGCAGCGCGCGTGCGACCTGATGAAGCAGGATCCGAACGAAGACGCGAGGGCCCAGGGCGGCATGGACCTCGAGTTGGTGCAGCGCTACGTCAACTTCTGGTACAGCTCGAGCCTCGACCTGTTCGGCGGCGAGATCTCCTCCAACGCGGCCGACTACTTCGCGTCCGGCCTGAAGGGCCGCGCGCACGAGGGCAAGAAGTTCGAAGACCATCTCGCGATGACCGGCCACTACTCGATCGACGTGCCGACCGACGGCGCGCTCGAGAACAGGGAAGTGCCGATGCGCAATGCGATGAACGAGGTGCTGCGCGACGCCTACATCGACGACAATCAGCGCGGCGTCGACCGTTGGAACAAGGCGATCGCGGACAAGGGCGTCGACTTCACCATTCGCCTGCCGAATCGGCGCTTCAACCGGAAGATGGGGATCTACACCGGTCTTCACTTCGACGTCAACGGCAACCCGATCAGCGAGGACGAGTTCAACCGCCGCAAGACCGAGTGGTTGCCCACCGAGTCCGATCGCGCCCATGTGAGGCTGCTGATGCAGCCGGTGATCGAGCCGGGCAAGATGGCCAACTGGCTCGGAGCCCCGGCGCGCGGGATCAACGGCCAGCCGATCGAGTTCGAGTACGTGCGGCGCGCTTAGACTCGATTCCGGGAATGAGGAGAGCCGGCGCCCACCGGGTGCCGGCTTGTTTTCATTGCCGGGTCGGGGAGCCTACCGCATAATTCCCCCAGGCTCGGTTGGGGGAAGTCATGATCTCGGAGCGTTCGGCTCGCCTCATCTTCGCGATCGCCATCGTGTTGTGCCTGTCGGCGGGTAGCCTCGCGGTCAGGGCCCAGGTGCCGACCGTCCTCCCGGACGGGTTCGAGCAGACGGTGGTCGCCACGCAGGGCGGCATGTCCCAGTTCGCGATTGCGACGGACGGGACGTTCTTCTTCGGAACCAAGAACGGTTTCATCGAGTACCTGCAGGGGGAGACGCGCGGCACCGCGGTCGACATCGACGTCGACAACGACTTCGAGCAGGGGCTGAACGGCATCGCGATCGACCCGGACTACGCGCAGAACGGACACGTCTGGGTCTACTACACGGACCTCCTCTCGCAGCGCAACCGCGTCACCCGCTTCCGGTTCAACGGTGGGGCGATGGTCGAGGAGACGATCCTGTTCGAGGGGCCGGTGACGTTGAACAACAACCATGCCGGAGGTTCGATCCGCTTCGCCGAGGACGGGACGCTCTTCGTCGGCATGGGCGACGACGGACAGGGCGCGCCGACGGCTCAGGATCTGTTCGACCCGCGCGGCAAGGTGCTGCACTTCAACCGTGACGGCAGCGCTCCGTCGAACAACCCGTTCGCGGACGGAGTGAACGGCAACCCCTACGTCTGGGCCTACGGTTTTCGCAACCCGTACCGCGTGGCGGTGCAGCCGGTCAGCGGCACGGTCTTCGTCGGCGACGTGGGCAGTGCGCAGTGGGAGGAGATCGACGCGGCGATCCCGGGTCACGACTTCGGCTGGCCCACCGTCGAGGGGCCGCACCCCGCCGGCGTCGCGGGGCCGACCTATCCCATCCTGGAGACGCGCCATAACGGCGGATCGGCGATCATCGGCGGCGCCTTCGTCGAGGTCGGTGACCTGGTTCCCGAGTTCGAGGGCGACTACATCTTCGGCGACTGGTCGACCGGCGTGTTGACGCGCATCGACCTTGCCGCCGACGGTGCGACGGTTCTGGGCGACGAGGTCTTCGCCACGGGAGCGACGAGGGTCAGCGACATCCAGATGGGAGACGACGGGGCGTTGTACTACGTGTCGCGCGATTTCGGTCCGACGCAGGCTTCGCTGCGGCGCATCGAGTACGACGAGGACCGGGCCGGCCGCCCGCTTGCCGTCGCGACCGCCACACCCGACAACGGTCCCGGCCCGCTGTCCGTGATGCTCGACGGCAGCGCCTCGAGCGATCCCGACGGGCAGGGCCTGACCTATCACTGGGAGCTCGGCGACGGCGCGACGACGGCGCCGACGGCGAGTGTCAACCACAGCTACCCGGCAGGCGAGTACGTCGCCACACTGACGGTCGACGACGGCAACGGGGGCGTGGACACGCAGACGGTGCGCATCGTCTCCGACAACACGCGTCCCGTGGCGCAGATCACGACTCCGGCCGACGGGGCATCGTTCGTGGCCGGCCAGGTCGTTTCGTTCGACGGCCAGGCGACGGACACGGAGGACGGAGCGCTGGCCTGCGCGGCCTTCGTCTGGCGCGTGCTGCGCATTCACGGTGGACTCGGCTACCCCGTTCAGGGCCCCGAGTACCCGGGGTGCAGCGGCACCTACACGGTCCCGCTTCGCGGAATGAACAGCGACGACACGCTGGTGATCCAGGCGACCGCCGCCGACAGCGGAGCTGCGCTGGGCGACGACGGCGTGTTGAAGGACCGGCGTCAGATCACGCTGAGTCCATCCACCGCGGACCTGACCTTCTCGACCGAGCCGTTGACCGACCTCGACCTGTCGCTCGACGGCGAAGCGATCTCGGCGCCGCACACCGTGCCGGGCCTCGTGCAGTCGATCCACTCGATCGGCGCGCCCGCCCAGACGCGGCCGGACGGCCGCACCTGGACCTGGCTCTCGTGGTCCGACGGCGGCGGCGTCGTGCACGACATCGCCACCGGCGTCTCTCCGACCACCTTCACGGCCACGTTCGGCTGTGACGTCCTGGCCCCGGCTGAAGATCTGACGCTGTCGAAGAACCTGGACGGGACGGTGGACCTGGCGTGGACCCCGGTCGTCGACGACTGCCTGATCTCCGGCCCCGGGAGATATCGCATCTACGCCGCGGCCACGGCGAGTGCGGCCCAGTGGCCCGGGAGTTTTCCCCACGACCCGGCCTGGACCGTCGTGGGGACCAGCGAGCCGGCCCAGTTCAGCTACCTTCCCGGGCCGAATGACGGGTTCTTTCTGGTCGTCGGCGTGGGCTCGGACCAGCTGGATGGGGCGCTGGGCCACTACGGCGAGTAGCCGATTCGGCCGCGCGGAAGGTGGCGCGCCGCCCCGGTTGCGGGTAATTTCACCTTCGGCCGGCCGTCGCGCCGGCAACGAGAATCCCACGCACGACAAGGAGTGATTTCGATGGACAGCATCTCGACCCCGAGCGCAAGACTCTCCAGGTTCCGCATCCTGCCGATCGCCCTGATCGTCGCGCTCGGGCTGCTCGCCCTGCCGGCCGTGGCCCAGCAAGAGGTCGACTCGATGGTCAACCGGATGATGGCCAGATGGAACGAAGACCTCAAGTTGACGAAGGACCAGTCGAACCGCATGCGCGTGATCCTGCAGGATCAGATCAACCAGACGCGCGCGCTGTGGAAGAAATACGAGGGCCTGACGTCCGAGACCAAGGACCGGCTGAACGACTTCGCTGTCGAACGCAAGGCCATGGAGGACGGAATCGACAAGCGCCTCGCGGACGTTCTGTCCGCCGAGCAGCTGGAGAACTACAAGAAGCTCCGCGCCGAGAGGCGACGTGCGTTGCGGAGCAGGGGCCGCGCCGACGATTGAGGCCTGCTCCTGTCCCCTGGGACACCGGCCATGAACCGCGGTTCACACTGCTCGATGCCTAACGTGTTTTCTTCCCCGAAATCGGCGAGTCGGATTCGGCACGCCGTGTGCAATGTAGACTCGTAGACTCCGGAGTCACGGAGCCAATGGAGGGAGAGGACATGACGGACAGCAAGCGACCGCTCAGAGACGACGAGATGGACAAGGTCACGGGCGCGGGCGGCTCGTCGGAGCCGTTGGAAGTTGGGCGCCAGGTCGACCCCGAGGGCGACAAGGACGACGACCGCGAGGCGTGGCGCGAGGACCGCGCGCTGCATCCGCCGCGGGAAACTTGAGACGATCGATCGAGGCGGGGTGGCGCAAGCGAGCGTCGTCCCGCCACCCATCGAACTCGAACGCCCACCCGATCCCCAGCGAATTCTCGCTCAGAGACAGTCGGCCCCGGTTACCGTTCGCGGCGCGCCGTCACTGCTAGCGCCGTAGGTTCCGTCGTCGCAGGTCCCGTCCTCGCGCACCACATAGTAGAAGCCGTCGCCCACGGGCGGCTCGCGGTCGTCGTGCTGCAGGTTCTCCGTATTGTCGTCGCCCAGACACGACGCGGAGTCGACCCCCCCCTCCGACCTCAGGTCGGACAGGAGTCCGCTCGCGACGTCGTAGTCGAAGCCGACGCCCGGAACCCAGCGCAAGATGGTCAGATCTTCCTGACGAACTCGAAGACCGGCCACGTCCTCCGGAAGCGTGGACGAGCACTCCGGATCTCCCAGGTGGACCAGATCGCTGTCGTCGAAGGAAGCGTTGATGACGAATCCCAGGTTGTTTCGACCCGAGGAGTCTTCGACCTGTACACCGGCCCCCTCGTTGAATCCCCAGCGGCCGAGGAGGTCGCGATCGGTAAGCACCTGACGATGCATGTCGCTCTGAATCTCGGACGCTGAGCGGGCGCGGCTCCACACGCGAGCCTCGTCGATCAGGCCCTGGAAGTACCCCTCGGTCCGACCCTGCCAACCCTGACCGACTCCCACGCTGAAGAATGCCTCACTCTCGTTGGCCGCGGGTACGCCGGGACAGTTCGTCCCGTCCGTCTCCGGGACGCCGTTGAGGTAGAGCTGCCAGCACGATCCGTCGTAGGTCATCGCTGCGTGATACCACTGGCCGGGCTGGATCGGGTTGAGGCCGAATACGGGGTGGTTGATCCCGGGGTTCGGGCCATTGTCGTGCTCTTCGAGGTCGGCGGCCAGGACGTTGCTGGGGGGGGCGATGCCGAGGAAGTAGTTGACCGCCTTGCGGTTCGCCCACCCCGGGCTCGTCGGCGACGTATCCTGGTCCCGGATCCCCTTGGCCAACAGCGGAATCGCCGTCAGCCCTCCCGTGTCGCCACCGTGGTGTCCGTCCGTACGGGCCGTTTCGCCGGTGCCGTCCCACTTGAACCAGCACTCGACGGTGAACTCCGATGCGGCCAGCCCGGGGAACTCCATCGGGTGCTCGTAGTACGCTCCGTCGGTCTGCATCGTGACGTGCTCGAACGGCTCGTCCAGTCGCATCGCGAACGCATTGTGCGAACGGCAGACCTCGAGTGTGCAGACATCCGAATCGTCGCAGTCCACGTCTTCGTTGCAGCAATTCGAGTCGACCGCGTTGGTGCACGTCCCGTCCGGAAGGCACGTGTCGGCGGAGCATACGTTGTCGTCGTTGCAATCGCCGTCTCCCGCGCAGCAGATTCCCGCAGGGTTGTAGGTGGTCTCGCAGATGCCCTCCGCGCAGGCGTCGTCGGTGCAGTCGTTTCCGTCACCGCAACCCAACGGGGTGCCTCCGACACAAGCCCCGCCCGAACACGTGTCGCCGATCGTGCACGGATCGCCGTCGCTGCACGCGTCGACGTTCGGCATGGTCTTGCAGCTTCCGGCGTCGCACGAGTCGTCGGTGCAGGGGTTGCCGTCGTCGCAGTCGGAGTCGTCGCTACAGCAGCCGAGGATCGGCGTATGCGAACACTGCGTCACGTTGCACGAGTCGTCGGTGCACGGGTTGCCGTCGTCGCACTCTTCCGGCAGGGCGCACGTTCCGTCGCTCTGGAAGGACCAGCGTGGACCGTCCGCGCTGTCCGCCGAGGTCGACGCCGTCACATACCACTCATACTCGGCGCCGGGGTCGAGTCCCGGCCACGTCACGCAAGTCGACATCCCGATCGGGGTTCCTTCGACGGTGTCGATTTCCCTGAAGTGGCGGCCTCCGTTCATGTCGTAGGGCACCGTGAACCCGTGATGATGCGGGTTCACGCCGTCCCAGGACTTCCCGAGCCAGGGTGAATAGGTCTCGACGTGCATTTCATCGTTCGCGGGTGAGAAGGTCACGATGCGCAGCCATCCGTTTCCGCAGCGCGACGGACAGGGCTCCTGCTGCTGGTAGTTCGACAGCATCGTGTGAATCGTGTGTCCGCCGAAGGTGTCGGCCCTGCGAGGCTGTGTACTGGACGCGCCCGCGTGTCCGCAGAACATCAGCGACAGGTTCGTGTTGTCCTTGAGCTGCTCGTAGGTCGCCGCACCCTGGTGGGAGAACGGTGCCTCCAGCACGTTGCTCTCACAGTGGGTTCCGTTCGGACTGTCGGGTCCCGTGCAGAGCAAGCTGTGCGTGGTCAGGATCGCGCGCTTGTCCGACTGGGCCACCAGGAGGTCGTCGGTCCATTGCAGGACGGCCTGTCGCAGTTCGTGGTCCACCGGGTCGTATTCGAGGTGAACGACGATGAACTCCATCCCGCCGGCGTCGAAGAACTGGTAAGAGTTGTCGTTGATCGCCCCGAAGTTCCCTCCCCAGTAGGGCCTACCCTCGAACCTGGACACGGGGAAGTGGAGGTTGAAGATCGCCGTGGTCACCCCGGGGACGAGCATCGACCCGGCCTGGCCGGTCGGCACCTGGTCGTGGTTGCCGACGGATATGCCATAGGGGATACCGTCCGTGAGTCCCGTCGTTAGCGGATTCTCCAGTCGGCTCATGGCCCGGTCGGCGTTGTCCCACTCGAACAGGTTGGCGCCTATCTGCACGACGTCGCCGACGTGACTGACGAACGCGATGTTCAGCGCTTCGCGGTTCTGGACGATCCAGTCGATCTGCGAGTAGAAAACGTCGGGGAAGGTCTGAGAGTAGTACTGCGTATCGGGTAGGACGATGATCGTGAAGTCATCCTCGGGTGGAGCGGTCAACTCCCGGCCCCAGAACGTCACGCTGAGATCTTTCGACTGCGAATCCAGGTCGGCACACAGCATGGTCTGTGCCGGCTGGCCGGACGAACCGTCCGGAGGCGAGACGTTGGTCGGGGCGGCCGGGCCGGCGCCCCAAGCGAGTGAGGCGCAAAGCACACTGAAGCACGCGTACCGCAACATCGTCGATCCCCCCCGGGTTACTCTTGAGTGCGTGTATACCAAAGTCTGCATCTCTCGGTCGGGAGAGCCTTCTTCGCGTCGTCGGTTTCGCTCCTAAGGTGTGCAGACCGCGGCGAGGTCCTGTGAGATGTCGCACGCCGCCGTTCCCACGTCCTCCGGTCGCTCCGCGCCGGCTCCGTCCCTGCCGTACGACCCCTCACTGGATCCGTTGTTGCCGACGATCAGGAAGAACGCGTCGTCCATTCCCGGATCGAACGCCGCGCTGCCCCCGACACCCACGCCGCACACCGCTCCGCTGAGCGTCTGGGTCGCAACCGAGGCCAGGTCGCCGAAGTAGATCGTATGATCGGTCGCGTCGCAGGCGGGGGTGTAGTCGACGAGGACCTCGCCGGTGCCGTTGTCGTACGCCGCGATCATCTGTCGAGCGGGCAGGCCGGGTTCGCTGGCCTCGCCGGGTACGCCCACCGCGGCGGAGACGTCGACGCTGATCAGCGCCATCTCGTAGGGTGGCGACTGGCCCGTGTTGAGCCAGGCGTCGAGCAGATTGTCGCCTTCCTGTCCGAGGAAAGTGTTCAGGCCGTCGTTGGCCAGCCACAGGAACTGCACGTACTCCCAGCTGGCCTGCTGGAAGTAGAGGCGCACCTCCGCGGTGACGGCTCCAACGGGAACCGTGAATGCCGCGTCGTCCCAGTGGAGGTAGGCACCGCCCGCGCCGGGATTGCCGTACTGCGAGGCGGGGACCGGAAGGGTCTGCCGTTCGAGGGCCTCGTCGTAGTCGAAGCCGTACGGAGGAATGCGTGTGTCCGCGATGACGAAGTTGTTCAGGATGAAGTGCGAGCTGTGGTACGCCGTGCCCGGCGACTCCGCAGCGAGCTGGCCCAGCGTGTGGTCGACCGCGTCCGTCATCCGATCGTAGCTGACGGGGAACGAGGAGGCGTAACCCAGGCCCAGGAGCTGTGCGGCCCATTGCTGGTCCATTCCGGGGATCACGTGGAACAGGCGCGTGGTGTCCGGGTCGATCAGCGACTCCACCGCGTGCGTCGCTCCGCCGAGGTCGTCGACCGTGCGGCCGATCGGACCGTAGGCGCCGTCTTCCTCGATCAGCGCATCTCCCGCGTCGAGCCAGCGGACGTTGAGCCACATGCGTCGTCCCTCGGGGTAGCCGCTGATCAGTTTGTGACCCGTGAGGTTGGTCGTGCGCACGGTGAGCGTGTTGCCGAGGACGGATCCGCCGAGGGATGCGGCGCTCTCCAGCATCGCACCCGCGCGCAGCTTGCCGGCGGCCAGCGCATCCCGCTGCAGCGTTGTCAGCCCGGAGCCGAAACGCAATTGCCCCTCGTCTTCCTGGTACAGAATCAGGTCGGGCACCCAGTAGCCGCCTCCGGTCAGGTCGTGGCGCGGCAGGTCGGTGCGCGTAGGCACGCCGCCCTGCCTGCAGCCGACCCCGGTCGACGCCGACATGTGGCACGTCTGGCAGGTGAAGCGTCGGACGGTGCCGTCCTCGTAGTTCGCATCCGAGCGCGCGGAGTACGCGCGATCCCAGGCCTGATGCAGCGAGCCGCCCGCAACCTGTAATTCCGCGGGCAGCAGGCCGAAGTCGTTCACCGCCCACGTGTCGAGTGCGCTGGCCTTCCACTCGCTGAACGTGCGTTCCACGACTCCGTAGCTGTGCGGCTCGTTGTTGAAGGCGGCCTTGGCGGTGAACGAGCCCCCCGGCGATCCGCTGAACGAACCCGGCGGGAGCGTGCCCGACAGGCGGCCGTTGTTGTGCGCCAGGTCTCCCACGGCGGGGTTGCTGACGTCGTGGCACGTTCCGCAGAACTCGCCCTCGCGTATGAACGTCGATGCTTTCCACGGATGCGCCGCGGCCGGATTGCCGTACGGCCCCAGGCGCGACCCTTCGTTGTTGATGACGTATTGCGCGGTCCCGTAGTACCCGTCGCCCGTGGTCGAGTCGTAGGCCTCGAACGGCGTGGTCTGTTGTTCTACGGTGCCCGCGATGTTCACCGGCTGATCCGGATCCACCAACTTGTGGCAATGTTCGCACTCGATACCGTTGGCGTCCTTGGCGGCGTCCATCGCACTGCCGTCGGTCGGAGTGGAGCGCCCGGCGAGCCAGCCGTTCGGCATGTGGCAGCGCAGGCAGACGTCCCCTGCGCCTCCGCGCAGCGCGGGATCCGGGTCCGGCAAGAAGTCCTGCTCGGCCACGGCCAGCGCGGCCCAGAACAGGGGATCGCGGCTGGCGTGCGCCATCATGCTGCCGCGCCAGCCGAAGGAAGGCTCGAGGTCGGGGTTGACCGTTCCTCCGTGGCACGCCTGGCAGTTGTCCGGGCTCGTGTACTCGGGCACCTGATTCGGCTGTGTCCCTGGTTGCTTGGCCTCGGGCGGAACGGTGGGCGCGGCGGTCGCGGCCGTCGCGGCAAACAGCAAGAGAAGCAGAGTCGATCTCAGCGAGTTTTTCACGAGCGGATCCTGTCGCGATGGCGCGGTGCACCGCGCGCGAAAGTCGAAGTTGTGAAGGGGCAAGACGGCTCCCGACGATCCCCCGGGTTCCTCTTGCTTATACGAGACCCTCGCGACTCGCGCCAATCGTTTCGGCGCCGGCGAGAGCCTCGATGAACTCTAGTTATCCGGCAGGAACTTGACCCGCACCGCCTGGCCGGGAATCAGCCCCATTGCGGGCGTGGCCGCCACGGCGACCGCCCGTCCGGACTCGGGCATTCGCGGATCGCGCCACAGCCGCGCCGGCAGCGGCTCGACGCCGGGCGCGACGCGCAGCACGACCGACTCGGCGATCGCCCCACCGCCGCGGCCGTGGGAGACCAGGACGGGGCTGTTGACCGCGACCTCCATCTCGCTGCCCTCGTGCAGATAGGCGATGATCTCCTGCACGGAGCGCTCCGACACCGTGAGGATCGGCTCACCGGGAACGACGGCCTGTCCGCCGTGGCAGTAGAGCTGGCTGACCTGTCCGCTGACCGGACTGCGCAGCACGAGCGCCCTGCGCTGCACCTCGATCTGCTCGACCCTGCGGCTCTCGACGGTGATGGCCTCCTGCATCGGCAGCAGCATCGACGCCTCGGCCGGCAGCTCGGGCATGCCTTCCTCGTAGTCCTGGCGCCGCTCGCCGGCGGCGCGTTGCTCGTCGATCGTCTCGGCGAGCAGACGCTGGTTGTCGACGATCCGCTCTTCGTGCAGGTTGTGTTGCAGCCGCGTGTTGTCGACCTCTTCCTGGCTGACGAGTCCGTCGCGCAACAACGATTGCCGTCGCGCGAGCTCGAGCGCCAGACGCTGGCGCTCGATCTGATCGCTCTCGATCTGGACCTTCAGCTCCAGCGCGTCGAGCCTCCGGCTCTCCTCGTCGATCTGGAACCGGCGCAACTCGGCCGTCCAGTTGGCGATGCCCACCCCGACGTCCGACTGCACGCGGTGCTCCGCGGCGCCCAGCTCGGCGATGAGCTGCGTGACCGTGGCCCGGGCGGTCTCGATCTCGGCCTGTACTCGATCGTCGTCCAGCAGCGCCACGATCTGGCCGCCCGAGACCTCGTCGAACAGCCCGACCGTCACCTGGTCCAGCACGCCGGTCGTGTCCGCGGAGATCTCGTATACGGGGGCGTAGGCCAGGCCGACGTAGTCCACTCGGCCTGCGCGGCCGACGAGCAGCACGGCGACGAGCAGGGCACAGGTCGACCAGATCAGGACGGGCAGCGTCCGATGCTTGAAGTCGACGACCCGCTGGGACAGCGGCGTCTTGATCGGTTCCATCTGGGGCGCCATCGGACTAGACCTCCGACAGCTCGTTGCGCAGGACGAGCGACACGTGGGTCACGCCGTCCAGGTCGCGCAGGGCCTTCAGCATTTCCTGGCTGCGCATCCGATCGCGCAGCCCGATCTGGTACACGAACTCGGCGCCCTCGTCCTCGCCGGACTGCCGGGTCGAGACCTCCTTGATCGCACGGCAGAATCGGTTCAGCAGGGCGTTGGAGGCGCCGGCCTCGCCAAGGGCGGCCAGCCGCAAGGTCAGGTATCCGTCGTAACGACCCAGCGTTCCGAACGAGGTCACGTTGAGGTAAGCCACCGCGAGCGAGATCGCGGCCGCGCCGAGCACGGCGGTCAGGAAACGCTGCGAGCCGACGGCCATTCCGACGACGAGCGCGATGAAGACGAACACGGTGTCCCGCGTGTCCTTGAGCACGTTGCGGAAGCGGATCATGGCCAGCGCGCCGAGCAGGCCGAACGCGGTCACCAGGCTGTTGCCGATGACGTACATGACCATCGCGATGACCATCGTCATCAATACCAGCGACTGCGTGAACGAGCGCGAGTAGGACAGCCCGCTGTGTGTGCGCGCGTAGGTCCACGCGATCACCTGACCCAGGACGAAGGCCAGCAAGAGCGAGATGATCGTGGCCTCGAACGAAAAGTCGGCGTGCCAGCGGTTGGACGAGTCGAGGGCATCGAGGAACTGATTCACGTTCAGGCCCTCCTCGGAGGCAGCGTGAATCCGGCCACGGCCAGCGCGGCTTCTCGGCCGTCGTACATCATGTGCTCGACGCTGAGCCCGTACTTGGGCACCGGCTGTTGCCGCAGCCCGAAGATCCGGACCAGATCGTGGACCCATGGTGCGAAGCGCTCGGTGAACTTGATCTCGAGGATCGTTCCGGGCAGGGGAGTCGTGACCCAGCGTCCGGTCTCGAGGGACAGGTCGTAGTTCAGCGTGACCGCATGCATCAGGTCGGTGTCGAAGGTCACCCGCAGCGGTTCACCGGCCTTGGACTCGTACGCCTCGCGGGTGAAGCGCACGCGCATCACGGGCTTGGCCTCGATCCAGCGGCCGTGATCGAAGAAGAAGTCGGCGTCACGCCGGACGTCGTCGGACATCTCGGGGACCGGCCTGGTACGCAGCAGAGGAGCCAGCCAGGAGCGATGGATGCGCCCCCGGCGCTTGCGGATCGTGCTGTTGCGCTTCGTCTTGACCTCGAGGAAGACCGGAGAGTCGACCTCGTCCGAGTAGGTGCGGATCCGCAACTTGAATCGATCCTTGTCGCCGCCGACCGTCTGGTTGTAGAGCTTCAGGTCGTCGGAGTCCAGATAGAGACTGTTGATAACGTAGCGGTACCCGGGGCAGCGCGCAGCATACGGGTCCGGCTGCATGTGCGGTTCGATGAACTCGCGCATCGTCGGCAGTACCATCGGGCTGACGATGTACTTGCACTCGAAGCGCGAGAACATGGTCAGATCGCTGTCGGTGGTTGCCCCGTACATCTCGACGGTCCCAAAAAAGAGTGAGTGTATACATCGTCGACCCGGTTTCCCGTGTCATCGGATCCGCGCCCGACTTCGCCCCCGCGGCGGGCGAAAGCCTGACGAAAACGGGACAATCCCGCAACTTCTATATACCGACAGCTTTCGAGGGAAACTAGCGCTTTCGTCACCGATCGGGTTGCGCACGCCCCGAATGGGCCCGGGCTGTCCCGAATGGGGCGGACGGTCCACCCGTAGAGCCCGAGAATCCCGCGATCCCTCCGCCTCTCGTCTGGCACGCCGGCTGCAAAGAGGACGGCGGGGTTCAAATCCGCGGGCCGCTCGGCGGCGCCGCCTGGAGGTTTCAGCAATGAGATTGAGTGCGAAGCGGGTCGTGGGAGTCCTGGTGCTGTGTCTGGCCGTGGCGACGGGAGTCTGGGCGGGCTCGAACGCCTGGGTCGGTAAGGACGGGACGCGCCACGAGTTGCACGGCGCGGACTACGCCTTCATCGAGGGCGGCGAGGCCTTCGACGTATCCGAGCTGGCCGACGGCGAGACCCGGGTTTTCGGCTCGGGAGATCGCCTGATCACCGCGCAGCGCGACGGAGACACGGTCACGCTGAGTCGCGAGCGGGCGGGCGACGAGTCGGCCATCGACATCACGTGCGAGCTGCCGGACGACACGTGCCGCATCGCCACCGTCGACGACGGAGACGAGGAGCGCATCGCGCTCATCATCCAGAAAACGCGCGAGTGCCACGGTGAGGACTGCGAGATGTACGTCACGAAGTTCGGCGGGCACTCGGGCCATATGGCCGAGGTCATCCTCGAACGCGCGGGCGGCGAGGCCCACGCGGAGATCCTGGCGGACGTTCTGGTCGGCGGCTCGTTGAAGGCCGACGACGACCTCGTCCTCGTCCACGGCTCTCCGGCCAACGTCGAGGTGCTGCGCTTCGACGACGACCGCGTGATGCTGAGCTGCCCCGAGGGCGACGCAACGCTGCGGGTCGACGCCGAGGAAGCCGAGGACGTGTTCCTGTGTCCCAAGCACTCGGTGGCGATGGAGCGACACGCGCAGATCCACCGCCGGCATCGGGTGAAGGTGATCCAGTCCGAGAAGTAGCCTCCGAGCTCAGCGGTCTCTTGGAAGAGCCGGGTCGCGGCTAGCGCCCGGCTCTTCTCGTTGTGCGCCCGGCACGGGCGCACTCCTGGAGGTGCAAGTCCTCCCGGGATCTGGCCACAGGGACCGAACGGAAGCGCAAGGGCGGAAGGGTGACCGACTGTCTGGAGGAAGCGTGGAAGGTAACCCATGGGCC
>JAAELQ010000256.1 GCA_024226515.1 bacterium
CCCCCGGGGGCTCCCCGAAACAACACGGGCCCCGCCCTCCCAACGCGAGGACGAGGCCCATCGAGAACGAAACGATCCGGTCAGCTCAGATCGATCGCCTCTTCGTCATCGAAGGCGTGCGCCACCGGTGGTGGCTCGCACATGTTCAGCGGGTCGAACGGGCACGGATCGCACGCGTCGCCCATCTCGTCGTTGTCGGCGTTCTGCTGGTCGGGATTGAAGTCGAACGGACAGTTGTCCTCGAAATCGCAGAAGCCGTCGAAGTCCAAGTCCTCACAGCCTCCGCCACCGTCCTGACACTGTGACTCCGGCTGGCGCTGTTGTCCGTCGGCCAGGAAGCCCCACGTGTCGTTGTTCAGCCCGTCATTGCTGCGGATCAGGTAGTACAGCGGCTGCCCTGGATTGACGGGGATGCCCGGGTCGTGCGCATTCGGGATCGGTGTGTCCTCGGCCAGGCAGTTCGTCGGACCGGTCGGCCCCAGCCCGGGCTCGATGACTCCGGCGAGCACGTCGTAAGACTGCGCGCCCGGATACGACGCCCAGTGCAGATCGGTCTCGAGCGAGGCGGCCGTCGTCACGCTGACCTCCAGCGAGTAACACAGCTCGCACGCGGTGTCGCACGCATCCGAGCAGTCGCCGGAGCAGGTCGCGGTGACCGAGGCGGTCGCCGCACCCATCGCCGCAACGGTAGCCGACGCGGCCGACGAGGAGCTGGCCGCCGCCGATGCGGCCCCGGACGCCGACCCCGAGGCGCTGGCGGAGGCACTCGCCGCGGCCGTCGCTGCCGCCGCGGCGCGGGCCGTGACCGTGGCGGAGACGTGCGCCGCAGCGTACGTCGAGGCGAACGCCGTCGCCTCGGCGTGCGTTTCGGCCAGCACCGTTGCCGCAACCGCGACCTTCGCGGCCGCTGCAGCCGAAGCCGATGCGGCCGCGACCGAGTCTCCTCCGCACGCCGCGGCCAGCGCGCCCGCCGAGGCCAACGCGGCGCTTGCCGCGGCGGCCTCCGCTGCCGCAAATGCCGTGGCCGACGCAGTCGCGTGAGCCGAGGCCTCTGCGACCGCGGCGGCGAACGCGAACGCCTCGGCGCTGGCCTCCGCAGCCGCGGCAGCCGCCGCGTTGGCCGAGGCGCTGGCCGAAGCCGCGGCAGCAACCGAGGCCGACACCGAAGCCTCCGCGCACGCGTCGACGGACGCCGCGGCGGCGGCCGACGCATCGGCACAGACCGAGGCACAGGCGCAGCTGGCACAGGCCGACGCCACGGCGGCGGCCTCCGCCGATGCGGCGGCGCACGCGGCGGCGGCCGCGGATGCCGAGGCCGTTGCCGACGCCTCGGAGGATGCGGACGCGGAGGCGGATGCCGCAGCGGCGGCCTCGGCGTCGACGGCGGCGGTTACGTGCGCGCTCAGGTTGATCGCCGCAAACTCGGCGCTGATGGAGGCCGCCCAGTCGCTGTCCACGCTGACCTCGAAGGCGATATCGGAGGCCGCGTCCGCGGCGAACGCCGCATCCGCCGCGAAGTCGAGCGCGCTGGACAGCAGGAAGTCCTCGATCTCGCCGGCCCCGTAGACACCGCTACCGTCCCAGCCGGTCCCGTCGTCGGCGAAGGAGCCGATGACCGCCGTGTCGGTGAGGGCGATGCGCATCCACTTGGGGTTCGTGGCCAGAGGGTAGGTGAAGGGCGTCAACGAAACGGTCGACGTCATGCCCGGGGCGACGACGACCAACTGGTCCATCACCACCCACTCTCCGGGGCCGGACCAGACGCCGTCGTTGTTCATGTCGATCAACACATTGATGAATCGCGGGATCGAGGGCGCCGCAGGGGCCACGGAGACGTTGACCGACATCGTCACCCCGACCGGCGACAACCACGGAACGCTCGGAGGCGTGCCGGGGCACGGGAAGCTGGCGATACCGTCGTCGAAGTCGTCGTCGACGAGGTTCTCGACCGTGTCGGCGTCGGCGGGATCCTGTGCGCCGATCTCGACGCTGATCGCGCTGCCGAGCCAGGCGTCCGTCGTGACGGTCGTGTGACCGCCGGGAAGTCCGAACCGGCTGTTCCCCGTCGCATGCAGCGTCGGGAAACTGCCCACGACACCGGCGAACGGAATCCCGTACCGGGCATTCTGGCCGTCGGGCGCGTCACCGTAGTCGCCGGGCACCGCGCCCGCGCCGCCGGCCCGGGTCGGCACCGCGAGCAGCATTGCAAGAAAGAGCAGGGCTCCGAGAGATCTCTTCATAGTCGTCGTCCTCCTGTGTAAGTGGAGGGACTTCCATGCAGCATCTCCCCTGAACTGCGCGGCCGTTCCCGCTTCCGTCGTCCACCGTGTAGTCACCGTCGTGACCGTGTTTCACAGACGGTTCGCTTTGGCTATGCTTGCCGGCCATGACGACCCTGATCAGCGCAGAGCAGCACTGGACCCTGTGGGCGATCCTGTTCGGCGCCGCGGCCTTCGGGCTGTGGGCCGAGCGCACGCGCCTCGGCTCGCGCGTGTCCGGAGCCGTACTGACGATCCTGGTCACGTTCGTGCTGTCCAACGCCCGCGTGATCCCCGTCTCCGCGCCGGCGTACGACGTGGTGTGGGACTACTTCCTCCCGCTCGCGATCCCGTTGTTGCTGTTTCGCGCCGACCTGCGACGCATCGTGCGCGAGGCCGGCCCGACGCTGTTCGCCTTCGCGGCCGCCGCGGTAGGCACCGTGATAGGAACGCTGATCGCCTTTCGGATCGTCCCGCTCGGCGAGGAAGGTTGGAAGCTGGCCGGGATCTTCTGCGCGACCTACGTCGGCGGGTCGATGAACTTCGGCGCGGTCGCGAATTCGCTCGAATTGCAATCCGGCGACCTGCTGGCAGCCAGCATCGCGGCCGACAACCTGATGATGACGCTCTACTTCCTCGTGCTGTTCGCGCTGCCGTCACTCGGTTTTCTGCGCCGGGCGTTCGTCCGGCGGGACGAGATCGAGAACGCCCCCGAGGCCGGATCGGGCGACGGACACGCGTGGCGCATCCGCGACCTGTCGCTGATGGGGATCTGCTTCGCGCTCGCGCTGGCCGCCGGTCTGTGTGCCGCGGGCTACGGTCTCGCGAGCGTGCTCGGCTATCCGAGCGCCGGGATCCTCGTCGTCACCGCCCTGACCGTGACGCTGGCGACTCTCGCGCCGCGACGACTCGAGGCGGTGTCCGGCGCCGAGAACATCGGCACGTTGTTCATGCAGATCTTCTTCGCTGTTATCGGCGCGACGGCCAACATCGCCGCCGTGTTGCGGTCGGGCACGGTCCTGCTGCTGTTCGCCGGGATCATCCTCAGCGTCCACCTGATCACGATCCTCGGGCTGGGCAAGCTGATGCGCCTGGACCTGCGCGAGATCATCATCGCCTCCAACGCCAACATGGGCGGACCGACGACCGCGGCGGCCATGGCGGCGTCGCGCGGCTGGAACTCACTCGTGCTGCCCGCCATTCTATGCGGGACGCTGGGCTACGCGATCGCGACCTTCGTCGGCGACAGCCTGGCGCGGCACGTCTTGCGCTAGCGCACCGGTTCCGGGCCCTCGGTGTAGAATCTCAGCTGCACGGATCGCAGATCTCGGGGGTCGCACATGATCGAGCTCGTAACCCTGACGCTGGTGTCTCTGCTGCTCGCCGCGGACGGAAACACCCCGAACACGACCACGACCGTCGCCGCCGCGTTGAACGGCAAGCCGAAGGCAGACGTGATCCGGCTGCTCGGTCCGCCGCAGAAGACCAAGTCGACCAAGGGCGGCGGCAAGATCCTGTTCTACGACGGCCCGGTCCTGGCGCTGCTCGACCCGACCGCGATCGATCCGGTAACGGGGCAAGCGTCGACGACGCAATCGCGTCAGGTCGGCGGGGTAACCGTCACGTCGACCGTCGCCAGCCCCAGCCCGGTCTCGAGCGGAACGACCGTGGGCAAGGACGGAACGCCGGGCGAGCCGCTGGAGCCGAACCTCGACGCAGCGGGGAAACCGCTCGGGAGCGTGATCTACGACACCGGCCAGCCGGTGGGCAAAAAGATCCGCATCTATCTCGACGCAGCGGGGAACGTGACGCAGATCAAGGTCGGCCGCCGCGTGCTTGAATGAGCGCGCACCTCGCGTTCGCGCATGCTCCGGTCCGGTCGTGGTTCGACGCGACCTTCGGGCGGCCGACCGCGGCGCAAGAGAGAAGCTGGCCGCACATCGCATCCGGGCGCTCGGTGCTGCTGCTGGCGCCGACCGGTTCCGGTAAGACACTCGCCGCATTTCTCGCCGCGCTGGATCGGCTGATGTTCGCGCCGCCGCCGCCGCGCGACGCATCGACGCGCGTCGTCTACGTCTCGCCGCTCAAGGCGCTGGGCGTCGATGTCGAGCGCAACCTGCGCGCGCCGCTCGTCGGAGTCGGCGCCGCCGCGCGGCGCGAGGGCGTCGATTGCCGCGCGCCCTCGATCGGGGTGCGCTCGGGCGACACGTCGCCCGCCGATCGCGCGCGGATGCTGCGCGAGCCGCCCGAGATCCTGATCACGACGCCCGAGTCGCTGTACCTGATGCTGACCTCGCGCGCGGCGGAGGCGCTGCGCGCGGTAGAGACCGTCATCGTGGACGAGATTCACACGATGGTCGGCAGCAAGCGCGGCGTGCACCTGTTCCTCTCGCTGGAGCGGCTCGAACGGCTGCGCCGTGCCGACGAGCCGCTGCAACGCATCGGGCTCAGCGCGACCCAGCGCCCGCTGGACGAGGTGGCGCGCCTGCTGGGCGGGGGCGTCGCCGAGGGTGAGCGGGTGATCCCGCGTCCCGTCGAGATCGTCGACGCGGGGCACGGCAAGACGCTCGAGCTCACCGTCGAGGTTCCCGTTGCGGACATGACGCGGCTGGACGAGCAGCCGGCCTCCGACGAGGGCCCGACGGCCGACGCGACGCGACGCTCGATCTGGCCCTCGATCCACCCGCGACTGCTCGAACTGGTACGCGCGCACCGTTCGACGATGATCTTCGTCAACAGTCGCCGGCTCGCCGAGCGCCTGGCGGCCGCGCTGAACGACCTGGCCGAGGACGAGATCGCGCTGGCGCATCACGGCTCCGTTGCCCGGGACACGCGGCTCGCGATCGAGGATCGGCTCAAACGCGGCGAGTTGCCCGCGATCGTCGCGACCTCTTCGCTCGAGCTGGGAATCGACATGGGTGCGGTCGACCTGGTGATCCAGATTGAGGCACCGCCGTCGATCGCCTCCGGCGTGCAGCGCGTGGGGCGCGCCGGACACCACGTCGGCGAGAGATCGAAGGGTGTGGTGTTTCCGAAGTTCCGCGGCGATCTCCTCGCCTGCGCCGCCGCGACCGCGCGCATGCTGAAGGGAGAGGTCGAGGAGACGTTCTATCCGCGCAATCCGTTGGATGTCGCGGCGCAACAGATCGTCGCCGTCGTCGCGCGCGAGTCGATCGCCGTCGACGAGCTGTTCGACCTTCTGCGCGGCGCGGCGCCGTTCTTCGATCTCCCGCGGCGATCGTTCGAGGGCGTGCTGGACATGCTGACCGGCCGCTACCCCTCCGACCGTTTCGCGCAGCTCCGACCGCGCATCACCTGGGATCGCATCGCCGGTGTTCTGCATCCACGCAGCGGTACGCAACGTGTGGCGATCGTCAACGGCGGGACGATTCCCGACCGCGGGCTGTACGGCGTGTTCCTCGGCGGAGACGACAACGAGCGCTCGGTGCGCGTGGGCGAACTGGACGAGGAGATGGTGTTCGAGGCGCGTCCGGGAGAGGTGTTCCTGCTCGGAGCTTCGTCCTGGCGCATCGAGGAGATCACGCACGATAGGGTGCTCGTCAGCCCTGCTCCCGGCGAGCATTCGAAGATGCCGTTCTGGAGGGGCGACCGGCCCGGCCGGCCCCTGGCCTTCGGCCGGGAGATCGGCCGCCTGGCGCGCGAGCTGTGCGAGACGGAGCGCGCCGACGCGATCGCACGCCTCGCAGACCAGCACGGCCTCGACGAGTTCGCCTCGACGAATCTCGTCGGGTACCTCGAGGATCAGCGCGAGGCGTCGGTCGTGCCCACGGACCGCACGCTCGTCCTCGAGCGCTTCGTGGACGAGGTGGGAGACTGGCGAGTGACGCTGCTGACGCCGTTCGGCGGCCGGGTTCACGCGCCGTGGGCCACAGCCGTCCTGTCACGCTTCCGCGAGCAGCGCGACATCGAGGTCGACGCCATGTGGTCCGACGACGGCATCGTGTTCCGTCTGCCGGAAGTCGACGAGCCTCCCGAGGACGAGTTGTTCTTTCCGCGATCGAACGAGGTCGAACGACTCGTCGTGCGACAGCTCGCCAACACGCCGCTGTTCGGCGCGCGCTTTCGCGAGAACGCGGCGCGCGCGCTGCTGCTGCCGCGGAAGCGACCCGGAGAGCGCACTCCGCTATGGATCCAGCGCCGCCGCTCGGCCGACCTGCTCGCCGTCGCAGCGGACTTCCCCGACTTCCCGATCGTGCTCGAAACCTACCGCGACTGCCTACGCGACGTGTTCGACCTTCCCGGACTGGTCTCGATCCTCGAGGACGTCGAGGCCGGGCGGGCGCGCGTGAGCAGCCTGAGTGTGCCTGTCCCCTCTCCGTTCGCCGCGTCGCTGCTCTACGCCTACGTCGCGAGCTACCTGTACGAGGACGACGCGCCACTGGCCGAGCGGCGCGCGCAGGCGCTGTCGCTGGATCATGCGCAACTGCGCGAGCTGCTCGGCGAGCCCGAGTTGCGCGAGTTGCTCGACCCGGAGGCGATCGAGGCCGTCGAGCACCGGCTACAGCGGCTGGGCGAATCGTACGCCGCTCGGGATGCCGACGGTTTTCACGACCTGCTGCTCGCGCTCGGCGACCTGAACCGCGAAGAGCTGACGCGCCGCGCCGCGGTGAGTTCCTCTGCCGGCGAGTGGATCGACGCGCTGCTGCGCGCGGGGAGGATTTACGAGTTGCGGCTCGCGCGCGAGACACGCTACGCGGCCGCCGAGGACGCGGGCACGTTCCGCGACGCGCTCGGCATCGCTCCGCCGCCGGGGCTGCCCGACGCGTTCCTGGAGCTCCGCGACGGGGCGCTGGACCGCCTGCTCGAGCGCTTCGCGCGCACGCACGGCCCATTCGCCGCCGAACGCGTCGCCGCTCGCTTCGCTATCGGCGTCGACCCGATCCGCGAGGGGCTCGGCCGCCTGGCTTCACGCGGAAGGCTGCTCGACGGCGAGTTCCTGCCCGACGGCACCGGCGAGGAGTGGTGCGACCCCCAGAGCCTGCGCTCGATCAAGCAGCGCTCGCTTGCGCGACTACGCAAACAGGTCGAGCCGGTCGAGCCGGCCGCCCTTGCGCGCTTCCTCGTCGAGTGGCAGACCGCGGACCGGCCGCAACGCGGCCAGGACGCGCTGGCGCGCGCCGTCGAACAGCTGATGGGCGCCGCGTTGCCGGCCTCCGATCTCGAGCGCCGGATCTTGCCGGCGCGCATCGACGCGTACGACCCGATGCTGCTCGACTCGATGTGCGCGGCGGGCGAGATCGTCTGGCGCGGAGCGGGAACGCTCGGCGCGCGGGACGGGCGGATCGCGCTCTACACGCGCGAGCACTTCGCGACGCTCGCCCCCGACGTCGAGCAACCGAAGACCGACGCCGCGCGCAGGATCCTCGAGCTGCTGCAGCGCGGCGGCGCGCAGTTCTTCGACGAGCTGCTGGCGCAGATCGGCGGCTTCCCGCAGGAAGCGCTCGACGCGCTGTGGGAGCTCGTCTGGAGTGGACACGCGACCAACGACACGCTCGCGCCGCTGCGCGCCCGCTTCGGCTCCGCGGCGCGCGCTCGGCCGCGCGCGCTGTCGACCCGCAATCGCGCTCGACGGGGCGGCCCTCCGGGCTCGGAGGGGCGCTGGTCGCTGCTGCGGCGCGACCCCGGCCCGACACCCACGGTGCGCCGTGCCGCACTCGTCGGACAGTTGCTGGAGCGTCACGGCGTGCTCACGCGGGAAGCGGTGAAGGCGGAGGGGTCGCCGGGTGGATTCGCCGCGGTCTATCCCGTGCTCAAGGCGATGGAGGAGTCCGGTCGGGTGCGGCGCGGCTACTTCGTCGCGGGACTCGGGGCCACGCAATTCGCGCTTCCGGGCGCCGAGGGCCGACTGCGGGGTCACGCCGACACGACAGCCGAGGACGAACGACGAACGCTACGGCTCGCGGCAACCGATCCGGCCAACCCGTACGGCGCCGCCCTGAGCTGGCCCGACGGAGCAGGGCCCCGGCCGCAGCGCGCGGCGGGCTGCGACGTCGTCCTGCGCGACGGTCGACTGGTCGGTTTCATCGGACGCTCGGGCGAGCAGGTCACGACCTTCCTCCCCGAGAGCGAGCCCGAGCGCGGCGTGGCGGCGCGAGAGCTGGTGCGCGTGCTGTCGCTGCCGCTGGATCGCGGCGAACGGCGCGCGGTGATGTTCACCGCTGTCGACGGGCTTGCCCCGCGCGACTCGGTGCTGGCCGCAGAGCTCGAACGCGCCGGTTTCGCGGCGCGGCGTGGCGCTTACCTGAAACGACGCTCGCGCGCCTGAGCCGTTGCGCGGCGTTTACGCCGACCGGGAGGTGTGCAACACTCTGCGACCGACCCGGGAGCGCGCCCGCTTGAGCTACGCCGTCGAAACCACGAATCTGACCCGCACGTTCGGCGAGCTGACGGCGGTGGACGCGCTCGACCTCAAGGTTGCGCGCGGGACCTTCTTCGGCTTTCTCGGCCCCAACGGCGCGGGCAAATCGACAACGATGAAGATGCTCACCGGACTGCTGGACAAGACGTCGGGCGAGGCGCGCATCCTGGGCCACGACCTCGAACGCGACGCGTTGGAGGTCAAGCGCCGCATCGGCGTCGTCCCCGAAGAGCTCGCGCTCTACGAGCGACTGAAGGGGCGCGAGTATCTGACGTTCGTCGGCCGCATGTATGGGCTGGCTCGCGCGGACACCGAGGCCCGCGCGGGCGAGCTGCTCGAGCTGATGGAGCTCGACCGCTCCGAGGACAAGCTGATCGTCGACTACAGCCACGGGATGAAGAAGAAGCTGGCGCTGTCCGCCGCGCTGATCCACAAGCCCGAGCTGCTGTTTCTCGACGAGCCGTTCGAGGGACTCGACGCGATCGCGGCGCGGCTGATCAAGGACCTCATGGGCTCGCTCATCCGCTCCGGGGTGACGATCTTCCTCACCTCGCACATTCTCGAGATCGTGGAGAAGCTCTGCTCGGACATCGCGATCATCCATCGCGGCCGGCTCGTGGCACAGGGGACGCTGGCCGAGTTGCGTAGCGGAATCCCGGGTCAGGCCGGCGCCACGCTGGAGCAGCTGTTCCTCAGCCTCGTCGATGCCGAGGAAGCTCCCGCCGGGCACCTGTCCTGGCTGGGCTGAGCGATGACTCGGACAGGCTCCTGACGTGGATCGAGTCCTCGCCATCGCCGGCCTGCGCCTGACGCTTGTTCGCCGCCGGATCCGTGGAGCGTCCGGAGTGCTGAGCACGATCGGCGCGGCCCTGCTCTACGCGCTCGGCGGGGCCGTCTCGATCGGCATCGCGGTGGCGTTCGGCGCGGTGTTGCACTTCACGGTCGATTCGGGTGAGACGCAACCGCTGCTGATCGCCTACGCGATCGCGTTCTACACGTTCGCTTTCGTTGGTGTGATCCTCCCGTTCCTCGTCGGCGAGATCGATCAGGGGTTCGACCTGGGGCCGCTGCGGATCTTCCCCGTACCGCGCGGACAGCTCTTCGGCATCCACCTCGGCTCGAGCGCGTTCGGCGCCGAGCACCTGCTGTACTACCCCGGCGTCCTCGCGGTGTTTCTGGCCGGCGTGCTCGCGCCGGGAATGAGTCGCCTGGCCGGCACGGTCGTACTGCTCAGCTTCGTCGCCTTCGTCGTGATCTGGAGCGCGGCGACCGTGCTGCTGCTGGTCGGCCTCATGCGCGGCCGACGCATGCGCGAGCTGGTCCTGTTCGTCGTGCTCGCCGTCGTGATCCTGGCCTCGTTCGTGCCGCTGCTGGTCGACAGCGAGCTGGGCTTCATCGAACCCACCGCCGTCCGGGAGACGGCGCGCAGCATGGAGCCCGTGCTGCGGCTGGGCCGGGTTCTTCCGCCGTCGCTCGCCGCCGTCTCGATGGTGCGTTTGCACCGCTCCGACGCGAGCGGCGCGGCGCTGCATCTCGGTGGACTGTGGTTGTGGAGCGCGGCCGGGCTCGCATTGGCCTACTGGGCCTTCGTCCGGCACCACCTCGGCGACCAGGCGGGCCGGCGCGGCTCGACCGTGCGCGTCGTCGACCGGGTCGCGGGGCGGCGCGTCCTGCTGCCGACGTTCGACGTGGCGCTCCTGCGCTTCATCCCCATCGAGGTGCGGGCGGTTGCCGGCAAGGACCTGCTGTACATGCTGCGCAGCCTGACCGGCAAGTTCAATCTGTTCATGGTTCCGTTTTTCGTGCTCGTCGTCGCGCTCGTGGGCTCGAGGCAGTTGAGCGAACCGGTCCTGGGAGTCGAGCCCTCCGGGCTGGTGCTGTTCGGTCTCGTGCTCTACTCGACGCTGTTCTCCAACAACTTCGTCAACAACGCCTACGCCTGGGAGGGTGCGGGGATTCGCAGCTACTTCCTGGGCCCCGCCCCCATGACACGAGTCATCGCCGGCAAGAACCTGGCCATCGCGATCTACAGCGCGAGCCTGTTCGTCGTGAGCATGGTGACTTGGTCGATCGTCATCGGCGTGCCGGACGCCGTACGGCTCATCGGCGCGGCGCTGCTCTTCGGCTGTTCGCTGCTGGGCGCGATCATCGTGGGCAACGTCCTCTCGCTGCAGTTTCCGATCAAGCGCGACGTCTCGTCGTTGTCGAACTCGCCATCGCAGATAGCGATCCTGATCTCGTTCGTCGGGTTGTTCGTGACCGCGGGGCTCGCATCGGCCATCCTGTTCGTGCCCGCACTGCTCGGCGTCCCCGAGCTCTCGCCGGCGCTCCTGCTCGTCTGGCTGCTGGCAGAGATCGTCGTTTATCGCTGGGTGCTCGGCGTGTCGGCCGATTTGATGCGACGCAAGAAGGAATCGTTGATCCACACGTTGCGCACCGAGCGCTAGCCGGCCCGCGTTTCGCTTTACAACTCGCATACAAAGCGTTACATGTTTTTACCCAGGGTAGAAGACGTTTACACGCGCCCTCCGTACGCTTGAGTACGTAGCCCGAGCGTGGAACGACGGACGCACCGTCGACCGGGCCGGGTAACTAAGGAGGAACGACCGATGAAACGTTTCCTGATCGCCGTTGCGGCCCTCTCGCTGATCGCGGTTCCCGTATTTGCAGGGGGCGACTGCTCCTCGTCGAAGGAGGACGCTGCCCAGACGGCCGGCAACAAGTACGCCGAGCACGAGAAGTGTTCGGCCGACGCCGTCGTCTGCCTGAACAAGATGGCCTCGAAGCTGCAGAATCGCGGCTGGGTCGGCATCGAGATGGAGCAGACCGACGGCGGTGAGCTCGAGATTCTCGGCGTCGAGCCGGACAGCCCCGCCGAGCGGGCCGGACTGCGCAAGGGCGACGTGCTGGTCGCGATGAACGGGATCGACTACGCGGAAGAGAACAAGGAGCGCATGCACGAGGCGTACAACGCGATGACGCCCGGCCGGACGGTCACCTACACCGTCGATCGCAAGGGCAAGAACCGCGAGATCGACGTCGAGCTGGGCCGCATCCCCGAGGCCGTCGTGGCCAAGTGGATCGGCAACCACATGCTGCAGGGTCACGCCGAAGTCGAGATCGCCCAGAACTGACCCCGGCCTATCACCCGCCTGGAACGGGGGCCTGCGCGCGACGCGGGCCCCCGTTTCCTGTCTCAGGCGCGGGGGCCCGTGCGCCGCACGGCTTCTTCCTGTTCCGGCAGCGTGACCTCCAGCGCGACCTCGCGGCCGTCGCGCAGGACGACGAGATCGAAGGTCTCCCCCGAACGCACCTGCAGGGCGCGGCGCAGGTCGCGGCTGTCGCCGATCGGCTCGCCGTCGAGCGTGACGATCAGGTCGCCCACCTCCACGCCGGCACGTTCGGCGGGCATGTCGTCCAGCACCTTGCTGACCAGGACGCCGGCGGTCTCGTCGCTGCCGAGGTGCTCGCGCAGCTCGGACGTGGCGTCGACGAGCTGCACGCCGAGCAACGGGCGGCCGCCCATGCGGAACACGAACGGGCCCTGACCGCTCCGGCCGTGGTGCTCGAACTGTTCGAGGAACTCGGGATCCGAGAAGCGCTCGAACTGCTGCCAACGGTCCGGGTCGCCGAACTTCTCGCCGAACCGCTCGCCGAGCTCGGCCATCCTCTCGCCGAACTCCTCGGCCCACTCTTCCAGTTGACCCGAGTCGAACTCGCCGCTCCACGTGAACGAACCGTGATGTCGCCAGGGCGACTCGCCGAGCTCGACCTGGAGCGTCTTCTCTCGGCCGTCGCGGACGATCGTCACGGAGACCCGGTCGCCCGAGCGGCTCTGCCCGAGCCGGCGCCCGAGCGCCTCGGGCCCGCGCACTACCTTGCCGTCGAAGCGCTGCACGATGTCGCCCTTCTGCAGCCCGGCCTCGTCGGCCGGTGAGCCCTCGGCGACCCACTCGATGAGCGCGCCGCCCTCGGGATGATCGATCTCCTCGGTCAGCTGGACGCCGAGATAGGCCTTGGAATCGCCATGGTCCTCGTCGGAACCGTGGGCCTGAACGGCGGCGGCGCCCGCCAGCAACAAGGCGCCGGCCAGCAGCGGCAGCGCCAATCTGGACACAAGTCTCATTTTCTACTCCCCTTCGGAATGCCCCTGTCGTCTGTTACGCGCGAAGCCGGCAAAAGGTCCTGTAAAATGAAGCTCGATGTCAAAAACCGAAAAAAGGACCGGTGGAGAGGTTCTCGAGCGGCAGCGCGAGGAGACGCAGGAACCGCCGATGTACCGCGTGCTGCTGCACAACGACGACTACACTCCGATGGAGTTCGTGGTCGACGTGCTGGAGACCGTCTTCGACAAATCCCCCGCCGAGGCGCACCGCGTGATGATGCACGTGCACACGCGGGAACGGGGCGAGTGCGGGACCTACCCCTTCGAGGTCGCCGAGACCAAGGTCGGGCAGGTGCACGACCTCGCGCGCGTCGAGAATCACCCGCTGCGCGCCAGCTTCGAGGAGGCCTGACCTCCTCCGTGCATCGGGGAACGATCCGGGCTAGATTCGAAGCGGGAGGCGTCACGTGTTCAGCAGCAATCTCGAAGTGATCCTGTCGGTCGCCTACCGCGAAGCGGTGGCACGCGACCATCTGCACCTGACGCTGGAGCACCTGCTGTACGCGATCGCCAACGATCCCGACGGCGAGGAGCTACTGGCCGCGTGCGGCGCCAACCCGGCGGAACTGCGCGCGGAGCTGAAGCTGTATCTCGAGGAGCGACTCGAGACCCGCACCGACGACTCCGCGGACGAGCCGCTGCAGACGCTGGCGTTCCAGCGCGTCCTGCAGAAGACGGTGTTGCACGTGCAGAGCTCGGGCAAGGACGAGGCGCAGGTCGGCGATGCGCTGGCGGCGATGCTGCAAGAGCGCAAATCGTACGCGGCGAAGCTGCTCGGCCGCCACAGCGTCACCCGGCTCGACGTGCTCAACTTCATCTCGCACGGGATCCGCAAGGTGCCCCGCGCGGACGACGACGGACCGGTCACCGCGGGCGACGACGCGATCGGGCCGGGGGGCGGGGCGATGGACCCGCTGGGCGCGTACGCGACGAACCTGAGCCAACGCGCGCGGGACGGCCTGCTCGACCCGCTGATCGGCCGCAAGGACGAGATCAAGCGCTCGCTGGAGGTGCTGTGCCGGCGGCGCAAGAACAACCCGGTCTTCGTGGGCGACGCCGGCGTGGGCAAGACGGCGCTGGTCGAGGGCCTGGCCCAACGCCTGCTGGACAAGGATGTACCCGGCGTGCTGCGCGACGCCGAGATCTTCGCGCTGGACTCCGGCGCGCTGCTCGCCGGCACACGCTACCGCGGCGACTTCGAGGAGCGCTTCAAGGGCGTGATGGGCGCGCTGGAGAAGCGGCCCAAGCCGATCCTGTTCATCGACGAGCTGCACACCATGGTCGGCGCCGGCGCGACGACCGGCGGCACGATGGACCTGGCCAACCTGGTCAAGCCCGTGCTGAGCGAGGGGCGAGTGCGGCTGGTCGGCTCGACGACGTTCGAGGAGTTCAAGTCGATCGAGAAGGACCGTGCCTTACACCGCAGATTGCAGAAGATAATCGTCGTCGAGCCGTCGTTCGACGAGGCGGTGCGCATTCTCGACGGGCTGCGCTCGCGCTACGCGGAGCACCACCGGGTCACGTACTCCGACGATGCACTCGAGGCCGCCGTACGCCTCGCGCAGCGCCACGTGCGCGAGCACCGGCTGCCGGACAGCGCCGTCGACGTCATCGACGAGGCGGGGGCGGCGCTGCGCCTGCAGTCGGAGGACGACGCCGTGCCCGAGGTCGGCGTGGCCGAGGTCGAGAGCGTCGTAGCGCGCATGGCGCGTATCCCGGAAAAGCAGGCGTCCGTCTCGGACAAGGAGCGCCTGCGTACGCTGGAAGAATCCCTCGGACGCGTCGTCTTCGGCCAAGCGGAAGCCGTGAGCCTCGTCACACGCGCCATCCGGCGCTCGCGCGCGGGCCTCGGGCACCCAGAGCACCCGGCGGGCTGCTTCCTGTTCACGGGCCCGACCGGCGTCGGCAAGACCGAGCTGGCCAAGCAGCTCGCGCGGCACCTGGGCAACGAGTTCCTGCGCTACGACATGAGCGAGTACGGCGAGAAGCACGCCGTCGCGCGGCTGATCGGCGCCCCCCCGGGGTACGTCGGTTTCGAGCAGGGCGGCCTGCTCGTCGACGCCGTGCGCACGCACCCCTACAGCGTGGTGCTGCTGGACGAGATCGAGAAGGCGCACCCCGACATGTTCAACATCCTGCTGCAGGTGATGGACCACGCCACGCTGACCGACAACACCGGGCGCCAGGCGGACTTCCGCCAGGTCGTGCTGATAATGACGTCCAACGCGGGCTCGCGCGAGATGAGCGGGCAAGGCATCGGCTTCAACGACGACGACGCGGCCGACGGCCGGATGCGCGCCAAGCAGGCGGTCGAGCGCCTGTTCAGTCCCGAGTTCCGCAACCGGCTCGACTCGATCGTCAACTTCAACCCGCTGACGCCCGAGATCATGGAGACGATCGTCGAGAAGTTCATCCTCGAGCTGGAGTCCCAACTACGAGAGCGGCGCATCGCGATCAGCCTGACCGCGGGGGCACGGTCGCACCTGGCTCGACAGGGCTACGACCCGAAGTACGGCGCGCGTCCGCTGGCGCGGCTGATCCAGTCCGAGGTGCGCGACCCGCTGACCGACGAGATCCTGTTCGGCAAGCTGGAGCACGGCGGAACGGTCACGATCGACCACGACGGCGAGGCGCTGACGTTCTCCGCCGACGGGGAGACTCCGGCGAAGGCGGATGACCCCGCGCCGGCCGACGCCTGACCCCGGCGATGCCGGTCTATCTGCTCGACCAGACGCTGCGCTTCCCTCCGGTGAGCGAGGCCGAGGACGGCCTGCTGGCCGTCGGCGGCGACCTGAGTCCCGAGCGGCTGATCCTGGCCTACCGCACGGGGGTCTTCCCCTGGTTCGGCGAGGGCGAGCCGATCCTGTGGCACTCGCCCGACCCGCGCTCGATCATCCGCCCCTCTGCACTGCGTGTCTCGCAGAGCCTGCGGCGCACGATCGCCAAGCAACCGTTCCGCGTCACGCTCGACACCGCCTTCGCCGAGGTCGTCGCGGCCTGCGCCGAGATCGAACGACCCACGCAGGACGGCACGTGGATCACGGACGAGATGCAGGCCGCCTACGTCGTGCTGCACGAACGCGGCCTGGCGCACTCGGTCGAGCTGTGGGACGGCGAGCGCCTGGTGGGCGGGCTCTACGGCGTGTCGCTCGGGGGCGCCTACTTCGGCGAGTCGATGTTCTCGCGCGAGCGGGACGCGTCGAAGATCGGCCTCGTCACGCTGGCCGGGAAGCTCGAGCGCGAGGGGTTCACACTGATCGACTGCCAGATCCCCAGCGAGCACCTGACACGCTTCGGCGCCGTAGAGCTCTCGCGCGCCGCGTTCATGGTCGAGCTGGCCGAGGCGCTGAAGCTGCCGACACGCGAGGGGCGCTGGGAACTATAGACGCGTACCTCCTTCCGGGTCGTCGCAGTGTAGAATGTAAGGGAACCGTTAGGTTCCCCTGGAGTGGCCGTGAGCGTCGCAACCGAGTATCGCAAACGCATCGATGCAATGAGCATGGCGGAGAAGGTGCGACGGGCCGAGGTGCTGTTTCTCTGGGCGCGCGACTACCTGACGCGAGAGATCGTCGATCGGCACGGGCCGATGTCGGACAGACGCCTGAAGCTCGAGCTCGCACGACGGCTCTACGGTGCGGAGCCGGCCATGAAACGCCTGATCGACGAGCTACAGGCTCGTGCTTCCCGCTGAGGGGTTTCAGCCGACGCTGCAGGAACTGGTCGATGTACTCGACCGGCTGGGAATTCGCTTTCATCTGACGGGCGGCATCGTGTCGGTCGTCTACGGCGAGCCGCGAATGACGCAGGACGTCGACGTGGTCCTGGATCCGCAACGCACAGCCGATGTCGCAGAGGAGTTCCTTCGCAGTCTCGAGACCGCCGGGTTTCACTTCGAGGGGGAGACGGCCCAACGAGCGATCCGGCACGGCGAGATGTTCCAGTTGCTCGACATCGAGCGCGTCATCAAGCTCGACCTCTATGTCCGGTGCCTGATCCCCGGCGAACTGGAGCGATCCGTGCGAGCGGAACTGTTTCCCGGAATGACCATCCCGGTCGTTGCACGGGCCGATGCCGCGCTGTCGAAGTTGATCTGGATCGATCGCGGCAGCCACCGGAGCCGGCGTGATCTGAGACGCCTGCTCGATACGGCGTCGGTCGAAGAGCGGAATATCGTGCTGGCGACGGCCGATTCCATGGGTCTGTCCGAGCTGCTCGACGACGTGCTGAGCGAATCCGACGAGATCGACGCCTAGCCCGGGCTAGTCGAGAGGCGATCACGGGGCGGGCGCGGGCAAGCGGCCGCCGACCTCGAAGTCGACGCGCGGGAAGACGAGCGTGCGCTTGTCGAAGAAGTCGCGCTTGGTCAGCTCGACTCGTTCCCGGGTCGCCACGCAGTGCCAGGCCTGCGGCACGTCGGGGCGAGCCACGGCGAACACGTCCGGCGTGACGACGGCCAGGTTGATTCCACCCTCGCGATCGCGGGCCGACGGGAAGCGGAACGCCGCGACCCCGTCGGCGCGCATCTCGCGGCCGAGCCGCTGCGGAGGTCCGTAGTCGATCGGAGAGGCGATGACGTGGCGGAGTGCGTCGAACGGGGCGCGGGTGAGGTCGACGCCGCGGCTCGTGCGCAGGCTCACGCGGAACAACGACAGCTCGACCGAGACCGGCTCGATCTCGGCCGCCGTGCCTTCGAGGAACAGCAGCCGGTAGTAGGCGGTCTCGGCAAACGCGGTGCGGGGTCGCGCGGAGCCGTACCACAGGGACGGCTCGTGCCGCGTAGCGAAGCGCGACCCATGCGACAGGGGCGGGTAGCGGAACGGAGTGGTCAGCAGATAGTGCAGGCCGTTGCCGTCGATGTCGGACGGCAGCGGCGGCTTGGAACCCTCGATGAGGCGCTCGAGGATCTCGTGGTCCTCGGCAGAGTCGACGAGTTTGCGCGTCGCGACGACGTGCTGTCCCTCGACCACGCGCCAGGCCCGGCCGGAGAGGCGCCGGACGTTAGCTCTTGCCCCGCATTGCGTCCAGATACTCGATGACACGTACCAGCCCCGTCACCGACCGCACGAGCGAGGAGGGCATGCCCGCGAGGTGGTAGTTCTCGGCCTGCATCCAGCGCCGGGCCTGCTCTTCATCGCCGCCGACCATCGCGTCGAGGCTGCGGTAGAGCCGGACGAGCAGGACGGCGAGCTCCCCCTCCTTGGAGGTCGGGTCGATCCCACGCCCGCGGGCGAGGCGCGAGACGGTCGCCTCGCTGACCCCCACCGTGGCGGCCACGTCCTTCTGCGACAGCCCCAGCCCCGAAGCGGCACGCGTGACGGCCCGGGAGAGGATCCGGGCCTCGTCCGAACGCTGTACTGCCGCGGAAGTAGCCATGACGCCTCGTTTCACTTGAAATTATACGCCAAACATCTTCCACGAGCAACCCAGAGCGCTCAGCGACGATCACTCGCCCGCCGCCGGAGGAACGGGTAGACGAAGCGCCCCGGAACGCTGCGCGGGTAGGAGTCCATCCCGTCGAAGCCCAATCGCTCGGGCCCCTCACGATCGTCGGGCCAGTAGGCGGTCCCGAAGAGCCAGTCCCAGACGCTGAGCACCTGACCGAAGTTCTGTCCGCCCTTCCCGTGCTGCTCCACGTCGTGGTGCCACACGTGCATCTTCGGCGAGTTCAGCACGTAGCGCAGCGGGCCCCACGAGACGGGAACGTTGGCGTGGTTCAGGTCGAGCATCACCGTCCACAGCACCGCGATCGCCAGGAGCACCCGATGGTCCGCCCCGAGCACGACCAGCGGCAGATACGACAGCGTTTTGTAGACCAGCACCTCGGCCCAGTGAAAGCGGAAGTTCCCGATCCAGTCCAGTTCCTCGATGCTGTGGTGCAGCTTGTGCAACTCCCACAGCCACGGCACGTTGTGCAACAGTCGGTGGATGTTCCACTCGATGAAGTCCTTGAGCACGAGGACGACAACGAACTGCAGCCACAGCGGGACGCCCGCGATCAGCGCCAGCGAGTCGGGCACGGGCCAGCCCAGGTCGCGCAGCGCGGAGTTCATCCCGGCGACGAGACGACCGGTGCCCAGCGCGAGGATCAGGCCGAGGAAGTGGCCGTTGAAAACCAGCCAGAACAGGTCCTGAGCGAACCCTCGGCGGAACACCCTCTGCCCGCGTCTCCAGGGCGTTACGCGCTCGAGGAGAAAGCAGCCGAGCGAGATGAGGACGAGCCAGAAGTAGTACTGCAGGTAGACGGGCACGACGGCACGAAGAATATCAAACGCAGCCGGGCCGGGTCAGCGCCAGAGAGCGGCCAGATTCACCGAGAGCCCGTCCCAGGCCGGATGGTCCAGCGTGTCGCCCCCCTCGGCCTCGATCAGTGGCCGGAACGTACGCCGCGACAACTGATGGCACTCGAGACGCCGACGATCGGGATCGACGATCCAGTAGTGGCGCACGCCGAGCTCGGCGTAGCGGCGCGCCTTGACCCCCCGGTCCGTTCGTCGCGACGAGGGAGACAGGATCTCGACGACCAGCACGGGTGGAGACTCGATGCCGCGCTTCGAGATGTGATCCGGTTCCGCGACAACGATCAGATCGGGGACGAACACGTCCTGCTCGGAGAGGATCACGTCGATCGGCGCGTTGAACACCTCGCCCAACTCGCGGGACTCGAAATAATCCTCGAGCTGGCGCTGGAGACGCTTCGAGACCCTCTGGTGCATCGGGCTGGGCGACGGGCTCACGAGGAGTTCGCCGCGCACCAACTCGTAGATCTTGCCGTCGTCGGGGGACGCCGCGAGATCGGAGTAATCGAGTCTGCGCTTGAGCTCGGATGCCATTGCGGATCACTCCTGTTGCTCGAATCGTACGGTGGTTTCCGGAAGACGGCAAGGCCGGCGGATCGTGGGGCCATCTCGACGACATGCGAGGAGTCGAATCAATGCGAGACCGACAGCCTGGACATTGTCGGCCGGGTCGATGCGAGAACGGCTCGATCGTCGGTCGCACGGGTTGTGCTTCGGAAACGCTCCGATCCTCAGCGTACTGTAGGCGACAAACGATCTTCGGAGTGCAGACGAAATACGCTCCGGCTACTCGTAGCGCAGGGCGTCGATCGGATCGAGGCGCGAGGCACTCATCGCGGGGTACGTGCCGAAGATCACACCGACCGCGATCGAGAACGACAGCGACAGGATGACCGAGAAGCCGGTGACGACCGTGCTCCAGTCGGAGAACAACGCCACGCCCCAGGCGATGCTGAAGCCCATCAGCACGCCGATGATCCCGCCGAGCACGGAGATCAACACCGCCTCGAGCAGGAACTGCGACAGGATGTCGCGGCGCCGCGCGCCGACGGCGCGGCGCACCCCGATCTCGCGCGTGCGCTGGGTCACGCTGGCCAGCATGATGTTCATGATGCCGATGCCCCCGACCAGCAGCGAGATGCCGGCGATGCCGCCCATGACGATGTTGAAGATCGTACGCGTGCGCCGGCTCTGATCGAGCAGCTGCTCGGGCACGACCAGCGTGAAGTCCGCCTCGCCGCCGTGCATCGTCTTCAGCACGTTGCTGGCCAGCATGGTGCTGGCCTGGATCGACGAACCCTCGCCGATCTGCAGCACCATCTCGTCCAGCTCGCTGACCAGCACCGAGCGGTCGAACATCTTCAACGCCGCCCCGATCGGGATGAACACGGTGTTGTCCGCACTCTCGATCTCGACGCCCTGGAACTCGTCCTGGGCCAGGCTCTGCGAGCGCAACGAGCCGACGACGGTGAACCAGACGTCACCGATCTTGACCGGTTGGCCGACGGGGTCGCGGAAGGCGAACAGGTCGCGTCGCGCCCGCGCGCCGAGCACACACACGCGCTGGTAGGTGTCGACCTCGATCGGATCGAACAACGAGCCCGAGCCCAGCTGTAGGTTCATCAGGTCGAAGTAGTCGCGGCCGACGCCCAGCACCTGCCCCTCGCTCTTGGCGTTGGCCGAGAGGATGCGGTCGGCGCGGATGCGCTTCCGCGGGCTGGCCGCGACGACGTCGCCGATCGCGTCCTGCAGCCCCTCGAGGTCGCGCAACGAGAGGCCCAGGCTGCGCTCGCGGATCGTGTACAGATCCTCGTCGTCGACCGGCTTCTCGCGGATGATCACGTTGCGCAGGCCCATCGCGTCGATGACCTCCATCGCCTCGGCCTGCGCGCCGGCGCCGATGGACAGCATCGAGATGACGGCGCCCACGCCGAAGATGATGCCCAGCATCGTCAACAGCGTGCGCATCTTCTGGCGGACGAGGTCCTTCGCCGCGGTCTGGAGGTATTCGAGCGATTGCACGGCGGCTCAGGCTCCGGCGCCGGCGTCGGCGGTCTCGACCGAGGCCGGCTCGGTTGCCGGCGCCACTCCGTCGTCGCCGCCGATGAGGACGCGATCGCCCTCGGACAGTCCGTCGGTCACGCTGACGCGAACGACGTCGCCCTCGCCCAGCTCGACGGGACGCCGCGCCCGCACGCCGTTCTCCATGATGACGACGAACGGATTCTCGGCCTCGCTGCGCACGGCCGTGCGCGGGATGACCACCACCTCGTCGAGCCGGCCGGCGATGATGCGCGCCTCGCCCTTCATCCCGGGCTTGAGCAGCGCCCGTTCGGCATCGTCGACGATCTCGATCTTGACCTCGGTGTACTTGACCGGCGACCCGCGTTCGATCGGACGCGAGATCTCCGCGATCGTCGTCACCTTGCCGATGAACGTGCGTTCGGGCATGGCATCGGCCCGCACCTCGACCTCGGCGCCCTCGGTCAGCCCCGCGGCGTCGCGCTCGAGCACGTACGCCTCGAGCGCCGTGCTCTTGGGGTCGACGATCGACATGATGACGTTGCCCGGCCACAGGCTGTCACCCACGGCCACCGACGACCCGCGCCAGTTCTTGCGGTAGACGACCAGGCCGCCGAGCGGCGCCTTCAGCACCAGGCTGCCCAGGCTGAACTCGACGCGCTCGATGTTGCCCTCGACCTGTTCCTTCTCGACCCCGAGGATCCGCTCCTCGATGTCGTAGTACTCGCCCTTCAGCAGCAGACTGGCGTCGGCGAAGACGATCGTCGCCTGGGCGTCGTCCTTGGTCACCTCGTCCTCGAGGATCTCGCGCCGGCTGTAGATCGTCGAATCATCGATCTTGAACGCCTCGACGTTGTCGCGCTCGAGCGCGGCGACCTGGCGCATCACCTCGACGCCGCCACGGTCGATGTCGGCCGTCAGGCCGGTGCCGTCGATCTGACGGTCGGTCGAGCGGAACGTCGCGCGGTGGTTGTCCAGCTCGATGTTGAGCTGGCTATCGTCGAACACCACGACGACTTCGCCCTCCTCGACAATCGAACCCTCCTCGACCAACTCCTTGACCTTCAGCGCGCCCGTCGGCACGCGCGGCACGCCGATCGGCGACGCGTTCATCGCCGCGAACTCGCCGCGCGCCGGCAGCACGATGTCGAGATCCATGCGCACCGCGACGACCTCGACCGGTGCGACCGTCGCGGAGGAATCGCCGAACACTCCGCAGCCCGTGGCGCAGGAAACCATGGCCAGCAGGAGCAAGACAGCATCGATCCGGATGCGGACACGACTCATGCTTGCCCTCCGGAGACCAGACGCACGACCTCGTCCTCCTCGACTCCGGAGAGCACCACGACGCGGTCGCGGCTCTGCGAGCCCAGTTCGACGGCGCGGCGCTCGACCGAGCCGCCCGAGCCCACGACCTCGACGAACGTCCCGCGGTCCGCGGTCAGCACGGCCTCGATCGGGATCGTCAGCGAGCCGTCGATGCGGCCCGTCTCGATCGTCACCTTGACGCCCATGCCCGGCTTGAGCTGCTCGCGGTCCGTGTCGCCCAGCGGCAGTACGGCGTCGAACACCTTGCTGCGATCCTGCTGCGACCGCTCGCGCACCAGCTCGCCGATCTCGGAGATCTCGCTGTCGATCGACAGACCCGGGATGGCGTCGACGCTGACCTGGGCCGACTGGCCCAGGGCGATGCGCGCGGCGTCCATCTCCAGCACGCTGGCCTCGATCTGCAGCGTCGTGACGTCGGCGATCTCCAGGATCTTGGCCAGCATCCAGACGCCCTCGCCGACCTCCCAGCGGTCGCCGTTGGGCTTCGCGATGTAGACGACCAGGCCCGCGACGGGCGCCTTGACGTTGAACTTCTCCTTGATCGTCTCGTAGTAGCCGATCTTGCCTTCCTCGTAGGCCCGCTTCACGTCGAGCAGCTCCAGCATCGACGCGACGCGCGCCTGCTCGAACTCGATCTTCTCCTCGAGGAACGCCACCTGACGCTCGGCCAGCTCCTTTTCGAGCTGCGACTGACGGTACTCGATCATCGATACCAGCCCCTCGGGCATGCCGAGGTCCAGGTCGACCTTTTTCAGCTCGCCCTGGTACTTGACCAGGTCGAGATTCAGTTCGCGCAGCGAGAGCTCGAGGTTGCGCTGTTCTTTTTCCTTTTCTTGCTGGACCTTCTCGAGGTTCGCGCGGTGCTCGCGCAGCCTGTCGTCGAGCTGGGTGGCGTCGAAGCGGGCGACGACGTCGCCCTCCTTGACCGGCGTACCTTCGGGGATCATCCACTCCAGGTTGTACTGCCAGAAGTCGCGTACCGACGGCGGTCCGATCTCGAACGCAACCGCCGCCTCGAGCTTGCCCGAGGCCTCGACCGACAGCGCCAGGTCCTCGCGCGTCACACGTGCCGTCGACCCGGCGTCGACATCGTCGCCGATCAACGCCCACGCAGCGCCCGCGACCACGAGCACCGCGACCGGGATCGCCCAGCGTAGCCAGCGTTTGTTCATGACCCGGCCTCCGTGGTGGCGACGACCGGCAGGTCGCCGGTCAGCCTGGCGTACTCTTCCTCGGACAGCACGTAGAACCGCTCGTTGCGGCGCACGGGCTCGATCCGCTCGGGCTCGCGCCCTTGTCCCCGATCGAGCCAGTACTCGCCGCCCTCGTAACGCACCGAGCGCCTGGCGACCAGCGGCGCGTTGCTCCGGCTCTCGACGACGATCGCGCCACGGGCCGACATGCCCGGCTTCATCTCGCCGACCCAGGTCTCGTCCAGCGTGGTCGTGACACGGAACACGGCGATCTTCGAGCGCTCGTCGCGCTTGACCGCCATCGAGGGGATGTTCGAGATGCTGCCCCGGATCTTGCGTCCGGGAAACGCGTCCAGCTTGACGCTGACCGACATGCCCGTCTCGAGCAGCGGGGCGTCGACCTCGTTGACGCTGAACACGACCTCCATCGCACTCAGGTCCGGCAGACGAATCACGGTCTGCCCCGGCCAGCACGAGTCGCCCTCCTGATAGCGCAGCGTCGAGCGATCGCGCTTCTCGTAGACGACCAGGCCGCGGCCCGGGGAGCGAATCGACAGCAGATCGACACCCTCCTGGGCCGAGATCAGGTCCTTCCGGAGCTTGTCGCGGCTGATCGTCAGGACGTCCAGCTCGGCCGAGCCGCGCTCGCGCGTCAGCTCGATGCGCTCGTTGACCTCTTTCAACTCGTCGATGGCCTTGCTCAGCGCCAGCTGCCGCTCGCCGTGCTCGCGCGGCGAGAGCACCTCGCGATCGACCTCCGCCTCGAGCTTCGTCCGGCCGGCCTCGAACTCGCGACGCGCAACCTCGATCTCGAGGTCCTTCAACGCGCTCTCGAGGGCGTTGCGCCGCGTCACGATCTGCGTCTCCGCATCGAGGATCCTCGATTCCAGATCGCGCACCTGTTCCGCCAGAGCTGAGTTGTCGAAATCGAGAAGCGGTTCGCCGGACTCGATGACCGAACCCTCCTCGGCCATGAACTGGATCCGCATCTGGAAGATGTTGGTCTGCGGTGCCTTGATCGCGATCGAGTTGACGGCCTGCAACTCGCCGCTGAGCAGCAGGCTCCGCTCGAAGTCGCCACGCTGGAACACGGCCGACGTGGACAGCTCGGCCTCCGCGTCGACCGCCTGGGTCGGCCCGCCGCAGCCGGTGGTCAGCGCAGCTCCGAGTAAGGCGACGGCCGCCAAGGCGGATCGGAATCGTCTCGTCATTCTGGCCCCCTGCGGCATCCCTGCCCCGGCAGACCCGTCCTCTCTGGCTGGGCCGCCGTCACCCCATGGTACGGCCGAGTGCCGGAAAGGTTGGTAAACACTTGTAAACAAGAACCGTTCGGACGGCAAACGCTTGCCGAGACGACCCTATTTCACACCGTCCCGGGCCTGGCCCGATCGTAGCGCCTCACTCGAGCAAGTGGCACGGATGCCTCAGCGCCAGTCGGTGAACTCGATGTTGTCAACGTCGCCCTCGAGCGTGAAGCGCAGCGTCGGAACGGGGATCTCGGACTCCGGCGGCAGCGAGACGGACTGCGAGTCCAGCCCCTCGATACGGACGCCCGTCCTCGGCAGTTCCACGGCGCCGCCGCCCATGCTGACGTCGATCGTGATGTCGGCGTCGCGGCGCCAGGCGCCGCCCAGCTCCATCGCGATCCCGCCCATGTTGAACTCGGCGTCCAGCACGGAGGGGCTGGCGTTGCCGAGCTCCTCCAGGGCCAGGCCGCCCATGGAGCCACGCAGGGTCATGCGCTCCATGACGCCCTTGGTCGGTTCGCTGACCGAGAGCTTCACTCCGCCCTTGGAGACGTGGGCGTCGACGGAGGTCAGCGTCAGTCCGCCGATCTCCGCGTCCACGCCGCCGGTGTCCACGCTCAGCTGCAGGGCGTACGGCGAGTCGGTCGGCAGCACGACGACGATCTTCGGCTTGGTCCCGCCCATCATCTCCTTGATCGTCGTCACGAAGCCGCCGCCGGTACGCGCGAACTCGACGCGGTAGAACCAACCGCCGTCGTCCCGTTCCTCGAAGCTCTCGAGCAGCTCGTAGGACTTGACGTCGTACTCGGCTTCGACGCGCATGCCCTCGCCCGGGGCACCGGGTCGCACCTTGAACTCGGCGTGCCGGAAGTCGAGCTCGACTCGACCCGCCGCGTCGCCGGGGAGAAGAACCGGGGCGTCGGCCTCCGCCGACTCCGTGTCGACGACGGGGACGTCGTGCGTCAGCGTGCGCTGCTCGACCTCCTCCGAGCCCTTCTGCTGCCAGGCCACGCCGCCGACGATCAGCACCGCCATCAGCGCCAGCACGAACAGTCCCCCGCACCCGAGGCAACCGTACTTGAGGACCTTCATCCCGCCTTCAGCCATCTCACGCCTCCTCCGGAACGCGTCACCTTACACCAGCTACGGAAACCGGTATCAGCGTGTTTCGGACAGGAACGAGAAGTCGGTGTCGATCGGCTGCTCCAGCGAGCGGCGATCCTCGACGAAGGCCAGGATCTCGGCGTCGGTGGAGAGCGCGGCGCGCGTGGCCAGCGCGCCGGACTCGCGGAACACTCGTTTGCCCTCGCGCCACACGCGGCGGGCCTCGTCGTAGGCTTTGTTCTTGGCGTGCGAGTCGCCGAGTAAGACATAGACCCGCTCGTAGTAATCGCGCGCGGCCGGGTCGCCCCCGGCATTCTGCATCGACAGGCAGCGGCCGAAGTCGGCGACCGCATCGGCGCTGTGGCGCAGCGCGCGCGGCCAGTGCAGATGATTCATCCCGCGGCCGTAGTACGCAGGCCACCAATCCGGGCGCTGCTGCACCAGGACGTCGAGCACGTCGAGCGACTTGCGCGCCAGCGTGCCCTTGCACACGATCGCGGCGAGGCCGCCGCAGGTCGGGATCTTGTCCACCAGCGCCACCGAGAGCTCGATCGAGGCCCAGGGATCGTCGGGGTCGTTCTTCAGCTGTTCGCGGAAGAACGCGATCGAGCGATCGTGCCGCTCGTAGTCCGCGGCGCGACTGCGATACGTGTGGGCCAGCGCGTGGTTGTCGAGCGCGCCGCGCAGCTCGGCCTCCATGCCCGAGAGCAGGTCTTCGAGTTCCTCGTCGGAGATCTCGGGCACGTTGCGCTGCGGCGCCTCCTCGCGCAGCCGCGGCTCCGGCGCGCCGACCTCGACACGCGAGCGCGCCGTGTACGCGGCGGGGTCCTGGCGCACGTCGACGACCCGGTTCGGCGAGACGTTCTCCAGATACTGGATGCCGCCGTCCGGCCAGCGGATCTCGACCAGCTCGATGCGCTCGCCGGTGCCCAGCCCGAAGTGCAGGCGCGGATCGCTCTGACCCGAGTAGCCGGTACCGCCCTCGCGCTCGCGAATCTGCTGCCGGCCCTCGCTGACCAGGGTCACGCGCGCGCCGATCGCATCGCGCGTGCCGAGCTCGGAGTCCCCCTCGAGCCGGAACTGGACCCACGCGTGCTCGGGGTCGCCGTCGTTGCGGAACAGGTGCGGCGGTTGCCCCTGGTTGGCGGTGAAGATGTCGAGGTCGCCGTCGTTGTCGTAGTCCACGACCGAGATGCCCCGGCCGTCGGAGACGCTGTCGACTCCGATCTCGGTCGCGACCTCCTCGAACGTCTCGTGCCCGCGATTGCGCCAGAAGCGGAACGCCTCGTATCCGGAAAACGACCGGTCTCCGATCGTCGGCCAGCTCAGGGCGTCGGCCGGGTCCTTCCCGAGCACGGTCCACGACGCCAGGTCGTACCAGTAGTTGCCGTCTCCGGCGCTGATGAAGCCGTTGACGGTGAAGATGTCCAGGTCGCCGTCGTTGTCGTAGTCCAGGAACTTGGCGCCCCAGCCCCAGCCGCCGTCGTAGGTCGCCGACTCGGGCGAGATGTCCATGAAGCGCGTCAGGCCGTCCGTGCCGGGGCCGTTGTTGCGCCACAGCATGTTGCCTTCCTGCAGGTATTCCGCCGTGGTGATGTTGGTGACGTAGATGTCGATCCAGCCGTCGTTGTTGAAGTCGCCGAAGTCGACGTTCATCCCCTTGCGCGTGTCGTAGCCGATCGCGGTCTCGGAGACGTTGACGAACCCACCCGCGCCGTCGTTGTAGAACAGCTGGTCCGGCCCGAAGTCGTTGGCCACGTAGATGTCGGGCCAGCCGTCGTTGTCGAGGTCCGCGGCGCCGACGGCCAGCGTCCAGCCGGCATCGTCCACCTTCAACGACGCGGCCACCTCGACGAACGTGCCGTCCTCCTGTTGACGGTACAGGTAGTTCTTGCCGGCGTTGCGCGAGGTCTCGAAGCTGTCGTGCATGATCCAGGTCGACTCGAGATCCCACAGGTCGACCTCGCGGAAGTAGTTGCCGACGTAGAGGTCGAGCCGGCCGTCGAGGTCGTAGTCCAGCGAGATCACCGCGTTGCCGTTGGCCCACGGCGTACCCGGCGTACCGTCGGGCGTCGTGAACGACTCCGCGGTCACGTCGCGGAACGTGCCGTCGCCGTTGTTGCGGTACAGCAGGTCGCGGCCCCAGCGAACGATGTAGAGGTCGAGCCGGCCGTCGTCGTCCAGGTCGGCCCAGATGCTGTCCATGCTGGCGCCGTGCTCGTCGTTGACGTCGGCGAGGCCCGCGGCGGCCGCGACGTCGGTGAACGTGCCGTCACCGTTGTTGCGATAGAGAAAGTTCGGCTCGCCCCTGCGCGAGTTGGTCACGTACAGGTCGATCCAGCCGTCGTCGTCGTAGTCGCCCGCGGCGACCGACGCCCCCACGCTGGAGAGCCAGGGCATGATGTTCTCGACCTTGGGGTCGAGCGCGGGCTTCTGGTGGACGTGCGTGACACCGGCCTCGGCGGCCACGTCGACGAACACGGCGCGGTGCTCGACGGCGCGCCGTTCGGCCTGCGGATCGTTGCACCCGGACGCCGCCAGCACCGCGAGCAGTGCGGTCGCCGGCACCATCAAGGTGATCGTCGTGCGCATCGGTGGTCGACCCATCTCCGGTCATTGTGCCACGTTTTCGGACTGGATCGAGGGGCCCGGCGGGGCCGCGCCGCGCCAGACGGACCGAACGATCGATCCGTGACCCCTCGAAGCCTTGGGCTACGCCCCAGCGGCTCGGTCTCTACAGACGCCCGGAGGCGCGAATTTCACAGGGAAGCGAGAGCTTTCAGAGCCCGGTCGATCTGGGCCGGCGTGTTGTACAGGTGCGGGGCCGCGCGGAGGCTCCCGGCGCGCTGCGCCACGTCCACCCCGCGGGCACGAAGATGCTCGTACACCTCGGCGTTCCGCTGCGGATCGCGATTCGTGAAGAAGACCAGCGTCGAGCGGTCCGCGGGGTCCCGCGGCGCCAGCGAGCGGTAACCCGCGGCGTCGAGCCCGTCGACGAAGCGATCGACCAGAGCTCGGTCGTGCTCGGCGATCCGGTCGATCCCCTGCCGCAGCAGGTATTCGATCGAGGCGGCCCAGGTCTTGAAGTTGAAGAAGTTGGCCGTGCCGAAGACGTCGTAGCGCCGCGCCCCGACGTCGCGGTCCGCCTCGAGCTTGCCGGAGCCGCCCTTCAGGTCGTCCGCGGTCTGCATCGACAGCCAGTAGCGCTGGTTGTAGCGCAGCGTCTCGCGCAGCTCGGGACGGATCCAGCAGTAGCCCGTGCCGTACGGGCCGCAGAGCCACTTGAAGCCGACGCCGAGCAGCGCGTCGACCGGGCTGCGCGACAGGTCGATCGGGCGCGCGCCGACGGCCTGCGAGCCGTTGACGACGAATCGTACGCCGCGCTCGCGGCAGATGCGGCCGATGGCCTCGATCTGCGCCACGCGGCCCGAGAACGAATGCACCCAGCTCAGGCAGAGCACGCGCGTCGCGGGACCGATCCCCTGAGCCACCTCGTCCGGCTGCAACATGCGATCGCGCGGCTCGAGGAAGCGCACGCCGACACCGCGCGCCTCGAGCCCGGTCCAGGGCAGCAGGTTCGACGGGAAGTCGCCCTGCATCAGCAGCACCTCGTCGCCGGCCTCGAGCGGCAGACCGTTGGCCAGCAGGTGCATTCCGTAGGACGCGCTGTTGCCGAGGATCACGTCGTCGGCCGGCACGCCGAGCAACGCGCCGAGCGCCTCGCGCAAACGCTGCGGGACTGCGGAGAAGCGCTCGGTCGTCAACTCGTGCGGCGAGGTCTTCCAGACGACGGCCTCGCGAGCCTCGTCCGCGGCCACGGTCGGCAGCGGCCCCTGGTGCGCGCAGTTCAGCCACACCCGGCCGTCGAAGTCGCCGAAGTCGGCGGCGAAGCCCTCGGTCACTGCGGGAAGAATTCCTCGAGCATGCCGCCCGCCTGCTGGCGCCACGCGCCCCAGCCGTAGCCGTTCGGCATCTCCGCGGCCGTGAAGCGGATGCCGCGCTTCTCCAGCGCCTCGGTCAACCGCGCGCTGTGCTGCTCGAGGTCGATACCCCACTCCTGGCGGCGCAGCTCGTAACGGTTCCAGCGGATCGCGAACTCGCCCGCCTTCTTCGGCTTCAAGCCCTCGACGGCCTCCATCATCGTCGTGGCCAGCGGCTCGGGCAGGTACACCGAGTAGACGCCGACCTTGCCGAAGACGCCCGGCTGGGTCACCGCGGCGTGGGTGGCGACCAGTGCGCCGCTCCCCGCACCCATGATCGCGCGACCGGAGGCCTCGCGGATCGTGCGGTACTTCTCCTCCAGCCTGGGGACCAGCTCCTCGGCCAGCATGCGGGTGTGGTCGGCGGTCTTGTCGCCGCCGAACTCTGCGCGCCGAGTCTGCGGCGGGCGCTCGACGAACGCCACCACCACCGGAGCCATGCTCTTGTTGATCAGATGGTCGAGCGTGTTCGGCAGGTTGGCCATGTCGGTCCAAGACTTGCCGTCCGCCACGACGAGCAGCGGGTAGGCCTGACGGCCGCTGTCGTAGCCCGGCGGCAGGTAGACGTCGATCTGGCGCTCGTTCTCCAGGATCTCGCTCTCGAACGTGAACGTCTCGATGCGGCCGCCCTGCTTGCCCTCGTAGGGTCGCAGGTAGGCGGCCTGCTCGAAACCGACGACGACGACCTCGGATACGGCACCGCCCTCGGCCGGGGCGCGGCGCGGGTTCAGCGGATCGGGCTGCACGTTCTCGAAGTCGACGTTGAAGCTGTACTCCCAGCGTGAGCCGGGCTCGATCTCGTACGACTTGTAGAACAAGTCGGTGCCCTCGACGTGGGCCATCGGCTCCTCGACCTGGTACTCGGTCATACTGCCGCTGATCGCGACGTCATCCGCGTCGCCGCGATACACGAAGTGCACCCAGCGGTCGTTCTCGACGATCGGGAAGCGCTCTTGCCACGCCATGAAGTCGTCCAGCAGGAAGCTCTTGTGCTCGGAGTTCTCGACGCGCGCCAGGAAGGTCTCGAACTCGTTGCGCGGCTCGACCTCGACCTCGGCGACGATCTTCGCCGCTGCGCCGATCTCGACGCGGGCGATGTCCTTGATGTTGCGCACGAAGATCGCGTTCCGGGCAAACGTGGGGTAGGTGTACGTGCCGTACTCGGACACGTTGACGCGGGCCTTCTCGGCGAAGCCCTCGGGCGACGCGGGTGCGACGACCACGTCACCATCGTTGGTGAACACGATCAGGTGCCCGTCGACCGCGATCAGCCCGCGACCGCCCGGCGGCCGCGACTTCCACACCCGCTCGCCGTCCTTCGGATTGACGCAGGAGAGGAAGTTGCCGTCGAAGCCGTAGAGGTGGCCGTCGTGCAGCACCGGCGTGGCGAACGAGCCCTTCAGCGAGCTCGACGTCCACAGCGTCTCGATCCCGAACGCGTCGCCGTCCTCGGTGACGCGGTAGGCGCTGGTGTCGTTGCGCCCCATCAGCACGAAGCTGTCGTCGCCCAGCAGCACCGGGTTGGCCGAACCGTCCTGGTCGTCGGCGCCGTACTCCTGGCTCCACAGGACCTCGCCGTTGCTCGGGTCGAGTCCCAGCACGTTGACGTTGGTCACGGCGATGATCTGGCGCTTGCCGGCGATCTCGGCGATCACGGGCGACTGGTAGCCGACGCGATCGTCGCCCACCGACCAGATCTCGTCGCCGGTCTTGCGGTTGAACGCAACCAGCGAACGGCCGTCCGGGGCGCCCGTCTGCACGAACAGCATGTCGTCGACGATCAGCGGCGACGTGGTGAACCCGAAGCGCGGCATGCGCGCGCCCAGCTTCTCGTCGATGCGGAACGACCACAGCTCTTCGCCGTCGTCGAAGTTGACCGCGAACAGGTGCCCGCGCGCGCCCAGCCCGTAGACCGTGCCGTCGTGCACCACCGGCATGCTCAGCGGACCGCCGTCCGAGCCGCCGATCTTCTCGAAGAACGAGTCGATACGGTAGTTCCAGATCTCCTCGCCCGTGGCGGCGTCCATCGCGATCAGCCAGTCGACCTCGCCGTCGCCGTACATCGTGATCGCGCGGTCGCCGACCACCGCGATCGCGGAGTACGCGATACCCAGCTCGCGCACCCACTCGACGTCGAGGCCGAAGGCCGCGTCGCCGAAGGCGCCCTGGTCGACGAGCGTGCCGTCCTGGTTCGGGCCGCGCCACTGCGACCAGTCGCCCGAGATCGCCGCCGGGGCGATCAAGACGAGCGCGACCAGCGCGGCTGCGAGCACGGAAAACGGCGAACGGATCTTGTCGGTCATCTCTACCCCCGATGGACGTCGGAACACACGAACCCTATTGGACCCGGCATTCTAGCGAGCAATCGAGGGGCGGGGTGTAAATTTCCGTAAACACGCTGCGTCGTGGGGGTCGAATCGACGTAGCCGGTCGCGTGCGATCAATCCGGTCGCAGGACCACCGAGAATGGCGCCCAGAACCGCGGATGGGGGTAGGTCGCGCGCAGCTCGCGCTGGGCGCCGGCCAGGGCGCCGACCGGCTCGGCGCCGTCGCGCAGCCGGCGGTGGAACTCGATCATCAACCTGGCCGAAGCCACGTCGTCCACGGTCCACTGGCTGACCACGATGCCGCGCGCCCCGGCGCGCAGGAAGGCCCAGCCCAGGCCGACGACTCCCTCTCCGGGCAGCAGCTCTCCCTGGCCGGTGCGGCAGGCCGACAGCACGACGAGGTTGGAGTTCAGGCTCAGCCGCGAGATCTCCTCGAAACCGAGGCGCTCTCCACCGGAGAGGATCACTCCGCAGCGCCGTGGGTCGCGCGTCGAGGCCACCGCGTGCGTCGCCAGGTGCACCGTGCGGAAGCTGCCGAGGTCGGCGTCCAGCAGGCGTCGCTGTGTGAGCTGCTCGCCGCCGATGTATTCCGACCGCTCCGTTCCCCACAGCTCCTGCAGCCGAGACAGCTCGTAGGCCGCCCAGGGAAGCTCGCCGAACTCCGAGTTCTCGCCCGGTTGCGGCTTGCCCGCCAACAGGACGGGCGCACGTTGCCCGGCCCACTCGGTCGCCACCCCGATCATCGGCAGCAGCGCCACCTCCAGCCGGTCTCCGAGATAGCCGTCCCCCGTCGACTCGGGCAATGCCGCGAACGGCAGCAGCGCCAGCTCTCGATCGGGCACGACGTAGATGCGCCGCGCGCGGGAGAGCCGCGGCTCGATCGGCCCGAGCAGTGCCTCGCGCAGCTCGCGACCGTGCTCGCGGGCGGTCGCGTCGAGCGCCGTGTCCTTCGAGCCGGCGGCGTTCGAGATCGAATCCCGGAAACGGAGTACGCGCGGCGCCAACGCATGTCGCCCGTCGATGCGACGGGACAGCACCTCGTCGCGCCCCACCACGAGCAGCAGCCCGAGGTCCTCACCGATCAGGTAGTCGAGAATCCACTCGTCGGCGTCGAGACCGGCCTGCAGCTCGCGCGGTCCGGCCCCGCTCTCGCCCGAGGGGGCTCCGGGCAGTGCGTGCCGCAACGCGCGCGCCTTGACCGCGGCGCCGAGCTGCAGCGCGCGCTCGAGGTTGCCGCGCTCCGCATGAGCCGCCGCCAGCTCGACGTACGGGTCGGTGCGCTCGCGCATGAACTGCAGGCCGCTGCCCAGCGGGTCGAGCGGCGCCGACTGCGCCTCGGCCAGCTCGACGGCGGTCTCCAGCGTGGCGATCCCCTCGTCGACACGCCCCGAGTGCAGCAGCACCTTGCCCTGGATCCAGCGCGCGATCCAGCCGATCTCGCCGGCGTCGAGCCCCTGCGCTTGCTCGCGCACCTCGGTGATACGCGCGAGCGCCGCATCCGGGTCGCCGGTGCGCCACTCGGCCTCCGCCAGGAAGAGCTCGAGCGCCGCGCTGTAGCGCGACTCGCCCTCGTGAACGCGCGCGACGGCGCCGCGGAGTCTTTCGCGCGCCACCTCGTGCAGGCCGGCCTGCAGATCCATGCGCGCCAACCCGAGGTCGGCGAACAGGCGCAGGTCGCCGAAGCGCTCGGACACCTCGGCGTACCAGCGACGCGAGTCGTCGACCTGCCCCAGGGCGCGATGCAGGTTGCCCAGCACGGTCGCGGCTGCCTCGCGATCCCACGCGGCGTCGTTGGCCGCGGCCTCGCCGTGCACGCGCTCCAGCAGCTCACGCGCGCCGCGTGCGTCGCCGAGCTGCAGCAGGATCGTCGCGCGATTGTGCGCCAGGCTGCGCGCGACGGATTCGCGTCCCGCGGCGATCAGCAGTCGTTCGGCCCGCTCCAGCTCGGCCGCGGCGGCGACGTACTGCCCCCCCTGCTTCATCAGACCGGCGAGGTTGTTGCGGGCGAACGCCTCGAGGTCCTGCCGCTCCGCCTCGATCCCGGCCTCGATCGACCGTCCGTAGTGTCGCTCGCCGGCCTCGAACTCGCCCTTGAGGTATGCCAGCCAGCCCAGGTCGTTCGCGCTCGCCGACACGCCGACGGGATCGCGCGCCTCGTCGGCCCTGCGCAGCGCCTCCTCGAACGCCGTGACCGCCTCCTCGGGGTGCGCGCGCCGGATGCACTTGCCGATCGTCCAGTGCGGCTGCCACGCCGCCTCGTCGGCCGCGGCCAGCTCGCGCGCCAGCGCCTCCAGCTCGTCCGTGCGATCGGCGCGTCCCGCGGCGGAGAGCGCGTCGCGCCAGGCCGCGTCCCCCGCCGGGATCGCGCGCAGCGCCTGCAACCGTTCCTGGAACGGCGGCTCGGTCGGCTCGGGTGTGGAACAGGAGGCCAGCCATCCGACGACGGCCAGCGCGGCGATTACGGGCCGAACTCCACGACGTACCACCAGCTGGCCTGCTTGCCCACCTGGTCGTGATGTAGAAACGGCGAGGACGGTGCGTCGCCGAGCATCTTCCACGGATCGTCTCCGATGTCTTGCGGAAACAGGATGATACCCGGACCACCCATGGCGAAGGAACTCCCGGCGAACCCCAGTCCCGGGCAGACACAGCCCTCCTCGTCGGTCGGGCAGAAGCACCCACCGCACGGACAATCCGGCTCGGAATCCTGGCAGAAGCAGGAGATCTCGAACGGGCCGGGACAGCCGCCCGCGTCCCACGACACCTCGAGATCGTTCGGAACGAGGTCGACATCGGCCGCCACGGTCTGGACCTTCAGGTCGGAAATCGTGCACTCCTGTTGCGCCGGAACACCGATGCCGATCGTCCCGAGGTGGATCGGCAACAGCGGGATCGTCTTGAGGGTGCCGTCCTGGTACAGCACGCTGATGTCGCTGGAGCCGAAGTTGGCGACGAACGCCTGACGCCAGACCACGCGGCCGAGCGTCGTGACGGAGACTGGTGTCGTGCCGACCGTGAACGGTGTCGACAGACAGGTATTCGGGTCGACGACGTGCAACGTCGAGCCGGCGCGGTCGAGGGCGAACACCGTGTAGGATTTGGGCCCCGTGCCCGCGACGGAGGCGGCGACGATCTCACCGCCGATGCTGCAGCCCAGATCCGAGTACACGTTGCGCAACGTCCCGGCGCCACCGCCGGGGAACACGGGGAACTCGCGATCGCGCGGCGCACCGGGGCGCAGCACTTCCGGCGCTAGCGGCACGCTCGGAATCAACACACCCGGTCGCGCGGCGACGGTCCACGGCGCGCCCGACGCGACCCCGGTCGTCACGAGCACGGGAGCGACCTGCGTGTTGGGGCCCGGATGCAGCACGGAATACCACGCGCGCTGGAAGCGTTCGCCCTGTGGCGCGCCGAGGACCTGCACGTCGAGCGCCGTTCCCGACGCCGCAAGCGCACCGCTACCGACGATCGCCGTCGTGCCCGCGGTCAGCGCCGCCTGATCCAGCACGACGAACATCGGCGTCCCGCCCGGCGCGTTGGCCGCGACGTGCAGCAGCGACTTCGTCGCCGGCGGCCCTGCAACGTTCGCGAAATCACGCGGCGCCGCGGCCGAGCAGCCGCGGAGCTCCACGTCGGCCAGTCCGAGCGGCGCGGCGAGATCGACGGTCGCGATCACGCTGCCGGACGACACCGAGACGACGCGGATCCAGCGGCCCTGGGTCACGAATGCAATCTGCCCCGCCTGGCCGGCGACGCTGGAGAACGCAAGGCACCACGGCGGCGCGGACTTGCCCGGGTCCGCCGGGTTGGGCAGAGCGATCGTCTGCAGGACCGAGTCCAGCCCGACGTCGACGACGGCGATGTTCTCCGAGGTCTGGTTCAGCGCCCAGATCACGGGGCCGGTGCCCGGGCCCCCGGGACCGGACGCGGCGAGCGGGGCGCACGTCCATCCGAGCATCGCGCCGCCGAGAGCCAGAGTGAGTAGCGATTTCATGATGTCGCCTCCACGCGGGGCTTTGCGCTGACTGTATACGCTCATCGGGCGTCGAAGTAGAAAGAACGACCGAACAGGGCTTCTCCGTCGATCGGGTCGCCGGGGCGAACCGCGCGAACCACGATCCGGTACTCGATCCCGGCCTCGACCGCGCCCGGATCGACGACCACGTCGAGCACGGCCCTGCCGTCCGACCAGCGGAACTCGACGCCGGTTCGCGCCACCGACCAGACAGGCTCGGCGCCGCGATGCATCTCGAGGGCGTAGCTCGTCGCGTCGTCCGCCAGGTCGGCCTCGGACAGCTCCGTCGCCAGCTGCAGCACGACCGGCTCCCCGGCGCGCGGCAGCTCGACGCGCAACGGGGTCGCCTCGCCGTCTCCTTCGGCGCGCACGGCGCGATCGCCCGGCACCAGCACGACACGAGCCGGCGCCACCGGTCCCGCCGGCCGGTCCCCGAGCAGCCACAACGCAGAGAACGCCAGGGCCAGGGCCAGGTAGGCCAGCGCCGGCACGGGGTGCAGCAGCGTCATGCGCAGTCGCTCCCACAGGCCCGGGCTCCGCTCGACGACCGGCCGCGCGACGACCCGCGGCTCCTCGGCTGCGGCGAGTTCCTCACCGATCTCGCACAGGTGCTCGAACGCCTCGCGGCAGATCTCGCAGCGGGCCAGGCGGTTGGCGACCCAGCTCCGGGTTTCTTGACCCAGCGAGTCGGGGTCCTCGGCGTAGTGCGTCAGCAACGCAGGCGACACGTGCTCGTCGGCGTCGGACGTGAGATCTTCGGCCGGAAGCCGCGCCATGGTGCGGTCGGCTTGCACCAGCTCGCGGCAGCTCGCGCATTGTTCGAGGTGGGCGTCGACCGCCCGGCGATCCTGCTCGGGCAGCGTGCCGGCGGCGTACCACGGCAACAGGTCGACGAAGGGGTCGTGGCGATCGCCGGAGTCAGCCATCTCGCTCCCCCGTCTGGTTTCGCTCGCGGTACTCCGCGAGGATCGTGCGCGCCCGCTCGATGCAGCGATGCGCCCGCACGCGCAAGTTGTTCACGGTGATGCCGAACTCGCTCGCCACGTCGGACTGCCCGCGCTTGTCGAGGTACACCGCGGTCCACAGCTTGCGACACCCTTCGGGGAGGCGCTGGTAGATGTAGATCATCAGTTGCGCCCGTTCGCGGCGCGCCAGCCCGTCGGCCGGATCGGTCTCGTGCATCGCAGCGTGCTCTGCAGCCTCCTCCGGCTCTTCATGAGCCCGTCGCGTCTTTTCGCGGTGGAACACGTTGACGCAGGCGTTCTTCGCCACCGTGTAGCACAGCTTCTGAAAGCTCGACGGGTCGCGGACCCGGTCGCCGCGCGCCTGGCGAATCAGCTTCAGCAGGCAGTCCTGGATCACCGACTCGGCGTCGGCGATGTTCCAGCGCCCGCCGTGCACCACGGCACGCAGCCAGCCCCGGACCGACTCCACGGCGTCGTCGCTGCCCTCGCGAAAGCCCGCGTAGATCCGGGCAATGGCCTCCGGTCCCAGACTCACTCATCCCTCGGTCGTGACGAATCCCACGCATCATTCTCTCACGGGCCGGCGTCGTTTCGGACGACCGCTACCGCGCGTGATGCGCGGCCCGCGCCGATCCCTCGATGGAAAGGACCGCCCGGCCGGGCGGAAATTACTCGGTGGGCAGGCCGACGGGGCAACTCACGCCGGTCCCGCCGAGACCGCAGTATCCCTGGGGGTTCTTGGCCAGGTACTGCTGGTGGTAGTCCTCGGCGTAGTAGAACTCGCCGGCGGGCAGTATCTCGGTCGTGATCGGGCCGTATCCGGCCTCGCTCAGGCGTTGGCGGTACGCGTCGGCCGAAGCCTCGGCGGAGCGCTGCTGCGCGTCGGAAAAGGTGTAGATCCCCGAGCGGTATTGCGTGCCGAGGTCGTTCCCCTGGCGCATGCTCTGGGTCGGGTCGTGGCTCTCCCAGAACAGCCGCAGCATGGCCTCGTAGGTGGTCCGTTCGGGATCGAACACGACCTGGACGACCTCGTTGTGCCCCGTGGCGCCGCTGCAGACTTCCTCGTAGGTCGCGTTGGGCGTGTACCCCGCGGAGTATCCCACGGCGGTGGTGTGCACGCCGTCGGCGGTCCAGAACGTCTTCTCGGCGCCCCAGAAACAGCCCATACCGAACAGCGCCGTCTGCATCCCGGGAAACGGGGGCGACATCGGCGAGCCGAGCACGAAGTGCTTGTCGGCTGCGGGGATCCGTGTCGACCGGCCGGGAAGGGCCGCATCCCGCGGGACCATCTGCGTCTTGTCCGGGTTGAAGCGCACGATGCGTTCATCGTACCCGATGGCACGAGGAGCGGCGAATCAGGTCTTGCGAATCAGGACGCAGCTGATGTCGTCCGACTGCGGCCCCGCCCCCTCGACCGCCGAACGGACCCGACGGCAGGTGGTCTCGACCGGCTCCTTCGCGTCCGCCTTCAGGCAGTTCTCGGCGCCTGCAGGGAAGAACGTGCCGTCCGCGTGCTCGGAGAGGCCGTCGGTGTAGAGCAGCAGCGTGTCGCCCCGCGAGAGCAGGTCGATGCGATTCAGCTGGTCGAGCCGGCGGACTTCCTGTTCGGGGCGGCCCTGCCGATCGTCCGGGTCCGTCCCCGAGGGCAGCAGTCCAACCGGCGGGAACGAGACCACGCGGTCTCCGCGAATCGGCATGAAGCTACCGAACTCGCGCGAGAAGATCGCCGGGGCGCGGTGCCCGGCCGAGATGAAGCGGAACGACCCCTCGGCCGAGATCTCGCCGTAGATCATCGTGAAGTACTTGTTGATCCGCGTCGACTTGTAGAACCGGGTGTTGATGTGCTCGAACAGGCGCGTCGTGATCTCGCCGAACATATCCAGCTCGTAGTACACGCCGAGCAGGAACGCCTGGTGCAGCATGGCCGCGATCAGGGCGTCGGTCGTCCGGTGGCCCGAGACGTCCGCCACCAGGACACCCGCCCGCCTACGTAGGGCGTGCAGGCGCTGGGCGACGTGCATCCGTCCCGCGCGCCGGGCCTCGCCAATCCGCCGGTCCAGGTCGTAGTCCCGGTCGAAGTCGATATAGATGATGTGGTCCCCGCCCATCGTCTGGCGCAACGGCATAGAGACGCCCGCGATGTCGATGCCCGGAAGGCGCGGCAGGACGCTCGACGTCGGCGCCAGGCAACCGGCGATCTCCTCGAAATTGCGGATCTCCTCGGCGAGAAGATCCGGACTGCGTGCGTCGACCATGGAGCGGGGCACCTGCGGGAGGAGGCGGAATCGCCGGGACCGAAAAAAGTAGAAGCTAGTTTCCGGTCGGGGCAGGGTCAAGCGTCCTCGGAGGGGTCGGGGATAATGAGCGGCTGCCTGCGGGCCCGCCGGCGGATCCACTCGATCGCCTTGCGAACGCGACGCTGGCGAGCGATGCGCAACTCGAGGCGACGCTTTCCGGGGAAGTCGAGCAGCGTCATGCTGACGAGGATCGTGATGATGCCCTGACCGGGCAGTACCAGCATCGCGATGCCCGCGGCGAGCAGGACCAGGCCGGTGCCGTTCTTCAGCAGCAGCGCTCCGTAGCGAATCGCCCGGTGCTGCGCGGTCCAGCTATCGGCCGGCGGGGTACGCGAGACGAAGTAATCCGGCCGCATACGCGCGATCAACAACGGGATCACGATGAGGCTTCCGAGGAACAGCAGCACCGACAGGCCGAAGATCCAGCCCATCAGCACCCGGTGTTCGGAGAGCAGCTCGATCGCACGATCGAACTGCACGCCGATCCCTCCGACCAGCGCATGCGCGCGGTGGACGGCCCAGGCGATCAGCGCGCCGTGCTCGAAGACGTGTTGGGGTATCGACCTCATCGCGGCGGAGGATACTCCCCTCCCCAGCCCGGGCTGTCAACTACAGCGAGCCGACCAGCGCTTCGGCCAGGCGCCGGTAGTGCTCCGGCTCGTTGTACAGCTGGGCCGACAGACGGACCAGCCGCCGCGGCGGCGCCGGCCACGGGATCACCGGCACCTCGATCGCGTGCTCGTTCAGCAGCACTGCCTGCAGCGGATCGGCGTAGAGCGGCGTCTCGGGCGGCTCGGGCGAACCGTCCGGCAGGGGCAGGGACGCCAGCGAGCCGATCATCGAGTCGGGACACGGCAGCGGCGCGCCCAGCGCGTCGGCGACGACCCTGCGCCCCTCGAGCGCCAGCGCGCGGTTCCGCGCCCGCACCTCGGGCCAGCCGCCGGGAAGCAGGGAGCCGATGCGCTCGATCGCCGCGGGCACGCAGAGAAACGCAGTCGGATCGTCGGTCCCCGTCCAGTCGAACTCGTCGTGGAACCGCGAGCGGCCCGGGCGGGGCGAGTTCGCCCCGTGGCTGATCGTCAGCGGGCGCACACGCTCGCGGCGGTCCTCACGCACGTACAGGAAAGCCGCACCCTTCGGCGCGCACAGCCATTTGTGACAGTTTCCGGTGTAGTAGGCGGCCCCCACGCGCGACACGTCGAGGTCCAGCATCCCCGGCGCGTGCGCGCCGTCGACCAGCGTGTCCACACCGGCAGCGCCCAGCTCGGCCACCAGCCGCTCGATCGGCAGCCGCATGCCGGTCTGGCTCGTGACGTGGTCGAGCAGCGCCAGGCGGGTCCGGTCGGTGACGGCGCGCAGCACGCGATCGACGGCCTCGGCCGGCCCCTCGATCGGAAACGGAATCGACACCACGACGACCCGCGCGCCGCTGCGTTCGGCGACGAACTCCAGCGCGTTGCGACAGGCGTTGTACTCGTGATCGGTCACGAGCAACTCGTCGCCCTTCTCGAAAACGAGCGAGCGCAACACCGCGTTGACCCCGGATGTCGCGTTGGACACCGCGACCAACCCCGCCGGCTCGGCGCCGAGGAATCCGGCGAGCGAGGCGCGCGCCGCATCGAATCGCTCCTCGAACCCGCGCACGAAGAACTCCACGGGTTGACGCTCGAGCTCGGCGCGCAGCGCCTGTTGGCGTTGCAGGACCGCGGACGGACAGGCGCCGAACGACCCGTGATTCAGGAACACGACGTCGGGGTCGAGCGACCAGTGCTGTGAGAGAGAAAGCACGACGCCCATTGTGCCACCGGGGGCCAATGGGCGCCGCAAGTTCGTGACGTCAGAATGCGTAGGCCACGATCTTCGACGGATCCGACCGGTAGTAAATCCGATTCGAGATGCCGTCGACCTGATACACCGGTTCGCGGTCGCGCTGCATGTTGATGATGGCGAGGATCTCGCCGCTGTCCTTGCTGACCTGCGCCAGACCGTACTGCTGCTTCGAGAACTGCACCATCATGAACGCGAAGTCGCGCGAGGTGGCCGAGGCCTCGAATCGCTCGCGCGCCGCGCGAAGATACTGCCCCGAGACCCGCGCGAGGCCGTCGGCCATCTCGCCGTAGCCGTGAGCCAGGCCGGTCGAGATCTCGCGATTGAGCGAGCCCTCGTCCTGGTGCGTGGCCGCGTGCCCGAACGCTCCGCCGTAGACCCCTGCCGCGAAGGCCGCCATGCCGGCGCGAATCGCCTGAGCCGTCAACAGCGCACGCATGAGCGCCGACCGGCGCGGTGCGGGGTGGTGGGCGTTGAGCTCCACGGCACCCTGGCGATCGAAGCCGACGACGTGCTGGCTCGACACCAGCGTGATCCGATCTTCGACGACCTCGAGTGAGATCGGCGTCTCGCTGCCGTCCAGCTTGACGCGCTCCTGCCCGAGCTTGCGCACCGACGACTTCTCGGTATCGATCTCGAACAAAGATCCCGCGTCGCGCGAGAAGACGTAGACTCGCGTTCCGTCCACGGCCGTGACCAGCGACTCCTCGGAGCTGATCGCCTTGGGCGACACCGTCTTGCCGCTCTCGAGGTCGAGGATGTTGGCCTGGCTGGTCGTCACGTACAGAACGCCCCCGGCCAGCACGTCCGTTCCCAGCAGGCGCCCGCGGATCTTGACCGGCTTCTTCAACTTGAACGTGCCGCTCTCGACGTCGAGCACGTTCAACGAGTAGTCGGGGAGCTTGTCGCGCCACGCGCTGTTGACCCCGGTGGTCAGCACCAGCCCGGCCTCGCTCAGGTCGTGGTCGACGACGCCACCCGGCACCTCGATTCCCTTGCCCTTCTTGCCCCAGGAGGTCTTGCCGCTGGCGTAGTCGACCAGCTTGAGCTTGCCGCGCTCGTGCTGCGGAGGACCCACGACCATGCCCCGATCGAGGAAGATCGCCTCACCGACGCCGCCCCGATTCTTGACCGGCTTGTCCCACAGCGCCTCGCCGTCCTCGGCGCGGAACGCCATGTAGTACGCCCACACCATTCCCGCGGTGGCGCTGCCGTCGCTGACCCACTCGGCGCCGACGTAGAACGCGTCGGAGTTTCCGGGCGCCATGAAGAACCGCGTGCGGCGCGACTCGACGAAGCTCTTGTACCACTCGACCTCGCCGGTGCGCGTGGAGATACGGTAGAAGCCGGTGCCCGAGGCGTAGAGGAACGCGTCGTCGCTGATCTCGAACGGCGCGGAGCGGATGCCCGAGTCGCCGGTCGTCGCCTGCACCAGTGAGGTCAACAGGCCCGCGAGCTTGCCGCCGGCGGCGGCACCGACGATCTTCTCGTTGGTCCACAGCTTCTCGCCGGTCTCGACGTCGAACAGGTACAGCTCCGAGCGCGGCTTGCCTCCGGGAAAACCGAGAACCAGCAGCGAACCGTCGTGCGGCAGGATCTGCGCATCGAGCACGCGAGCGATCCCCGCCTTGCGCGAATCGAAGCTGACCTTGCCGTTCATCGTATTCAGCACGACGACGCGCGGATCCTCCGCGCCCTCGGCCAGCATCACGAACGGCGTGCCGCTGATACGCGTGTAGCTCTGCTCGGCCAGCCCACCGAGATGGCGGTGCAACCAGAGTATGTCGCCGTTGTCGGGATCGACGCCGCACAGGCCGTCGGCCGTTCCGACGATCAATCGGCCGAGCGGCGTGACGCGCTGCCAGTCGACCTGACTCTCGAACGTCAGCGTCCACGCGGGTTCGACCTCCGGCGGCGGCTCGCCGACGGAGGGTGCTGCGGCGACGACCGACAGCGACAGAACGCAGAACAGAAGCAGAGCAGCCGCGCTACGGGCGCGGGACCATGCGTACATGTGAATCTCCTGGAAGTTCGGATTGCCCTCGCCGGGGAAACGTCGGATCGTCGCCTGCCGAAGTCAAACGCTGCGGCCCGCCCTGCGTGTCGCAAAGACCGACACGGTCGCGACCGTGCATCGAGGCTGATAGGCTCGTCGCGTGATTCCACTCAAGGACGAGAATCCCACCGAGATCACGCCCTTCGTCACGGGCATCCTGATCGCCGCCAACGTGCTCGTCTGGTTGTTCGTGCAGGGGGCGGGCGGAGGCGATCGCTTCCTCGCGGCGCTCTGTTCCTACGGCGCGATCCCGGCCGCGATCAGCGGCGCCGTCGAGCCGGGCCAGGCGGTCGATCTGGGCGGTGCGTGGTGCCGCATCGGTCCGACGGCCTGGTTCACGTTGCTCAGCTCGATGTTCCTGCACGGCGGGTGGATGCACCTGATCGGCAACCTGTGGTTCCTGTGGGTCTTCGGCAACAACATCGAGGACTCGATGGGGCACGGGCGGTTCGTCGTCTTCTACCTGCTCACGGGTGTCGTCGGCGGAGTCGCCCACCTGCTCACCGCTCCGGCCAGCGCGGTCCCGGTCGTCGGCGCGTCGGGCGCGATCAGCGGGGTCATGGGGGCGTACATCGTGCTCTACCCCAGGGTCCGCGTGCTGACGCTGATCATCTTCATCTTCTTCGTCCGCATCATCGCCCTGCCCGCGGTGTTCCTCCTCGGCCTGTGGTTCGCATTCCAGATTCTTGGAGGCGCGGCGTCGAAGGCGACCGGTGGAGGCGTAGCGTTCTGGGCCCACGTCGGCGGATTCGTCGCCGGAGTGGCGCTGATCAAGCTTTTCGAGCGTCCCAAGCTGGTACGGGCCAAACGCGAGCACCGGGTCCTCGGCGAGGACGAACTCGGACGCTGGGAGCGCTGGTAACCTCCCGGCGGACACGCCATCCGCATCCCCTCATTTAATTGAGACAATTACGGGACAGAATCCCGGATCTTGCGTAATTTGATGGTCTGGCCGCGTCGCGGCGAGGAGGGGTTTTCGCATGAAACATCGCGGGTTCGGGTTGGTGTGCGCGGTCGCGGCGGTCTGGCTACTGACGGCGCCGGCCCTGTTGGCGGAGCTCACCGACGGGCAATGGTGCCAGACGCAGCAGAAGTGGGAAACGAAGGCCCAGGCGCAACAACAGGCCGGGGGCTTTCAGGGCGGCACCTGCAACACGCAGGGCGTCTGCGACGATCCCTCCGTGCGCGACTCGTTCATCCCCGACGAGAACACGCCCTTCCTGACCCTGCGCATGCGCATCGTGGTCTTCGCCGAGGACGGCGGGGGCAACCCGGCGTCGACGCAGGAAGAAGTCGACCAGCAGATCCAAGCGCTCAACGCGGATCTGGCCCAGGCCCGGATCAGCTTCGTCGCCACGACCGAGTTCGTCAACTCGACGGAGTTCCGTTACTTCGACGGCGGCGAAGAGTTCTCGATGAAGCAGGCGCACGCCGTGGACCCCGAAAGTCAACTCAACGTATTCGTCACCGGGACGACCGGATACTCGGTCGGCACGTTCCCCTGGGACAGCGACTCGTTGACGTTCCTCGGCGGCATCATCATGGGCATCAACCACTGGCAGCCCGACGGCTCGGTCTTCGCTCACGAGGTCGGTCACTGCATCGGTCTGTGGCACACGCACCACGGCGTCTCCGAGGTCGCGCAGTGCTCGGGCTGCTACGAGTCGCCGATGGATCCCGACGCCGACTTCAACGGCGACTTCTGCAGCGACACCGCGCCCACGCCGACGAACTACAACTGCGGCGACCCGGGAGGCAACGACCCGTGCAGCGGCACGCCGTGGGCCCCGACCGACTTCGACAACATCATGGGTTACGCCCCCGACCACTGCATCACCGAGCTCTCGCTGCAGCAACGCGGTCGCGCGCAGTGCTGGTTCAACAACGAGTTGACGGGATGGCTGATCGACCAGGGCTCCGGGGCGCTCAACTTCACCTACCCCGAGCCCCTGCCCGAGTTCGCCGGCCCGGCGACGAGCACGGCGCTCGAGGTTCAGATCGCCGGCTTCGGTGGAGTCTTCCCGGAGCAGAACACCGGACAGCTGTTCTACTCGGTCGACGGCGGCCCCTTCGTGCAGCAGACGATGAGTTTCCTCGGCGGCACGCTGTACAAGGGAACGTTGCCGGCGGCGCCGCCGTGCGGTGGCAACATCCGCTACTACTTCGCGGGCGACTCGACCGAGGCCGAGACCTTTACCGACCCGCCGAACGCCCCGGCCGAGACGTACGAGCTCGTCTCGGCGTTCGGCTCTCGCATCCTGTCCCAGAACGGCTTCGAGGGTGACGCGTCCGCGTGGACGGTCGTCTCGGACCCGTCGCTATCCAGCGGCGGCTGGGAGCAGGTCATCCCCGTGGGCACGTTCGACGGAGGCGAGGCCGTCGCACCCGATCGTGATGCGGGCAGCAGCGCCGAGGAGCTGCAGGCCTTCGTCACCGAGAACGGCCAGACCGGCGGCGCGGCCGACGCGACCGACGTCGACGGCGGACCGACCGACCTGATCTCACCCCCGGTCGACCTCGCGGGCGACGACGGCCGCATCACCTACAGCCGCTGGTTCTACTCCGACGGGTCCGACACGCTGACCGTCTCCGTCAGCGGCGACGGAAGCTCGTGGACGACGGTCGAGACGGTATCCGGGATCGAGAACACCTGGACCGAGTCCTCGTTCATCGTCAGCGACTACATCACGCCGACCAGCCAGGTTCAGGTGCGCTTCCGCGTCTCGGACGACCCGGACGATTCGATCACCGAGGCCGGCGTGGACTCCTACACCGCCGAACGTCTGCTCTGCTCGAGCTGCAACAACAACAGCGAGTGCCAGGACGTCGTGTTCTGCAACGGCGCGGAGGAGTGCGACCAGGGCTACTGCGTCCCCGCGGCGGCGCCGCCCTGCGGTGCGTTCTGCCTCGAGGATCTGGACACCTGCGTCGACTGCATCGTCGACTTGCACTGCGACGACGGCCTGTACTGCAACGGACCCGAGACGTGCCAGTCCGACGTGTGCGTGCCGGGCTCGGATCCGTGCAACGGAGGGCTGTGCAACGACTTCCTCGACTCGTGTGTCGACTGCCTGTTCGACGGCGACTGTCAGGACGGCGTGTTCTGCAACGGCGTCGAGACGTGCAACGCCGGCGGAGGGTGCGACCCGAACGAGCTGGGCGCTTGTCCCGGGCGAACGTGCGACGAACCGCTCGACCAGTGTCTCGGCACCGCCGAGCTGCAACCGCGCGCCGGCGAGCCGCTGCTGCGACTGACCGAGGCGGAGCTGACTCGTTTCGAGGCGGGCAAGCAGGCGTTCCAGACCGTATTCGAGGCCGCCGACGGCCTGGGTCCGATCTACAACGCGAACAGCTGCGCCGCCTGCCACGCGGGCCCGGACTACGGCGGCTGGAGCTCGACGTCGGTCACGCTGTTCGGTAACGACAACGGGGTCTCGTTCGACCCGTTGACCTCCGAGGGTGGACTGATGCTGCAGTCCCAGACGACCGACGCGCAGTGCGTCGAGACCGTGCCGCCGTCCGCCAACGTCTCGATTGCGCGCATGAGCGGCGCCGGCTTCGGCGCGGGCCTCGTGCAGGCGGTCGAGGATGCCGACCTGCAGGCGATCGCCGCCGGGCAGAGCGAACCGATCACGGGCCATGCGGCCATGATCGTCGACGGGGAGAGCGGAGAGACGCGCGTCGGACGCTTCGGCTGGAAATCCCAGCAGGCCACGCTGATCTCGGCCACGGCCGACTGCGCGGCGAACCAGATCGGACTGACCAACCGGGTCTACGGCCAGGACAACGCCCCCAACGGCAACGCCGCGCTGCTGGCGCAGTGCGATACCGTGGCCGATCCCGAGGACGGACCGGGTGCGTTCGGCACGGAGTTCGTCGATCGCGTCGCCGACTTCCACCGCTACCTCGCCCCGCCGCCGCAGACGCCGCGGCGCAGCATGAACGGCGAGAACTTCTTCACGCTCTCGGGCTGTGGCGACTGCCACCGCAAGGGGCTGCGCACGCCGAACGATCCGACGCTGGGCGACGCGCTGCGCGACCAGATCCTGAACCCGTTCTCCGACTTCCTGGTTCACGACATGGGCGACCAGTCGGACGGCGTGGTTCAAGGTGACGCCTCCGGCAACGAGATGCGCACGGCTCCCCTGTGGGGGCTGCGTCAGCGAGACGCGCTGTGGCACGACGGCAGCATCACCGGGGCCACGTTCAACGAGCGCGTCGTGGCCGCGATAACCGCGCACCAGGCCCCCGGAAGCGAGGCGGCGAACTCCGCGGCCTCGTACTTCGGCTGGCCGGCGTCGCTGCGCAACCAGATCCTCGACTTCCTCGGTTCGCTGGGCCGCGCGGAGTTCGACCACGACGCCGACAACGACATCGACGCAGACGATTACGCCGACTTCCAGGCCTGCTACACCGGCGACGGGAAGGGCGCGAACCTCGTCACGCCCGACGATCCGTGCGCGATTCACGACGCGGACGGCGACCGCGACATCGACGACGACGACCTGGCCGGCTTCTTCACCGCGGCCGGGGGCGGCGGCGGCCGTGTTCCCGACGGCGCGTCGGCGCCCGGCACGCCGCTGACGATCGAGCGGGCCGGCCCGGGCCAGATGGAGCTGTTCTGGAGCGACTCGTGCCTGGCGTGGGACGACGACTACGAGGTCTACGAGGGCGACTTCGGCGACTGGAGCAGTCACGTTCCCGTGACCTGCAGCACGTCCGGTGCGACGAACCTCGTGCTCGACGCGAGCGGGCCGAGCAAGTACTACCTGGTCGTCCCGCGCACGCCGTTCCACGAGGGGTCGTACGGCGTGGACTCGAGCGGCGCGCCGCGCCCGGTGGGCGACTCGGCCTGCCTGATGCAGTTCGTCGGCGACTGTCCGTAAGCCTCCGCGACTCGGTGCGGTATCATCCAGGCCGTGAGCGATACACCCGTCCACGGCCTGGATACGCTCGAGACCCCCGAGCGCGTCGACCTCGAGGTCGAGCTGGCCGGAGTGGGCTCGCGCAGCCTGGCCTACATGCTCGATTTCCTGCTGCTGATCGTTGTGATCCTCGGCTCGGTGTTGATTCTGACGCAGATCGAGGCCTTCGCCGGAACGGCAGCGGCCGTGTTGATGACGCTGCTCGTCTTCTCGCTGTACTGGTTCTACTTCGCCGTGTTCGAGGCCGCGTGGAACGGACAGACACCGGGCAAGCGCCTGATGGGACTGCGCGTGCAGAAGGTCGGCGGCTATCCGATCGGAGTCGCCGAGGCGCTGATTCGCAACTTCCTCCGGCCGCTGGTCGACCTGTTCGGAGGTGGGCTTCCGATCGGCTTGCTGGTCATGCTGTTCACGCGGCGACATCAGCGTGTCGGGGACCTGGCCGCGGGCACCGTCGTCGTCCGTGAGAAGACCGCGCAGGTCGGCAACGTCGAGAGCCTCGGCTTCGTCGCCGCCGACTCGGACGCCGCCGTCTCGACGAGCGGCCTTCGCCTTTCCGCAGAGGAGTTCGAGCTACTGAACGACTATCTCACGCGATCGCACGGCTTCGATCTCGGCTCGCGCCGTCGCCTCGAGACTCGACTCGCGGAGATGTTGCGCCTGCGACTCGACGAACGTGGCGGTCTGCCGGAGAGATTGCTCGGCCTCACCGACGAGGCGTTCCTGATCAACCTCGACGCGCTGTACCGCGGCGAGCTCCAGTAACATGGACCTACGTCGCTTCGTCGCCGACAACCAGGTCGAGTGGAAGCGGCTCGAGGGCTACGTGGGGCGCGTTCGCGGCCGCAGCCTGGCCGGCTTCGGTCCGGACGAGCTGCGCGAGCTGGGTGTGCTGCACCGCAAGGTCGCCGCCGACCTGTCGGCCGTGCGCAGCGCGCACCCGCGATCCAAGGTCGTGCGTTATCTGAACGACCTGGCGATCCGCTCGCACAACGCGGTCTACCGCGCGCCGCGGCGCGGGCTGCTCGCATCACTGCGCGCGCTGTGGTTCGCCGTCCCCGCGGCCGCGCGCAGGCATCGCGCGGCCATCGGAGCGTCGGCAACCGTCTTCGTCGTCGGGACGCTGCTGGGCCTGTTCGGCACGCTGATGGACGAATCGGTCGCGGCGATGATCATGGGCGAATCGTTCGTCGCGAGCATCCAGGACGGCGAGTACTGGATCGAGAACGTGTTCTCGGTCATGCCGCACTCGCTGGCCTCGGCGCGCATCCTCACGAACAACCTCGGAGTCGCGATCGCGGTCTACGCATTCGGCTGCACCGGCATTCTGCCGGTATTCATGATGTTCCTCAACGGCACGATGCTCGGCTCGGTGCTGGGCCTGTGCGCGCAGTACGAGCTGCTGCCGCGGCTCGTGCCGTTCGTCACGACGCACGGAGTGATCGAGATCTCCGCGCTGATCGTCGCCGGCGGGGGCGGCCTGGTGGTCTTCGACGCCTGGCTGCACCCCGGGGACCGAACACGGCTCGAGGCGCTGAAGTACGGCGCGCGGCAGGGGCTGCTGGTGGCCGCCGCGGCGGGCCCGGCGTTGCTCATCGCGGGTCCCGTCGAGGGGTTGATCTCGCCGGTGGAGTCCGTGCCGGCGGCGCTGCGCATCACGCTCGGCGTGGGGTTGGGTCTCGCGTTCTGGGTCTGGCTGTTCGGCGTCAGAGCCGTCCGCGGCGCTTGACCTCCATGTAGCGTTCGACCGACTCGCCGGCCAGCGCATCGGCCCGCGCGCGAACGACCATTGCGCCGCGCGCCTCGAGCGAACGAATGGTGCGGCGCGAGTCCTGCCACAGCTCATCGGCCGCGACGCGGCGATACACGGCCTCCGCGTCGCGCAACTCGAGAAACCGCTCCGCGTCGAGGTCGGCGTCGGCCAGGCTGACCACCAGGCCGAGGTGGCGCGGCGCGAGGCGTCCGACGTGCCGCACGGCGGCTTCGGCCGTGCGCGGGTCGGCGATCTCGGTGAATACGACAACCAGCGTGCGTCGCGGCGTGCGCGACATCAACAGGCCCAACGCGCGCCCGAGGTCGGGCTCCTCCAACGTGGGCGCAGCCTCGCTCAGCATGTCGGCCACGCGCCCCAGGTGCCCCGGCCCCTTGCCCGCCGGCAGGTGGTTCTTCAACTCGCGCCCGAAGAATGCGAGGCCCACGGCGTCGCCCTGGGCCAGCACGACCCGGGCGAGGCGCCCCGCCGCCTGCACGGCCCAGTCGAACCGCAGGCGGTCGGCGACGCGACTCGTCATCAGCCGCCCGGAGTCGATCAGCAGAATCACGCGCTGATTGCGCTCCACGCGATACTCGCGGACCGTCGGCCGACCGCGATGGGCCAACGCCTTCCAGTCCATCATGCGCACGTCATCGCCGCGCACGTAGTCGCGCAGCTGATGGAACTCGCGCCCCTCGCCGGGGATCGGGCTGCGGCGGATGCCGACGTTCCACGCCGAGGGGACGGCGAGCGCCGCCTCGCGCGCGGTCAGCGTGACGAGATCGGGATAGACACGGATCTCCGCGGTCAGGTCGACGACCCGTTGGCGCTGCTGCAGTCCCAACGGCCCGACGACCCGTAGCGCCAGCACGCCGAACGCCTGCCTCCCGCGCTCGGCCGGCACGACGGGGTAGCGCAACGTGGCGTTCTCGCCCGGTCGGACGCGCACCCGGTGACGATCGGTCTCGGTCGAGAAGCCGACGGGAGGTTGGTCCTTCAGGATCACGTCGCTCGCCCGGTTCGCTTGCCACTGCAGCTGCAGCTCCACGACGGCCGGGCGGCCCTGGACCCAGCGCGGCGCCTCGCCGCGGCGGATCTGCAGGAGGCGCGGATCCGGCGTGAGGCTGCGGTCGACGATCAGCAACAAGACGAGCACGGCGTCGTACGCCAACGCCACGCGCATCCCGAGCGGACTGACCAATCCGAGCAGCAGCAGCGGGAGGCCCAGTGCGACCAACCAGACGAGCCGCAGCGACGGAATCAAGGCTGCTCGGGTCCGTCGTCCGCCCCACGCGGCAAGGCGACCGACTGCAGCAGGTCCCTGATCACGTGATCCGGTCCCACACCCTCGACCTCCGATTCGGGGCGCAGAATCAGCCGGTGACGCAACACCGCGGGCGCAACCGACTTGACGTCGTCCGGGCGGACGAAGTCCCGCCCCTCGACGGCCGCACCGACCTTCGCCGCGAACAGGAGGAGCACCATCGCGCGGCTGCTCGCCCCGAGCGAGATGCTGCGATGCTCGCGGCTGGCGCGGCAGATCGCCGCGATGTAATCCAGCACCGACTCCTCGACGAAGGTCTTCGACGCCGCGTCTCGCAGTTCGCGGATCTCCTCCGCATCGATCACGGGCGTCAAATCCTCCGCACCGCGCGGAGTGAGCTCCAGCCGCGCCGCGTGCGCGTCGAGAATCTCGCGTTCGGCCGCACCATCCGGATACCCCACGACGACCTTCATCAGGAACCGGTCGAGTTGGGCTTCCGGCAGCGGGTACGTCCCCTCGTACTCGATCGGGTTCTGCGTCGCCACGACGAGGAACGGCTCCGGCAAGGCGTGCGTGTGGCCGTCGAGCGTCACCTGTCGCTCCTGCATCGCCTCGAGCAGCGCAGCCTGCGTCTTCGGCGGCGTGCGGTTGATCTCGTCGGCCAGCAGAAGTTGCGTGAACAGCGGCCCGCGCTGAAATTCGAACTCACCGGTCTGCGGCCGGAATATCGTCGTCCCCGTCACGTCGGCGGGCATCAGGTCGGGAGTGAACTGGATGCGCCGGAACTCCGCGCGCACCAGGCTCGCCAGCGTGCGGACGAGCAGCGTCTTGCCCAGGCCCGGAGGACCCTCGAGCAACACGTGACCGCCGGACAGCAAGGCGATGACGAGATCGCGCACCGCGGCATCCTGTCCGCGCACGATCGACGAGAGGCTCGCGACGAGCCTCCGAGAGACTTCATGAACGCGGTCGATTCCCACCGAAAACTTCCTCCTCGAGCCGGGCCAGGTTCCTCGCCAGGCCCAGCATCTCACGCTCGCCGACCACACGTCCTTCCGCCCTCTCGACGGCCTGCAGCGTGTTCGCCAGTCGCGATTCTTCCACACCCGAACGGGCCGCGGCCGCCGCGGCCAACCGGCTCGCCGGCAGATTCTCGTCGATGCCCCAGGACAGCCGTGCCCGCCGCGCGAAGCGGCGCCCCATGCGCTCCAGCATCTGCCGGCCGAAACCGGCACGACGGTACAACGAGGCCATCGAGTGCACGAACTCCAGGCTCGAGCGGCGCGGCGACTCGGGCACGATCCGCGGGGGCCCGAAGCGCCGACCTCGGGCGAGGCCATAGAGCAGCATCACGACCACGGCCTGCACCGAGGCCCAGCCCAGGGAGGCGCGATCGAGGCGACGGAAGCCGGCGAGCCGCCCGCCGTAGCCGTGGTGAAACTCGTCGAACAGGACGACTCCCCCGCCGCGCAGGTCCTCGACCAGGCGCAGCGCGAGCTGCAGGTTCCCGCCCTCGACCAGTCGATCGCGCGCCAGCAGCGGCCCGAGCACGCGTACCACCCGTCCCCTTCCGACTCGCGCCTCGCCGGCCACGACGTCGCCGTCGCCGGACAGGGCGAGCGGGACCCCGCGAAACTCCGCTGCGAAGCGTCCGTCGGCGTGCAGCTCGATCTCGCGCACGTCGCTCCCGGCCGGGCCGGCCACGGTACCCTGCGCCGCCGTCGTCGCCGGACGCTCCACCGTGAGGGTTTGCATATCGAGCTCGGCGACCGGAGCCGTCCGCTGCAGCCCGATCTCGTCGAGCAGCTCGTTCAGTCCGGACGGCTCCTCCGACGTCGTCGCATCGTCCACGACGAGCAGTCGTCCGCCTCCGGAGAGCCAGCCGCGCAGGAACGCGCTCTCCTCGCGGCGGACCGGGCGCTGCAGCGGCGTGGACACGACCAGCAGAGAGCCGTCGATGTCGCCCAGGGCCTCCCACGGCTCGCGCAGCGTATCCACGGGGATGGCCAGCTCGTCCAGCAGAAGGCGGAACGCCAGCAGGCCCTCGGGGCCGGCGTTGTAGCTGCTCGGAAAGCGCACGGGAGTCCCACCACCGAGCCACGAGCCCAGCAGCGCGCCCCCGACGATCAGCAATAGCAACAGGCCCAGGATCACGAGCGGGCGCCGGTTCATGCGGCTTCCCGCTCGGCCCGCTCGACCAGGCCGGTAGCGAGCCCGACCGCGCGAGAGACCGTTTCCCGCTCGCCCGCGCGGCCGGCGTAGACCAGACGCTCGTGCAGCTCGGCCAGTTCCGCGAAATCGGACCACGAGTCGGCCGCGGCACGCTCACGCAACCAACGCACACCCTCCCGATCGGTCAGGCCCGCACGGTCGGGAAGCACCCCGCGACCCACCAGCGCGAGCAGGGCCGCCTGCTCGACGAGCTTCATCGCCGGAACGAAACGCCCCGCCTCGAACTCGCTCTGCGCGCGCCGCAGCAGCTCGCGCGGTCCCGCGGCCGTGACCTGGATCCGTCGCACCTCGGAGCCCGACCGGCGGGTCTCCGAGCGGTCGCGCAGCAACGTCGGCCAGAAGGCGCGAGCCACGAACCACAGCACCAGCGCGAGCAGAACCAGTGTCATCAACATGACGACCGGGCGGCCGAGCGCGCCCGCCACGTTCGCAAAGCCCTGCATCCACCTGCCGAAGAAGTTCCGTACCTGTCGGAAGAGTCGTTGCGCTCCGCCCGGCTTCGCGGGCTCAACGGAGAACTCCGGGTCTTCCAGGATGCGATCCAGCGTCCCGCGGGCGTCCTCGGAAACCTCGGGCACCGGCCGCTCGACGGCCTCGCCGAACTCCCGCAGTCGGAGCTGCGCGACCTGCAAGCGACGGCGGCGATCCCCCGCGTCTCCGCGCAGGCTGCCCGAGAGCGGCACGAGCGACCTGACCAGCGCGGGATCGACATCCTCGGCCAGCAACAGGTCGCGGATCTCGGAGACGCGCGCGCGCGCGTCGGCCGCCGACAACTCGTCCGATGTCGCGAGCAGCTCGTCGAGCCGGTCGGCCGCGCGCCGAAACGGTTCGGCCTCCGGAGTCGACGCGACGGCCGCCCCCACGGCAATGGCGACGAGCAGGGCCAGTCCGATCCGCTTCACGAAGCGGCTTCCGCAGCCGCGTCGGCCTCGATCCGTTCGAGACGCCACTCCAGATCCAGCCCCTCGTGTCGTGCGCGAATGTCGTAGTGCAGCAACGGCCAGGGGATCATGAACAGCGGCACGAACAGCCCCTGCAGCACCGCGCCCAGCAGGTGCAACGGGATCGCGACGTACAGCGGCAGGAACTGGGGACCGATGATCGTGTGCGTCGGATTGTTGCCCGACGCCACCCCACCGATTTGCGCCGCCGCCGCCGGAATCGAGGACACGAAGTTGAGGGCCAGCATCACGATCGCGGTCACCACGATGACCACCAGCACGCGGACCCAGTTCGTCTCGGACCCTCCGCCCCGCGGGCCGCGAGTCAGCACGAGCTCGTAGCTGCGCGACAGGGCGGCGATCGGCCCCTTGTTCTCGAGATAGACCGAAGGGACCGAGAGCACGAGCAGGATGGAGACGATGACGCCGGGGACCACGCAGAACAGGAACCCCAGAAACGTGACGACGGAGACGAGCAGCATGACCGCGATCGCTGTCGGCATCCGGCGCAACGCCTTGCGCAGGACACCCCCGGCGGAAGGGTCGTTGCCGCGCACGGTCTCGTCGACGATCGCGTTGCAGATCATCATGCCGAAGGCGTAAATGACGATCTGGCCCCCGACCATGATCGGGATCGAGGCGAACATGGCGAACAGGGTCGCGGCGGTCGGGTCGCCCGTCTCCAGCTCCTCGAAACCGGAGAAATAGACCATCTGCCAGGAGATGCCCACGAGAAACAGCAGGACGCCGATCGCAATGCCGTACGGAGCGAACAGCCCGATCTTCTGCCGGTAGATTCGGAACGTCAGATCCAGCACCTGGCCCAACGACCGGGGGCGGAGCTCGAAGGCGTGACCCAGCGACATCGCGGTCCAGGCTACCATGAAAGGACGACTGCGAGCCTCATCCGCCGGCCTGTCTCGCCGGCGCCACCGTGGGGCTCGAGGAGAGAAGAACGATGAACGACTACCGGAAGACAATCCTGTGCTGCCTGCTGGGAGCGTTGCTGTTGGCGCTACCCGCCGCGGGCGAACCCGTGACGATCGAGAATCCCGACGTGCTGCAAGAGCTCGGCGGGATCCGCAAGGCTCTGGATCGACTGGTCGGCCTGCTCGAGACCGCCGAGGGGCATCAGCGCGTCGAGCTGCTGCTCAAGCGCATCGATCTCAAAGAGCGCCGCCTGATTCCGCGCGAGCAGGCGCTCGAGGGGGCGCAGGAGGAAGTGCGTTCGCTGGAGCTCGAGGCCGAGCGCATGGAGCAGATGCTGGAAGAGGGTTCGCACTTCCAGATACAGGCCGGCATGAACGAAGAGGCGCTGGCCGAGATGGAGCGGCAGGTGCGCGCCGCAGTCGGCGACATCAACCGTCGGATGGAGGGCGCGAGGGCGCGCGCGCAGCGGCTCGACAACGAGGTCGCCGAGGGACGCGACGAGCTCGAGGATCTCGACGACATGTTGATGGATTTGCTGGAGCCCTGACGCGGTATCATGAGGCGCGCAGACTGCGAACCGGGGAGGTCGATGTCTTGGGCGGTAATGCGGGAATGAAGGTCAAGGTCGCGGAGGCGCTGCAACCCGACGTGGGCAAGGGCGTCGTACGTCTGGGCAGCAGCCCGATGAGACAGCTGGGGCTGGACGAGGGCGGCATCGTCGAGATCCGCGGCAAGCGGGTCACCGCCGCGGTCGTGCTCGGGGGCTACGCCGAGGACGAGGGGCTGGACATCGTGAGGATGGACGGCCTCGTGCGCGGCAACGCGCAGGTCGGCATCGGCGAGACCACCGAGCTGGCGGCCGCAGACTGGGAAGAGGCGGAGTCGGTGCGGGTCGCCCCGGCCCGCGAGGGACTGCGCCTCGGCGGGACCGGAGAGGCTCTACGTTCGACGCTGCTGCACCGGCCGCTCGTTCAGGGCGATCTGATCTCGACCAGCGTGTTCAAGGGTCCACCGAAGTCGCACGACCAGCGCCCGGACGAGCTGTTGCGCGGCCTGTTCGAGTCGCGCGCCTTTGGCCTGATGGAGATCCGGCTCGTCGTCCACGAAACGAAACCGGAAGGAGTCGTCCGTGTCACCGAGGCGACGCAGATCGAGCTGCTGCCCGAGTACTCGGAGTCCGACGGGCGCACCCCGCACGACGTGACCTACGACGACATCGGCGGGATGAAGTCCGTTCTGCAGAAGCTGCAGGAGATGGTCGAGCTGCCGTTGAAGCACCCGGAGCTGTTCGCCCGGCTGGGCATCGACCCACCGAGCGGCGTGTTGCTCCACGGCCCCCCCGGGACCGGCAAGACGCTGCTGGCCAAGGCGGTGGCCAACGAGTCCGACGCGCACTTCTCCGCGATCAACGGCCCGGAGATCATGGGCAAGTTCTACGGCGAGTCGGAGGAACGACTGCGCGGCGTATTCGCCGAGGCCGAGAAGAACGCGCCCGCGATCGTGTTCATCGACGAGATCGACTCGATCGCACCGAAACGTAGCGAAGTGACGGGCGAGACCGAGCGCCGCATCGTCGCTCAGCTGCTGACCCTGATGGACGGTCTGCGCGGCCGCCGCAGCGTGATGGTCATCGGCGCGACGAACCGCGTCGACGCGATCGACCCTGCCCTGCGACGTCCCGGACGCTTCGACCGTGAGATCGACATCGGTATCCCGGACCGCAACGGCAGGCAGGAGATCCTGCAGATCCACACGCGCGGGATGCCGCTGGCCAAGGACGTCGAGATCGACCACCTCGCCGACGTGACGCACGGGTTCACCGGATCCGACATCGCTGCGCTGGCGAAGGAGGCGGCGCTGGCAACGCTGCGCCGCGTCATGCCGACGTTCGATTTCGACGCACCGACGATCCCGTCCGACGTGCTCGACCGGCTCGAGGTCCTGCGCCTCGATTTCGACCAGGCGCTGCGCGAGGTGCAACCCTCGGCGCTGCGCGAGATCGTCGTCGAGATCCCGACCATCCACTGGGACGACGTGGGCGGGCTGCACGACCTGAAGCGGACGCTGCACGAGATGATCGAGCTGCCGCTGTGCGAGCCCGAGGCGTTCGCGCGACTCGGCATTCGCGCGCCCAAGGGCGTGCTGCTCTACGGCCCGCCGGGCACCGGCAAGACGATGGTGGCCAGGGCGGTCGCCACCGAGGCGGGCGCCAACTTCCTCGCCACCAAGGGCAGCTCGTTGCTCTCGAAGTGGTACGGCGAGTCGGAGAAGAAGATCGCCGAGTTCTTCCATCGCGCGCGGCAGGTCATGCCGACCGTTCTGTTCTTCGACGAACTGGACTCGCTGGCACCCGTGCGCGGCGGGTCGTCGGGCGAGCCGCAAGTGACCGAGCGCATCGTCAACCAACTGCTGACCGAGATGGACGGCATGGAAGAGCTGCAGGGGGTCGTCGTGCTGGGCGCGACGAACCGGCCGGACCGGGTCGATCCGGCCCTGCTGCGGCCCGGCCGCTTCGACGAATTGGTCCACGTGCGAATCCCGGACGAGGAAGGCCGCCTCGAGATCTTCCGCGCGCACACGGGCAAGATGGCGCTCGACTCCGACTTCGAGGTGGGCCGGCTGGCCTCGATCACCGAACGCTTCACCGGAGCGGATATCGCCGGTGTCTGCATGAAGGCGGGCCTGTTCGCGCTGCGCGACGACCCGGCGGCGACCTCGGTCACGATGGAGCACTTCTTCCGCGCGGTGAAGGAGGCTATCCCGTCGGTGACTCCGCAGATGGAGCGCGACTACGAGCGCCTGGCGCGAACCGTCAAGCAGCAGGGCCCGCGCATCGGCTTCAACCTGGGCGACCCGGACGACGACGCGTACGACGAGGTCGAGGCAGACTGACCGTGGACATCCTGGTCGGCACTTCCGGGTACTCCTACAAGGAATGGAAGGGGCCGTTCTACCCCGCCGATCTCGCCGCGGCGGACATGCTGGCGTTCTACGCGACGCGGCTACGCACGGTCGAGATCAACAACACGTTCTATCGCATGCCGACGACGAAGCTCCTTTCGGGCTGGGCCGAGAAGGTCCCCGAGGGCTTCTCGTTCGTGCTCAAGGCGTCGCGCCGCATCACGCACTCCAAGCGACTGAAGGAGTGCGGCGACGAGCTGGACTACCTGCTGCAGACCGCGGGCACGCTCGGCGTCAGACTGGGGCCGCTGCTGTTCCAGCTTCCGCCCAACATGAAGAAGGACATCGAGCGGCTGCGCGCCTTCGCCGCGCTGGTCCCGCGGGAACGCGCGGTGGCGATGGAGTTTCGCAACCCCTCGTGGTTCGACGACGAGGTCTACGACACGCTGCGCGAGCACGGGCTGGCGCTGGTCACCTCGGACACCGACAAGCAGGATAACGACGCGCCCGTGATCGGCACGGCGCGCTTCGGCTACCTGCGCCTACGGCGCGCCGTATATTCCCCCGCCGAGCTCGCGACGTGGGCCGAGCGCGTGCGCGCGCAGAACTGGGAGCGGGCCTTCGTGTTCTTCAAGCACGAGGACGAGGGTGCGGGCCCGCGCATGGCCGAAGCCTTCGAACGTGCCGTGAGCGCGTTGTAGGCGGACGTACTTTGCGTGGTGCGCTCGTTGCCGGGCTTGCGCCGTTGTTTCTCGGTTCACCGGGAGAGCCCCCGGGGGCTACTGCCCCCGGACCCCCGCTACCGCACTCCACGACGGCCGCAGACGGCCATCGTTCCGTTTGGTCCTTTTCTCTCGGAGGGCGATACGCGGGCGGGTGAAACTGGTCGCCGCTTCAGCGGATTCGATGTCGTTGGATCGAGGGCCATCGTCGAGACGAGGCAAGTCGCAACGATCGCACCTCGTTCCGAGAGAACCAGGACCAAACGGAGTGATGGCGGTCTGCCGCCGTCACGCAGTGCGGTAGCGGGGGTCCGGGGGCAGTAGCCCCCGGGGGCTCTCCCAATGAGCCGCGAAACCATGACGCAAGCCGGGCAACAGGCTGCGCACCACGTTGAAATCTACTTGTGGTGCACGGCGCGGCGCAGCGTCTGATCGTCGTGCCCCGCTTCGAATCCGCGCTGCTTCAGCCAGGCGGAGACCCCCGCGGGGTCGGGATGCGTCGGCCGCACGATGTTGAACATGTAGTTCAGCCCGCGTGCGGAGGCCTCTTCTTCGAGGCGGTCGAGGATGAACGTGCCCACCCCCTGCTTGCGCCCGTCCGAGTCGACCGCGAGCAGGACCTCGGCATCGCCGAACACCGAGTCGAGCCAGCCGTAGCCCAGCACGTGGCCGTCCCGTTCGACGCGCCACCACTCGCAGGGCACCATCTCGCCTACGGAGTACTTGCTCAGATCGAAGATCCCCTCGGCGGCGCCACCGACGATCGATTGCTTGGTCTCGTCCCACGTCGGCGCTTGCTCGTGAATCCACTGCAGGCTCATCGCCCCGGCCCCTTCAACGTGGCCGCGCGGAATGGCGCGACGCGACGACAGCACTGTACTCCAATTCCGCGACCGTGGGAACGTCACGCACGCGCCGCGGCGGAGCGGGTCGGTCTACAACGAATCTCGACCGTGACAACGTTCCCGTCAGCTCGCGCCGGTTCTGCCGCCACCACCAGGCGCCGCTCTCGCGGCGCTCGGCGGGCGTTGAGAAGCGATAGTCGTACACGACCAGCCGTAGGTACTCGGGTCGTGCCCCGCCGAAGGGGTCCGCGTCGAGCAGGCTCAGCACATCCGGCGAGGCCTCGAACAGTTCGCGGATCAGTCCCTGGAGCCAGTGGGATGCTCGCTGTGGATTCAGCGCGGCGAACCACATCTGCCAGTCGAGCCGCGGCATGTGCGGGGAGACGCGCGCCGGCCTGCGCTCGACGGCGCCGGGCTTCCAACGAAAGTCGTACTCCGCCCATTCGCGCCCGTCGAGCGAGCCCTCGACGACGATCTCGGGACGTGACGTCGTCATCGCGCGAAACAGGCCGTACCCGTTGATCGAGCGAAACGGATCCGTCCAGGTCAAGACGCGCGGCCGCGCCCGGTCGACGACCCACGCGCCGCCGCGGAACACGCCTCCGACCCAGCCGTCGAACCCCTGCCGCGGCGCGCTGCGCACCATCTCCTCGACGAAGGTCAGCGCGCTCACGAGCACGAGCGCGATTGCGCCGATGGCCCGCAAGCGGCGCAGCGTCCGGCGCGCCGCGGAGGCGCCGGGAGGCGCGAGCGCCGGCTCGCGATTGAAGAAACGGGTCAGCGCGCGATCGTCCAGCAGCGCCAGGCACAGCACGGCGGTCAGCAGGTTGAAGAAGCCGAAGTTGCCGCTGGCGGCAATCAGCACCTGCAACAGAATCAGCAGCAGGCACGCGACGGCGCGTGCGCGACGACCGCAGAAGATCAGGAACGGCACGCCGATCTCGATCGCGAACATGACGCACACCGAGAACTTCTGCATCCAGCCCGGCAGATGATGTGCATACCACGCCGTCCACACCGGGATCGGCTGCGTGAAGTAGTGATGGTCCAGCGCCGTCAGCCGCCACCAGGTCTCGTCCATGCTGACCAGCTTCACCGCCCCGGAGAGCAGCATCAGCTTGAACACGAGCAGGCGCAGCAGCCACAGGCCGCTCCGCGGGACGGGCGACTCGCTCGCGGGGGCGCGCGGCCGGATTCCCGCCGGCGCGAAGAAGCAGGAGAGCAACGCCGTCTCCAGCAACAGCGCGTCCCACTGAAACCCGAGAAACACCTGACCGGCCTGGCACAGGGACAGGTAGATCGCCCACAGCAGCACGAGACACGGGAGCTGCGCGACGCCCGCCACGAGCAACAGCGAGAGTAGCGTCCCGGCAGCGCACAGTCCGTGCAGCGCCGCATCCGAGTCCGCGAGCCACAGCAGGGTGGGGACGCGGCGAACCGCGTCGGACCCCAGCGCATCCCGGGCACGGTCGAAGAAGTCGGCCGCGGGCAGTATGCCGCTCTCGCCGACGAGCGGGATGATCTGCACCCACAGCGACAGCAGAGCGACCAGGAAGACACCGCCGAGGCAGCGCAGGAACAGCCAGCGCACCAGCCGGCAGTCCCGCGGTACGCCGCGGCTCATCGCGACAGCAGCGCCGCCGCCGCCGGCTCCGCCATGCGCGCGGCCTTCTCGGCAGCGATCCGCATCTCGACGAACGGAATGAACGGATCGGCCAGCAGCGCGCGGTTGATCTCCATGCATACGACACGCTCCGGGTACTCGATCGAGTGCCGGTATCCCATCGTCGCCGGATGCAGGCGGTACGTCGCGTTGCGCGTCACGTCGATACCGATCTTCGCGTAGCTACGTTCGAGCGCCGCGACGAGCTCCGGCGACGCGAGCGACGCACCGTCGCCCGACTCGGAGATGACGTCGACGTCGGGACGCCGGGCCCAGGTCTCGTACAACTCGGGTTCGTAGGCTCGACGCAGGGCAGAGACGATGTCGTGGTCGATGACGTGGATCTCGACCGACCGCGGCGCGTAGGTGTGCAGGATCAACGCTCGTCCGCCGTCGCCGCAGATCCACTCGTAGGCTCGGCGGGCACACTCCTGGTAGCGGCGGTAGAGCCCCGACAGGATCTCGACGTCGGCCTCGGCGGTAACGTACTCCGGAAACGCGGGCGTGAACTGCTGTTCGCGGAACTCGTCGGTCGACACTTCCATCGCACGATTGCAATCGACGAACGTGCGCGGGATGAGGCAACGCAGGATCGCCACCGAGGACAGACGCGAACGCGCTCCGCGCGGGGCGTCCTCGAGAAACCGACGCTCCGGAGGGTCTTCGCCGACCAGTCTCCGCGCGATCTCACGGGCGCACTCCGGGGCGCCGACATCGGTGTTGACGAAGTAGAACTGCTCGAGGCCCGCGGGGAACTCCGACACCAACCGCGCACGGAGATCCGAGAAATGCTCTGCGCTGGAGGCGCCGTGCGGGATCTCGATCAACAGGTCCGGGCGGGACGCCGCGCCTGGACCGACGAGCTCCACCTCGCACACGCCCGGAATCGATTCGATCGCCGCGTTCATGGCGCGCAGAATAGCACCCGGCCGGGTTCTATCCGGGCACGGATCCGGTCAATCGCTCGACGACGTCGCGGTCGACCGCGACCAGTGCCCAGATCACCAGCGGCACCACGTAGGTCGTCGCCGGAACCTTCGCCAGCACGTTGGCCGCCAGATCGAGCAGCCCGTGCCACGGGTTGATCAGGTAGAACAGGCAGTGGTTCTCCACTCCGTTAAACGCGTCGAGCAGAAACAGCGTGAAGCGCAGCGCGACGAAGACGTGCACCCACAGCAGGCCGAACAGGCAAGCCCGCGCACGACGGCGCCAGCCGAGCGGCGTGGCCAGCACCAGCGCCAGCAGCGTCACCGCCGGCATGTAGGCCAGGTGGCGGCTGCTCAGGCGCTTTCGGCCGAGGCCGTCCGGGATGCCGCGATCGAGGTTCACCAGGCCGACGCGCACGTCGTGGCCCATGCGCCCGGACGTGTCCGCGACCAGCGCGACGCCGGCGGACGAGCCGAGCAGGCCCGAGCGGCCGCCCAGCACGCGCAGCGCGAGGTCTCCACCCGACGCGAACATCCGCGCGTACACGCGCTCGACCGGAGGCCACGGCGCCATCAGCAACGCCGACGTTCCGATCAGGGTGACCAGAAACACGACGAGCGCTCTAGGCGGCGGCGGCATTCGCTCCGTCCCGCGCCCGCACCGCCCGCAACGCCCAGAACAGCCACAGCGCGAGCGCCAAGAAAATGAACGCAGGCTGCCAGACGTCGACGTGCATCGTGTGGAACCAGGACGGGATGTGCACGCGCGTGTAGTACAAGCTGACGATGCGCACGAGGTTGATCGACAGCAGCAGCGCCGCCCCGATGGGCAGCGCGGGCCAGCGCCGGCTCCAGGGCACGGGAGAGGCGAGCACCGCGGCGAGGAAGATCGCCGTGGGCAGGATCGCGTCGCAACCGTGTCGGATCTCCAGCGTCGCCTCGGGCGATTGCAGCAGCGTGCCCGACGCGCGCGCCTCCTCGCCGAACAACGACAGCAGCCCGGCCGCCGCGGAGGCGTTGGCCGCCAGGTAGCTCTCGAACACCGCGGTCTTGACCAGTACGCCGTAAAAGAACGCCGAAAACGGTACGATCAGGACGAGGAAGCCGACGACGAAGCGCAACACGGGCCTGCGAGAGGCGGCGGCGCTGGCGGCTGGGGTCTTGTTCTTCATGGCACCGTCCACAGAGTATCAAGGTAGGGCAGAAATCGTCGGCGTGCCGCGACTACAATCTCGACGTGGAGACGCTGCCCATCGACGGCCACGTGCCGCAAATCGTCGACGCTGTGCGTCGGCAGCGGTCGCTGGTGGTCGTCGCCCCTCCCGGGGCCGGCAAGACGACGCGCGTGCCCCCGGCGTTGGCCGAGGACGGCGCGGTCATCGTCTTGCAGCCGCGGAGGATCGCCGCCCGGGCCCTCGCGCGCAGGATCGCCGACGAACGCGGCTGGCAGGCCGGGCGCGAGGTCGGCTGGCAGGTACGCTTCGAACGACGATTCTCCTCGGAGACGCGATTGCTGGTCGCCACCGAGGGCATCCTGACCGCTCGCCTGCAACAGGATCCCCTGCTCGGCGGGTTCAGCACGGTCGTGCTGGACGAGTTTCACGAGCGCTCGCTGCACGCCGACCTGGCGCTGGCCCTCGTGCGGCAGGCCGCGCTGGCGCGCGACGATCTGCGGATCGTCGTCATGTCGGCCACCCTCGACGCGGCCCCGGTCGCGCAGTTCCTCGGCGACTGCCCCGTGATCGAGGTCCCGGGCCGGACGCACCCGATCGACGTGCGGCACCGCGCGGACCTCTCCCCGGCGGACGCCGTGCGCGATGTGCTGGGCGAGCCGGGAGGTCACGCGCTGGTCTTCCTGCCCGGCGCGCCCGAGATCCGACGGGTCGAGCGAGACCTCGCGTCCCTGGCGCGGGACGACGCGCGGATCCTCCCGCTGCACGGGTCGCTCGACGCTACCGCGCAGGACGCCGCCCTGGCCCCCTCGGAGCGGCGCAAGATCATCCTCTGCACGAACCTCGCCGAGACGTCGTTGACGGTCGATGGCGTGACGCACGTGATCGACACGGGCCTGCACAAGGTCCTGCGTCGCGATCCGTGCACGGGCATCGATCGCCTGGAGGCCGAACGCATCTCGCTCGACTCGGCCGAACAGCGCGCCGGCCGCGCGGGCCGCACCGGCCCCGGCACCGTGCTACGGCTGTGGGATCCGCGCGAGGCGTTTCGCCGACATCGCGAGCCCGAGCTCCGGCGCGTCGACCTCGCGGCGCCGTTTCTGGACCTGCTGACCTGGGGCGCCGACCCGGCGGAGTTCGAGTGGTTCGAGGCGCCCCCGGCCGAGTCCGCGCGGGAGGCGCTGGTGCTACTGCGCGGACTCGGGGCGATGCGTGACGGACGGGTCACGCAACTCGGTCGCGCGCTGTGCCGCTTGCCGCTGCATCCGCGACTGGCGCGGTTGCTGCACGATTGTGGCGGGTCGCCGGCGTCGGCCGCGCTGTGCGCCGCGCTCTCCGAGGGCTGGCGTCCCGCGGGGCCCTTCGACACGACCGACTCCGACGCGCTCGTGATCGCCGAGCGCATCGGCGAGGCGCCGCAGCGTGTGCGACGCGCCGCGCGAGAGCTTGAACGGCTGGCGCGCGGCGGCGCGGGTCCGACCGCGATGCACTCGCTGCGCCGCGCGGTGCTCGCGGCCTACCCCGAGCGCGTCGCCCGACGGCGCGAAGCGGGCGCCAGGCGGCTCGTCCTGTCGTCCGGGCACGGCGCGGAGCTCGACGCGGACAGCGGCGTTCGCCATCTTGAATACCTCGTCGCGCTCGACGTCGTCGCGGGAGCGCGCGGCCGGGTGTCCGAGGCCCGCGTACGTCTCGCGAGCGGCGTCGACGCCGAATGGCTCGAGGTCACGTCCTCGGACGTGTGCCACGAACTCGACCGGTCGAGCGGTCGCGTGCGCGCGTTCGAGTCGCGGATGCACCGTTCGCTGGTCCTGTCGCGACGCGAGGTGCCGCCCGATCCGGAGAACGCCGCCGCATTCGTGGCGCAGGCGGTGATCGAGCGCGGCCCCGGCGGAGCGACGGCGGCGGTGTTGCGCCGTACGCGCTTCGCGGGGCTCGAGCTCGACTACGACGGGCTCGTGCGGCAACAGAGTGTGGGCCGAACGGCGTTATTCGAACCGGACGTCGAGGCCGGGCTGACGTTCGGCGAGCGCAGTCGACTGGAACGGCTGGCTCCCGAGACGATCCCGGTGCCCAGCGGACGCAATGCTCGACTCGAGTATCGCGACGACGGGAGCGTCGTCGCGGCCGTGAAGTTGCAGGAGCTGTTCGGCCTGGCCGACTCTCCGACGCTCGGACCGGATCGACGGCCGGTGGTCTTCTCGCTGCTGGCCCCCAACGGCCGCCCGGTGCAGACGACGCGTGACCTGCGCAGCTTCTGGGAGCGCACCTACCCCGAGGTGCGCAAGGAGCTGCGCGGCCGGTACGCCAAGCACCCGTGGCCCGAGGATCCGTGGAACGCCCCGGCGACACATCGCGCCAAGCCGCGCAAGAAGTGACCCGCCGTTCGGGTCAACGGACGCGCTGCGAGTTCATCTCGATCTTCGACTGCAGCTTGCGAATCAGGTTGGCGCACTGCGTGAGGAAGATGAGGAACATGCGGTCTCCGCGCAGGTCGTCGTGGGTCAGTTCCTCGAGCGCCTCGAGCTTGACCCGGGTGACCTCGTCCAGGTAGCCCTCCAGCCGGTCGAGATCGACGACGTCCATCTGGGCCCGCTCGATGCGGACGGTCCGCGCGAGCAGCTCCTCGAGCGCGTCCTTCTGCGTCCGCAACTCGGCCTCGCGCCGTCTCTCGCGCGAGCGGCGCGCTCGATCCCACAGCAGATAGAGGCCCGCACCCAGCGCGAACAGCAGCTCCTTGCCGGCGGCGACGGACTCCATCATCGCCGCGACGAGATCGATCCCCTCGTACGGGTTGTGGTAGCTCCGCGCGGCGGAGTGCATCGGCACCAGCGACCAGTCCGCCGCCTCCCCCCGCGTCAGCAGCGTCGGGATCCGCGAGCGCAGGTCGTTCTCGTACAGGGCGTCCAGTGTCCGCGTCACGAGACGGTCCGACGCGCCGCGGCGCGCGGCGAGGAACGCGGTCGTCGCCACCGTCTCGATCGGCGCGGCGGGCACGGCCGGACGCTCGGAGAACAGGCCGCGCGGGATCTCGACCCGTTCGAAGAACGGATGCAGGATCGACAACGCCTCGGCATCGGCGATCGGCAGGAGGGTGAACTCCCCGCTACCGAGCAGGCGACGCAGGTCGGGGTTGAACACGCCGGTCGTCACCACCGCCGCGTCCAGCGTCGGATCCTCCGCGAGCTGCGCGAAGTAGGCGTCGCTCGACTCGAGCCAATCCGCCTCGAGCCGGTAGTGCCGCAGTAGCTTGTCGGCGTTGACCCGCATCCCCGACCCCAGCGGCCCGATGGCGACGCGCCGCCCTTCGAGCTGCGCCGGGCGCTCGATCCCGCTGTCGCGGCGCACGACGACCAGCACGATCTCGGGATACAGCGGCGCCAGTGCGACCAGTCCGTCGACGGACACGGATCCGGTCTGGAGGATCGCCAGCTCTGCCTCGCCGGCGAGTAGTCGTTCACGATTCTCGACCGAGCCCAGCGACGGCGTCAGCTCGACGTGGCTGCCGGTGCGCTCGACGACGTAGGGCGCGAGGAAGGTCGCGAAGCGGTGGTACAACCCGCCCTCGAGCGCGGTCGAGATGCGGATCGTGTCGGGCAACGTGTCGCGCGTCGTGTACCACGTCACGATCGAGGCGACGAGCACGACGACCATGCTCCAGCCGATCCAGCGCCGCAAGCGGCTCGGCCGACGGCCCGGGTCGGACTCGACGCGCTCCGCGCTGGACCCGGGCTGCATCTCGGTTCAGGACCCGGAGCGCAGCCTTCGCAGACTTCGGAAGCCGACGAGTTTCTTGTTGTCCTCGTCCCACAGCTTGAGGCGCACGCACTTGAGGCTCTGCCACAGCGTCAGCCGCGTCACCTGCTGCAGCTCGGGATTCTCGCGCAGGCACTGCAGCAAACGGTAGTTGGGGATGCGGCTCGACAGGTGATGCACGTGGTGCACGGCGATGTTGCCGGTGAACCAGTGCAGGACGCGTGGCAGGTCGTAGTACGAGCTGCCGTGCATGCCCGCCGTCTGGAAATTCCAGCTTCCGCCACCGTCCCAGTAGGTGTCCTCGAACTGATGCTGCACGTAGAACAGCCAGACGCCGGCGCTGCCGGCCAGCAGCGTGATCGGAACCTGCACCGCCAGGAACGGCTTGATACCGATCGTCAGCCACATCAGCGCGATGACCGACGCGATCACGACGTTGGTCCAGATCACGCTGGCCCATTCCTTCTTCCACGTGAACGGAGCACCGAGCGGCAAGCGGTGCTTGAGGATGAACTCGTAGATCGGTCCGACGCCGAACAGCACGATCGGATGACGATACAGTCGATAGCGGAATCTCCCCCAGCGGGAACGAGCGAGATACTCCTTGACGGTCAGCGTGTTCACGTCGCCCAACCCGCGCTGATCGAGATTGCCGGCGGTCGCGTGATGGATGGCGTGCGTCCGCCGCCAGTAGCCGTACGGTGTCAGCGTCAACACGCCGATCGCAAAGCCCAGCGCGTTGTTGGCGGCGCGCGAGCGGAAGAACGAACCGTGCCCGCAGTCGTGCTGGATGATGAACAGTCGGACGAGGAAGCCCGCCGCGGGAATCGCGAGCGCCAGCGTCAACCAGTACGAGATGCGCAGGCTGCCCAGCATGACCAGCCACGCCAGGCCGAACAGCAGCGCCGTGTTCGACAGCTGGAACAGGCTGCGTCCCGTGCTCGGCCGGGCGTACTTAGCGAGTTTTTCGGTCCAGGACTTGCGGCGTTTCGTGGCTTTGTCCGTCATCTGCCGACCCCCGTTCGCATGGTACGGGCCAATCCCGACGATTCAATTCGAAAGTAGCCTCCCGGGCGACTTGCCGCAAGAGTTGCGAATTCCCGTGAAAAGTGAGCCGGCAAGACTCACTGGGGTAGACTCGAGGCAACAAAACACGGGGTATGCAGATGCGAAGACACCACTCGGGTTCGTGGATCGTCCCGGCGCTTCTCTACTGTTGCATATGCGGCACGGCCGCCGCGGAGCCGGAACCCGACACGCCGCAGCGCGGGATTCCGCCACGTCCGCCGGCCTCCACCCGTTGGCTTCCCTGGGACCTTGCGGACGAGCCCGAGCCGTTTGTCCGCCCGAGCCAGATCATCGGGACGGACACGAGAACGCGGATCACGAACACGCACGAGTTTCCGTGGAGCGCGGTGGTCCAGATCGAGCACTCCGGCGGCAACGGCACGGGGACGATGATCTCGCCGTTCCACGTGGTGACGGCCGCACATGTCGTCGATCCGGACAAGAACGGCGTCGCCGTGAACGCGGCCGCGATCACGGTCACCCCCGGCCGGGATGGGACGCGGCGCCCGTTCTGTTCGGTCGGAGTGACGCAGGTGCGGATGTTTCCGGCGTGGATCGCGGATCCGCAACCGGTTCTGGGCCACGATCTGGCGTTGCTGACGCTGAACCGCAACGTCGGGGCCCAGACGGGTCACCTCGGCGCGGCGGCCCGCGACGATGCCGACCTCGAGACGTTCTTGCTCAATCTCGCGGGCTATCCGGTGCAGCAGCCCGGCCACCCGGCCGACACGATGTGGTGGGCCGAGGACGCGACGACCGATGTCTTCGCGACACGCGTGTTCCACGTCATCGACACCGAGTCCGGACAGAGCGGCTCCTCGCTGTGGCGTGACATAGAAGGCCTGCCCTTGATGGTGGCGGTCCATTCAGGAGCCCAGGGGGACGAGAACCACGCGACACGGCTCGTGCAGGCCAAGATCGACTGGCTGATCGCGAGGATCGCCGAGGACACGCCGCCCAACGACCAGCCGGAGCTGACCACCTACAGCGCCGAACCCGCGGTGTTCGATCCCGAGACCACGCACTGCCGCGGCCCGCTCGATGCGTCGGTGTTCGTCACCAACCAGTGCGGCGACGCGGTCGCCGACTCGGTCGACGTGCTGTTCCTGCTGGGCGAGCCGTCGACGCCCCAGATCTCGATCATCCTCGACACCGCTTCCGTGGGGCCCCTCGTCCCGGGTGAGGGGAACCAGGCCAACGCCGCCGTCAACGCCGAGATCCCGGTCGAGGTCGACGACGGCATCTACGAGCTGCGCTGGGTCATCGACCCCGGCAACGCGCACTTCGAACGCGACGAGAACAACAACGACGGCACGCTCGGCGGCGAGGAGATCACGATCACGCGCCGGCCGCCGTCCTATCCACCCGTTCAGGACGTCACGATCGACTGCGGTGGCGGCTACACCGGACCGCAGCCGGCGCTGGTGGACCCCGTCTGCATGAACCCGGTCACCTGGTCGCTGGACGAGGGGCCCGAGGGCATGACGATCAATCCGATGGGCGTCGTGAACTGGCCGGCCCCGACAGTGGGGACCCACACGATCAAGATCCGCGCGTCGAACAGCGGCGGCTTCGCAACGCGCACCTGGCACCTCATCGTGCGCGCGCTCGTCCCCGTCGTGATCCCGCCACCCGACGAGACCATCGACTGCTGCGAACCGTACAGTAGCCCGGTCCCGATGCTGACGAACCCCGTCTGTATGAGCCCGCCGCACGCCCCGGCCGTCTGGGCGCTGGACGCCGGACCGGGCGGGATGGGCATCAACCCCACCACGGGCCAGGTCGGCTGGGGCGGCGTGACCGGCACCGATCACCTGGTGCAGATCGCGGCCGCGAACTCACGCGGCGTGGGCGGCGCCGGGTACTCGCTGACGGTCGAGAATGACTGCAACGAGAACGGCGTCGCGGACGACACCGAGCCCGATGCGGACGGCGACGGTGTGATCGACGCGTGCGACAACTGTCCCGCCGACTCCAACGAGGACCAGAAGGACACGGATGGCGACGGCGACGGCGACGAGTGCGACGACGACGACGACGGAGACGGCATCCCGGACGCCGAGGACAACTGCCCCGGCGACCCCAACCCGGGACAGGAGGACGGCGACGGGGACGGCGTGGGCGACGACTGCGACAACTGCCCCGGCGAGGACAACCCGGGCCAGGGCGACATCGACGACGACGGGGACGGCGACGACTGCGACGACGACATGGACGGCGACGGCGTCGACAATCCGGACGACAACTGCCCTCCCGTCCCCAACCCGCAACAGGGCGACGTGCCGTTTCCCGAGACGATCGTGCCGTTCACCGACGACGCGTTGCACTGGGCGACGGCCGTGGACGTCGACTGGGTGCGCGGCGAGCTGACTCATGTCAGCCAGTACACGACGAACGGATCGGGCTCGGCGAGCGATGCGACGCAACTCGACGATCCCGTCGCGCCGGCCCCCGGGTTCGGCTTCTTCTACCTGATCTCCCTCGGAGGCGACTGCACGGCGGCGAGCTGGCAGAGCTCGATCGGCGCGGAACCCCAGCGCGACGCGGCGCTCCCCTGAAATTCCCGCGAGCTCGCGGAGAGAGAGAGCTACTCGTCGACCTCGAACGGCCACGTCCGATCCTGGCCGTCGGGCAAGCGGACCACCAGGCGGTTCGCCCCCGGGACGAGAACCGAGCGCGGGACGAGAAGCGAGAGCGTCTGCAGCGTCCCGCCCGCCGCATCCGTCCGGTCGAGCTTGCCCCGCATCAGCACCTCACCGAACTCGCTGAACAGCTTCCAGTCGGCGCCCGCGACCGCCTCTCGCGTTTCGAGTCGCAGCTCCACTCCCGCGCCGTCGACCTCCGACAGGCGAACCCTCACCGCCTCGGCCGAGCGCGCGTTGCCCAGCAACAGGAGATCGAACTCCGCGCCGCCGGTCGCAGGGGCCTGTCTCCTGCCGATCCCGACACCGACCCACGCCGCCGAGAGGAGGGCCAGGACGGCCGCCAGCGGAAGCAGCTTCGTCGCCGCGAACCGCCTGCCGGACCCGGACCCGTGCGCACGCGATCGTCCGCCGCCTTCCGCCTCGGCCAGCGCCACCTGGGCCTCCAGACGACATTCGGGACAACCCAGAACGTGAAACACGGAGTCGACGGCCGCGGCGTCGAGAGCTTCTACGAAGCGGCCCGCGTCGACGTGGTCCTCGGCGTCGTGCTTCCACTCGCGCGCGAGCGCCGCGCACTCCTCGACCGACCGACGCAACTCGGGCGAGCGCCCCATCAGCTCTTCGAATTCCCGGCGCTCGTCGTCCGGGAGCAGTCCCAGCAGATAGGCGGTCAGCCGGGCGTCGGCGCTCATCTCCTCTCCCACGGCATCCTCCCTTGCCTGTTCAAGAGTCCCCCGCGGCGGTTTTGTCGATCGCTCGGCCCCCCCGGCCGATTCGCGAGAGAAAACGGCGCAGTTGCGTGCGATACGTATGGAGCCGGCTGTTGACCGTCTTGGGTTCGATCCGCAGCCGCGCCGCCAGCTCCTTCAACGAGAGCCCGTCGACGTACTTGCCCAGGATCAGCTCGCGCCCCTCGGGAGAAATCGAGAGCAGCCCGCGTCGCAGATCCAGCGCCAGCGCGACGCGGTCGAGCGAGGCGTCCGAACGACTCCGCGGTACCTGATCGATCGTCTCCACCGGATCCTGTCGCCGGTGACCGGCCAGGCGCCGGAAGTAGTTCTTGCACAGGTTCGAGATGGCGACGTCGACGTACGCGGTCAACGGGCCCCGCAGCCGAAATCCGGGGCGACGCAGCGTCACGGTCAGCTGCAGCGTCAAATCCGAGACGAAGTCCTCCTCGATCCAGCGCCAGGACCAGCCCGTAAAGCGCGGCGCGCCGCGCTTGTGTGCCCGCTCGCGAATCCAGTCCTGGACCTCGCGGTCGCCCTGCTCGAGCCCGTTCGCCAGCCACTCGATGGTTCCCGGCCGCTCGCCGCCGGCCTGCGCCTCGTTTCGGTTCACAGCCCCTCGATCGTCGGCGCGGCCCAGTAATAAGGGTGCGTGTGGTCGCGCTCTTCCTTTGTACGACGAAAAGCCCCCGATGTCGCTGCTCGCAACGCCGAGGCCAGCGAATGCCCCTCGAGCCACGCCGTGTAGAACGCGATCATGTCCTCGGACATCGTCTCGTCGTCGACCTCCCACAACGTGACGAGACTGGCGCCGGCGCCGGCGATCCAGGCCGCCAGCGCCAGGCTCTGGGCGCCGTCACCCGGAACGACCCTGCCGCGTGCGGTGGAACAACCGCTGAACGCGACGAGCTCGGCCCGCCGCAGATCGATGCGCGAGAGCTCCGCCCCGGAGAGAAACCCGTCGTCGACCCGGCGCAACGACTCGGGCCGCGTCCGGCCCGCACCGGCCAGGACGACCCCACCGAGGACCAGCGGATCGTCCGTCGCCCCCTTCACACACGAGTCGGCGATCTGGTAGCCGTGCGTCGCAACGTGGAGGACACCCGCGCCGCTTGCGGACTCGAGGACGTTGGCCTCGAACGCCCGTCGAGATTCGAAGACGTGGACGGGACGCTCGGTCTCGCGGCGAAACAGCTCTTCGAGTCCCTCGAGCTCACGTGAGGTCCCGGCGAGCTGCCACGAAGAGACGACGCACTCGCGTGCCCCCCGTGTCGACGGGCCCGCCGCCGGTGCATAGGCACCGAACTCGGCGTTGCCCACCAGCACGACCGCGGCGGAAGGGTCGGCCACTCTGGGACGGGCCAGCTCGCGCACGGGGCCGACCCGGGCCAGGGTGCGACTCTGGGCCAGATAGCGCCCATCGCGATCGATCAGCGCCGCAAACGGGACGCGTGCGAGTTGCCCGTCGAGGCGCAGCCATGTTTCTCGCTCGCTCGGGATCCGATTCGCGACAGGCCGCCAGATCCGCGAGCTCAACCTGCGGGCGATCTCGCGAAACACGATCTCCGAGCCGTCGGCCGCCGCTGCGGCGCCGCCCAGTTGCTCGATCAGCGCATCGACGAGATCCACCGTGTCGCGCAGGCTCCCGAGCTCGACGCGACGCACGAGCCCCGCTCGCTCGGGATCCACGACATAGGCGACCAGTCGATCCTGCGCCGCATCCTCGACGAGGTGCAGCAGCACCGCCTCGGCTGCGAGAAGCCGATCCGCCACGTCGCCCAGATCGAACGCATCCTGCGCGACCGGTTGCTCCGCGGCCAGAGCCTCCCGCTCGCGTGCGGCGATCGCGGCCTGCAGCTCCGAGAGTCGCCTGTTCCACTGGTCTGCCGATCGCGAGAACCGAAAGGCCCTGCCCGGGACCGCGGGCGCACCCGGCTCCCCGGTAACGACCCCGGTTCCGACGACACCGTTCGTGCCGCCCGCGACGCCGTTCTCCGCGCTCGTCGCACCCGCCGGCTCGTCGAACGACCAGTGGCCGACCAGGTCGCGCGCGACCGCGCGACCCGCGGCCAGCTCGGCGACCTCTCGTTCATCGAGCGCGCGGCGATAGACCCGCACCTCATCCAGCGCGCCGGGCAGCACACGGTCGAGGCCACCCAGATACAGCGTCTGCTGCGGCACGGACGCCACGCAGTCCCCCGGCGCGACCTCGTCGTCATACACCGTCTCGGTCAGGCGTTCGCCGTCGACGAACAGCGCCGGCCCCCGGTCGCAGCGATAGACCAGGGCCAGATGGATCCAGCTTCCGGCGGGCAACTTGCGGCGCCAAACGACCCGCGCCACCTGGCCGCCTGCGAGGTTCAGCGCCAGTATCGGACGATTGTCCGGCGCGAGCATCAGCGCGATCTTGCCTTTCGACACGCCGGCGTGGCTGACGATCTTGGCGTCGTGCACCGTGTTCTCGCCGTCGAGCCACAGCCAGACCGACCAGGTCAGCTCCTCGGTCGCGTCGAGCCGAGAATATCCGGATACCTCGACCCGGAAACGCGGGTCGCGAAAGTCGACGATGCGCTGCACCGGGCTGACGGTGATCCAGTACGCGAGCTCGTCCTGGAGACGCCCGAGCTTCTCCGCGACCGGCGCGACGGCGAACACTTCACGCCTCCGTGCCCGCTCGCGCGACAGGAGTCCGTCCGCCTCGAGCACCTGCGCGTAGCGCTCGGCGTCCGACGAGCGGCTCGCCGCGGCGCGGGCGAGCTGGTCCCCGCGGAACGCCTCGGCCGCGGGGCCGAGCGACGAGGTCGGCAACACGCTCCGCGCGCGCTGCCACTCTCGCTCGACGACGAGACCTTCTTCGATGGAAGGCGCCCGCGGGCCGGAACAGGCGGCAACGATCGTGCACGCGAGCAGCGACGACAGCAGGGTCGCCGTTCGTCGCGCGGGACGCTCGCCGCCGGCAGCCCGGATTACCTGGCTCCGATCTCGAGCTCGCAGGCGACCCTGCGGTCCGCTCGTCCCTCACCGGCCTCGGCCGCCTCGAGCAGGGAGAGGCGACTCGCGTCGACGCCGCCCATCGCGGCCAGCCGCTCGCGGATCGCCCCCGCGCGCGCGTCGGCCAGCGCCTCGTATTCGGCGGCCTGCACCTCCGTGACCTCGGCCAGCGCGGCTCGCAGATCCTCGTCGGCGGGTTCGCTTCCCAGAGCGCCCAGCGCCTCCGGCGTCAGCCGTTCGGGGGCCAGGACGCGCAGGACGTCGATCGGCTGCGCACCCTCGCCGGCCTCGCCCAGCCGCTGCCCGACCTCCCGATCGACGGCCGCGGTGCGCAGCACCTCGCCGTCGAGCGCGGGCGACCAGGCGCCGCGGACGCCCAGCACGAGCTCGGGCCGTTCGGCGAGCGCCTCGACCAGCTTCTCCAGCTTCGCCTGCGCGGTCGGCGGAAGCTCGTGGCTGCCGGCCGCGAACGCGACCGACGCCAGCTCCTCTCCGTCCCCGCCGACCAGCGCGCCCAGCATCTTGAACGGCGAGCGCACCATGTTGCCGATCACCTTCGTCGTGGCCTGCCGCACGACGGGGCCCAGCGAGAAGCCGGGCTCGCTCATGTCGCCGGACAGCGGAATCTCGAAGGTGATGCGGCCCTGCTTGTCCTTCAGCATCGCGACGGCCAGTCCGAACGGGAGGTTGAGCGCCTTGGGACTCTCCACCTTCTCGCCCAGCCGCAGCCCCTCGACCACCAGCTCGTCGCGCCCCTCGAGCTGCTTCTCGCGCACCTGGATCCGCAGCGTCGTGTCGAGCACGCCCTCGTCGACGCGATGACCGATGAACTCCTGCGCGAACGCGCTCACGCCGGGCAGCCAGAGGTCCGTCAGCTCGACCTCGACGTCCAGGTGCCTCTCCGGGTCGAACGGGTCGATCTCCCCTTCCCCCCGGAACGAGCCGCTCTGCCCCAGCTTGCCGTCGAACGACAGCGACAGGTTGCCCGGGCCGGTGCCGACCCCCTTCGCCTCGGCGGAGGTCTCGTGGATCCGGCCCTTCCAGGGCTCGATCAGACCCCGGTGCTCGATCTCCACCTCGGCCCCGGCGAGGCGCACCTCGCCGATCTCGACGGCGATCGGCGGCTCCCCGCCCGCGGTCTCGGCGGCCGCGGCAGGCGCGGCGGCAGGATCGCCGGGGGTTGCCGGCTCGATCCGCAGCGCGCGACCGACGTTCGTCGAACCATCCTCGGTGAGAACGAACCGGGCGCGCGGAGCGTTCAACTCGACCGAGCCCACCGTCAAGCTCAGGTCACCGAGGCCTCCCTCGGCGTGGATCTTCTCGACGCTCAGCTCGTCCCAACCCGCAAGCAGCTCGCCGGCCTCTTCGTGGACGACGAGCTCGCTCACGCCGGCGTTGCCGTCGAACAGGATCTCCGGCTCTCCGTCGGCGAGCACGACGCGCGCCGTGCCCGCGACGCTCGCCGCGCCGTCGCGCAGCTCGGCGTTCGTGAAGCGCGCCACGTAGGGCTGCCCGATCGTCAGCGGCAGAGCGGCGACGGTCAGCTCGGTGTCGATCTCGATCGACGGCAGCCATACCATCCCTCCGCCGAGATCGGCGCGCCCCTCTTCGCCGACTCGTGCGTCGACCTCGAATTCGAAGCGAGCTCCCGGCGCCGTGTCGAAGTCGCGGACGCCGACCTGTGCGGACGCCGTCAGGGCGGCGTGCGGCTCGGCGCTGCGGTCCTCGAAGTCGAAGCCGGCGACCTCGACGTCGACCTGCCCGACCCGAACGCGCCACTCCGTCGACGCGCCCGGCGGCGGCGGAGAGGGCTCGACCGGCGCGGGGTCATCCTCGTCGTAGGACTCCCAGTCGGAGATCATCGCGCGATCCTGTTCGCCCAGCGAGAGCTTCGCGAAGTCCATCCAGCTCAGCGATCCGTCCTCACGCAGC
>JAAELQ010000257.1 GCA_024226515.1 bacterium
ACGTCGCAGGACCTCAAGACGGGCTACCTGCTCGGCGCCACGCCGCGTCTGCAACAGATCGGCGAGCTGGCCGGCGTACTCACTTCGGCCGGCGCCGTGTGCTACGTGCTGGGCGTGTTGCACGAGACGGCCGAGGGGGGGCTCGGCGGACCCGAGCTGCCCGCGCCGCAGGGCCAGCTGATGAGCCTGATCATCGACGGCGTGCTCGAACAGAAACTGCCGTGGCTGCTGATCTTCATCGGCGTCGGGATCGGGCTCGCCGCCTTCGCGCTGCGCCTGCCGGTGCTGCCGTTCGCGGTCGGCGTCTACCTCCCGCTGTACACCATGGGCGCCGTGTTCGTCGGCGGCATGCTGCGCTGGCTGCTGTCGCGCAACCAGCCGAAGGAGGAGATGGAGCGCCGCCGCGAGCAGGGGATCCTCTTCGGCTCGGGCCTCGTCGGCGGGGGAGGTCTGACCGGTGTGTTGCTCGCGATCTGGGTCTTCAGCACGGGCGAGAAGATGAAGGGCTTCGCTCCGGACTTCTCCTCGCTGGCGCCGTCGATGCAGACGTTCGCGACCCAGGGACTGGCCCTGTTCACGATTGCGATCATCGTCGCGATCATGCGCCACCGCGCGCTACGGGAGTAACGACCATCCCTCCGGCGAAGACACCGAAATCGCAGAAGGCGAAGCTGGACCGTGTGACCGTCAAGGCGATCACCGACGTCGCGGCGGCGATCGAATCGAAGGTGGCGCGTTTACTCAAGCCGGAAGTGCAGTTCCCCGTGCGTAGCCTGGGCAACGTGCGTTACGACTCGCGCCGGGGCTACTTCGAGATCGGCAAGGCCAAGTCGAGTCGTACGTTGACCGTCACCACGGCGAAGACGTTCGCCCAAACGCTGAAGATGATGGCGTTGTCGAAAGAGCTGGTGCAGACCAACGACTTCGCGACGAAGCGGGACGGCTACTACCAGTCCAAGAACTGGGGCGAGGCATCATTCGACGAGCAGACAGAGTCGGACACGGTGATGGACGACATCGAGGCGATGTTCTCGATCCACGGCGTCAGCCGCGAGCAGCTGCGCTACATCCCGGACGAGCACGGTGGCGCGGTGGCGGGTGAGCTGATCGTCAACGACACCGACCTCGAGACCGGCAAGACCGAACGCATCGACTGCACGCGCTTCGGCTCGGGGGCCTATTCGATCCCGTCGCTCGTCGAGCAGCTGACGTTCGAGACCAAGGCCAAGTTCATCCTGTGCATCGAGACCGGCGGCATGTTCCAGCGCTTGCAGAGTCACAAGTTCTGGAAGAAGGCGCACTGTATTCTCATCTCGATGGCCGGCGTGCCGACGCGCGCGACGCGCCGCTTCGTGCGGCGTCTGGCCGATCAGTGCAAGCTCCCGGTCTACGCCTTCGTCGACTGCGACCCGTACGGGATCTCGAACATCTACCGCACGTTGAAGGTCGGCTCGGGAAACGCGGCGCACATCAACAAGTTCTTCTGCGTTCCGCAGGCGCGGTTTCTCGGAGTCACCCCGCAGGACATCGACGACTACAAGCTGCCGACGCATCCGCTGAAGGACGTCGACGTCAAGCGGGCCAAGGATGCACTGAAGAACGACCCGTTCTTCAAGCATCACAAGCCGTGGCAGAAAGCAATCGAACAGTTGCTGAAGAAGGGCGTGCGAGCCGAGCAGCAGGCGCTGGCGCGTTGGGGCCTGAACTACGTCATCGACGAGTACCTGCCGAACAAGCTGAAGCAGACGGCGAAGTTCCTGCCCTAGGGGCGAGCGGCCTCCTAGTTCGCTTCGGCCTCTCCGCCGGGAACCAGCAGCGCGGGGTCGATCCCGATCGCGTTCAGACACGCGCTCCACATGTCGTCGGGTTCCGAGTCGAGAA
>JAAELQ010000258.1 GCA_024226515.1 bacterium
ATCGTCAGCCGGCTGTTCGAGCGCGACGCCGACGCCTAGCCCGTCCGGGAAGAAGCCCCCGGGGATCCCCCACCCGGAACACCTAGATAAGAGAGATCTCGTGGGGCGGCGTCAGATCGTGCCGCCGACGGCTGACCACCAGCTCCGCCCCGTCCCGGCGCAGCTTGCGGAAACCGAACAGGTGGAAGATCTCCAGCGGGTACCAGCGCGCGATGTGCGTGTCGACGATCAGCACGTCGTCTCGTTCGGGGTGGTGCCGCACCCCGGGCAGCGCCTGGATCAACCGCCCGAGCCGCAGTTTGCGCGCCACGGTCGAGAGACGTAGCCAGACGCGCCGCACTTCGCGCGAGACGAAGAACCCGTCGTTGCCCTGCCCCTGGTACAGCGGCAACAGCAGCAGACCGTCCTCGGGAACCTCGATGCCGCCCCTGCGATCGTGGGCCACGACCTGTCCGCGCTGGACCGGCTGGAAGTTGACGTAGCCGGGGCCCATGCGGAACTCGTCTTCGGGGACGATGGCGTGGCGGTGGCGCACCTCGACGATGCGCGGCACGCCGCGGCTGGCCTCGCGCAGCAGCTCGCGCGACGCCTCCAGATCCGGCGCGTCCTCGGCGGCGATCATGCCGGTCAGGACGAGCGCGTTCCAGATGATCGCCTCGCACCGATCGACGGAGTCCGGATGATCGTGCTGGCCGGCCTCGACACCGACGGTGATCAGCCCGTAGTTGTTGAGGTACTCGAGCAGGGCGCCATCAACTTGTTCCTCGAGCCCCAGGATCAGCGGCAGCGGGAACTGCAGCGCGAAGTTGCGGTTGCGCAGCGTGTCGCCGACCGTGAGAAACGGCGGCCCCAGGGCCGAGCTGGTGTGCAGGTCGAAGAAGTAGACCGGCCCGCTCGACGCCGACAGGACACCCTGGATCGCACCCAGCAGCTCGAGCTGCTCCTGCCCTTCCGGCATGTCGGGCGATCCGACCGCTGCCTGGCGCAACAGATCGACGTCCTCGGGAACCCAGGCGCGGTTCAGGTCCTTGGCGATGAAGCGCATCTTGCGGCGCAGTGCCAGCAGGTTGCCCGCGAGCACCGCGAACTGGCCGCAACGCAGACAGTGGCGCTGCTCCAGCCGGTCGAGCACGCGCCGCGCCGCGTTCAGCCCGGCGGGCTCGTTGCCGTGGATCCCTCCGGTCATGACGATCGTCGGACCGGGTTTCTCGGAGATGAGGCGGCCGAAAACACGGCGGTAGTTGTCTGACGTAGTTTCGGCCAATTCGATCATTCCTTCGGGCATGCGCCGTTTCAATCCTTCAACTGCTCGGCCATCAACTCCGCCGCGACGTTCATGAAGTCGCGCTCGGTGATGATCCCGACCAGCCGCTGGTCCTTGACCACGGGAAGGCAGCTGATCCCATTGCGGCGCATCAGTTCGATGGCCTCCAGCGTCGTCGACGACTGCGCGATCGTGAACGGGTCGCGGGTCATGACGTCCGCAGCGGATAGCTGCTGTTTCTTGCCGCCCGGGGCCATACCTCCTCGGGCCATCAATTTGAGCAGAGAGCGGTAAGAGATCAACCCCACCAGCTCGTGCTCGTGATTCTCCACCGGTACATGGCGGATTCGTTTCCATTCCATCAGACAGGCCACCAGATCGAGCGACTCGTCCTCGTGGACGGTGTACAGATCGGTGGTCATGTATTGCTCGACCTTGAGGAAGTTGTGCTTCCACCCGCCGGCCTCGTCCGCGTGAGCCGGCTCCCAGTCGCCCACAGGTCGGTTCACCTTCTGACGCGCGACCATCGCGGCGGTCAGCGCGTTGAGCTGCTCGCCCAGGGCCACACGACCGCGCATTCCGCTCAGCGACTGCATGATCCACTGCGACCCGGTGCGGTTCTTCGAGACGCGCTGCTCGATCACGCCGAGGTAGCGGTCGATGTCCGACGAGTCGATTCCGCGTTTCTCGAGCCCCTCCTGGGCCAGCGGGATCAGCGTGTCCACGATCAGGTTCGCCGCGGGCCGCGTCGTGCCGTCGAACCACGAGAACTGCGCGCCCAACCCGAGGCGCGCCGCCGCGGAGAAGTTCATCTTGGCATCCTGGAACGGGATCATGCGTCGGATGTCCGGGTACCGATGCGACATCGCGCTGATCAGGCCGAACCAGAACGCGGCGTTCGCCACCTCGTCGACGATACTCGGCCCCGAGGGCAGCACGCGGTTCTCGATCCTCAGGTGCGGCTTGCCGTCGGTGAAGCCGTAGCAGGCGCGGTTCCAGCGGTAGACCGTCCCGTTGTGCAGACGCAGGGCCTGCAGGGTCGGCACCTCGCCGCGCGAGAGCATCTCCAGCGGCCGCTCGTCGAGCTTGGACGTCACGAGAGCGCGGAAGCGCGAGATGTCCTCCTGAAACAACTCGAGCACGGATTCGTGGATCCAGTCGTTGCCGAACGTCACGCGCGGGCTGCGCTCGCGAATGAAGTCCATCGAGCTGCGCGTGTCGACCGCCTGCTGGAACAGCGCGATTCTCGTCTCGCGCCAGAGCTGACGACCGAACAGCACCGGAGAGTTGACCGCCGCGGCCAGCGTGGGCCCGGCGACGACCTGCGAGATGTTGTACAGGTTGGCGAACTCCTCGGCGCCGACCTGGAAGTGAACCTGGAAGCTGGCGTTGCACGCCTCGACCATCACCGAGTCGTGCTTGATCAGCAACTCGTCGAGTCCCTTGATGTGGAACTCGTAGGCGCCGCCGCGCAGCGCGCTCATCGCGTTGTTCAACGCGAAGTAGCGCGGCATCGGCGTCATGTTCTCCAGCGCCAGGTCCGACTTGCGCAGCGTGGGCAGGATGCCGGCCAACACGACGTCCAGCCCGTGGGCCTCCGCACCGCGACGCGCCTTGTCGATCCCCTGCAGGAGGGCCCGCTCGAGCTGGGAGAGACAGTCGCCGGAAAGCTCGGCGGGGTCGAGGTTCATCTCGAGATTGAACTGACCCAGCTCGGTCGTGAAGTGGTCGTCGTCGATCGAATCGAGAACCTTCAGCGCCGCACACGCCGGGCGCCAGCTCTTGTCGATGAGGAAGAACTCCTGCTCGGCGCCGATGCGGCGCACACCGCTCTCGATCATCCCGTCGGCGATGATGTGTTCCAGCGCGCGGAGGTCATCGAGCAGTCGACGCATGAACACGCGCCGCTCAGCCCCACCCTCGAAGTTCGACTTGACCTTCTGCTCGCCCATCGCCCCTCTCAGCCTCGACGGCCCGCTTGCCGCCGCGACACTGAGCTCACCTTCGTCTTCTTCCTACGACGTGTCCGCCTCCCCGTCAATCCATCGCCCCGGCCGGCTGCTCCAGCAAGGGCCAGAACGCCTCGTCGGGACGGAAGTGCAGATGCTCGAATCTCCCCGTACGAATGAACTCGTCTGTGTGCCGTGCCAGGCGTTCGGTGTCCTCGGGATTGGCCCACGGAAACGCCACACAGGCTAACAGCGACACGGCGGCCAGGATCGGCGTCGGCCGCTCCACCCGGTTCTCGTCCGCCTGATACAGGCGCCACACTCCGGCCAGCGGGTAGCTCCCCTGCGCGGCCCCGTCTGCGACGCGCTCGGTGTTGTCGAACGGCACGGCGACCGCCGACCAGACGTCGCCGTCCGGCACGATCACGCCGAAATCGTCCCCCAGTGTCCGGGTGTGCGGGCACATGCCGACCGCCGTCGTCTTGCCCGAACGCGACGGTCCGGCGAACAGGTAGGCGCATCCGTCGTGCAGCACTCCCGCCGCGTGCAGCGCCAGGCCGCCGAGATCGACGGCGACGCGCGCGGTGATGTAACGCATCACGTTGTCCAGCATGCGCTCCAGCGGTTCGTCGGAACGCGCCGTCAGGCCGACGCGCCAGGCCTTCCCCTCGCCGTCCTCCGGGCTGAGCGCGAAGTGGTAGGAGACGACGCTCTCGGGCGGACCGCCCGGAAGCCGTTCCAGCCGATAGGCCTCCGTCCGCTCCTGCTGCTCGAGCCACGGATCCTCCCCCGCGTCCAGCACACGAACCGTGCGCTGCGCCGACTCGGAGGATACCGGGCGAACGAACGCGCCCCAGCGCCGGTCCAGCCGAGAGGCCAACTCGTCGTCCAGACCCTCGATTCTCAAGACCTGCCCGGCCACGACGAGGTCTCGCGCCGCCGAGCCCCTCGTTCGGCCCAGCAGGCGCAGCCGGGCATTGAGGTCGGCATCGCGCATCCTGGGCAGTCTAACCGTCCACGGGGCCGGGCAAAAGCCCCCAATCCGGAGACCGTTGGGCCCGAAACCCGAAATTTCTGTAGCATGGAGCCTCTAGGAGCCCCCATGGACAGCGACCACGGCCTGCTGACGCGTCAGAATCTGCTGGAATACTTCACCCAGGCGGCCACCCCGCGCGATCAATGGCGGGTGGGGATGGAGCTCGAACGTCTCGGCCGGCGGGTCTCGGACGGGGCCCCGCTGCCCTACGGCGGGGACGGCGCAACCGTGCGCCGAGTGCTCGAGACGATCCACGAGCGCCGCGGCGGCGAGCCGGTCATGGAGGCGCAGAACATCATCGGCATCGACGCGCCGTGGGGCGGGATCTCGCTCGAACCCGGCGGTCAGGTCGAGTGGTCCTCGCGCCCCTCGGACGACCTGACGTCGCTCGAGGCCTCCCTCGACCAGCACCTGCTGACGATGCGCGACATCGCCGGCGAGTTCGGCGTGCGCTGGCTCGAGACCGCGGTCGACCCCGATCTGCCGCTGTCCGACATGACGTGGATGCCGAAGGCGCGGTACCAGATCATGCGGCCGTATCTCGGCAGTCGCGGCGGGCTGGCCCACCGCATGATGACGCAGACGGCCAGCATTCAGTGCGCGTTCGACTACGAGAGCCCGCAGGACTGGCTGCGCAAGTTCAAGGCCTCCGCGCTGCTGACGCCGATCAGCGTCGCGTTGTTCGCGAATTCCGCCCGGATCGACGGCGAGGATACGGGCCACGTCTGCTACCGCCAGACCATCTGGCGCGACACGGACCCCGATCGCTGTGGCCTGCCGTCGATCGTCTTCGAGCCGCACTTCGACCTCGAGGCCTGGCTGGACTGGATCCTCGCCGTGCCGACGATCTTCCGTCATCGCGGGCGCGGGCTCGTGCCCGCGGGAGGCGTCCCGTTCTCGCAGCTGATGCAGCTGCACGGCTGCGACGCGATTCGCCACGACGACTGGGAGACGCACGTCTCGACGATCTTCACCGAGGTGCGCTCGTACACCTACCTCGAGGTCCGCAGCACGGACGTGCAGCCCGACCCGCTGGTGTTCGACGTACCGACGTTCTGGACCGGGATCCTCTACGGGGGCGGCGATACGCTCGAAGCGGCGCTGCGGCTCGGGGAGCCGTTCGACTCCCACGAGGGGTGGATCGAGGGCGTGCGCCTGGCTGCCGAGCGCGGCCTCGACGCGCCGGCGGGCGGGCGCACCCTGCGCGAGGTCGCGGCCGAGGTGCTCGGCGTGGCCGTCGCCGGCCTGCAGTCCGCCGCGGCGTGCGTCGCGGACGCCGGGCCGTACGCCGACCGGCTCGAGCGACTGGCCGAGCGGCACGGGCTGGAGACCTTCGTCTGAGTTGTGCCCCCCCCGCTTGCAGGGATAGAATCCCCTCTCGGCACGGCTACGGTCCGACAACAACCTGAAGCAGCAGAGGGAGACTCGCCAGTGAGTTCCGCATTCGACTATCTCGACAAGAACCGGGAACGCCATCTCGCCGAGCTCAAGGAGCTGCTCGCCATCCCGTCGGTCAGCACCGACTCGTCCCGCGCCAAGGACGTGAAGCGCGCCGCGGACTGGGTATCCAAGCGACTGAAGAAGGTCGGGTGCAAGAAGGTCAAGGTCGTGCCCACCGAAAGACACCCGATCGTGTACGGCGAATGGCTCGGCGCGCCCGGCAAGCCGACGATCCTCGTCTACGGTCACTACGACGTGCAGCCTGCCGACCCGCTCGAGCTGTGGGACACGCCGCCCTTCGAACCGACGCTGCGTGACGACCGGATCTACGCGCGCGGCGCCTCCGACGACAAGGGACAGGTCATCACGCACGTCAACGCGCTCGAGGCGCACCTGCAGAACGGCGGCTGCCCGATCAACGTCAAGTTCCTCATCGAGGGCGAGGAAGAGATCGGCTCGCCCAACCTCGAGTCGTTCATTCGCGAGAACAAGTCGGCACTCGCCTGCGACGGCGTGGTCGTGTCGGACACCGCGATGTTCTCCAAGGACCTGCCGTCGATCTGCTACGGGCTGCGCGGGCTGGCCTATCTCGAGGTGCACGTCAAGGGAACCGACCGCGACCTGCACTCGGGCTCCTTCGGCGGCGCCGTCGTCAACCCCGCCAACGCGCTGGTGCAGATGCTGTCCGCGCTGAAGGACGCCAGGGGACGCATCAGCGTTCCGGGATTCTACGACAACGTCAAGCGACTGACGGTCAGCGAGCGGCGCGCCTTCGCAGCGCTGCCGCATTCGGATCGCAAGTTCCGTCGGGCGATCGGTGCGCCGGAGCTCGACGGCGAGAGCAGCTACTCGACGCTCGAGCGCATCTGGGCCCGCCCGTCGCTGGACATCAACGGCATCTGGGGCGGCTTCACCGGCGAGGGCGCCAAGACCGTCATCCCGGCCGAGGCCTCGGCCAAGATCTCCATGCGCCTGGTCCCGCACCAGACGCCGAACGAGATCGCGAAGAAGGTCGCGGGCTACCTGAAGAAGATCGCGCCGAAATCGGTCAAGCTGACGGTGCGCAACCTGCACGGCGGCGAGACCTGGCTGACGCCGACCGACCACCCGACGTTGCTGGCGGCGAGCACGGCGATGAAGCGCGCCTTCGGCAAGACCCCGGTCTTCGTGCGCGAGGGCGGCTCGATCCCGGTCGTCGCCACGTTCGAGAAACTGCTGCGCGTGCCGACCGTGCTGATGGGCTTCGGCCTCAACGACGACAATCTGCACGCCCCGAACGAGAAGATGGAGCTGTCCAACTTCTATCGCGGCATGCAGGCCTCGGCCTACCTGATGGAGGAGCTGGGCAAGGCCGACGACGGCGCGACGCAGGTCGGGCAGCGCGTCAGGGGCAAGAGGGCACGCAGTTGAGTCAACGGCCGGCGGTCGCCGCGCTCGTCGTGCTGTTCTTCGCGTTCGGCTCCGCGGCCGCCGAGGAGACGAGCCTGCAGGTCTCCGCGGCTTCGAGTATGGCCGACGTACTGCGAGCCATCTTCGCCGAGTTCGAGATCGCCCGCCCCGGCGCCCGGATCGAGTTGAACATCGGAACCTCCGACGAGCTGTTGCGACAGGCGCGACGCGGCAGGCCGATCGATCTGTACGTCAGCGCCTCGCCGCTGGATCTGGACCGGCTGAACTCGGCGGGCATGCTGAGTGAGGGGCGAAGGCAGACGCTGGCCTCGAACTCGCTCGTCGTGATCATGCCGCCGACGGGCACGCGACCACGCATCCTGCAAGACCTGATCCGCCCCGAGTACGACGTGATCGCGATCGGCGAACCGCGGACGGTTCCGGTCGGCCGCTATGCGGCCGAGGCGCTGGAGTCGCTGCGTCTGTTCGAATCGTTGCGTACGCGCCTGGTCTACGGCGAGAGCACGCAACGCGTCATCGACTTCGTCGCGCGGGGCGACGTCGGCGCCGGACTCGTGTTCAAGTCGGACGCCGTGGCCGCCGCCGAGCGCGTCGTGATCGTGTTCGACATCCCCGCGGAGGCGCACCGCGCGATCCTCTACGAGGTTGCGCTGTTCGAGTCCTCGCAGAACGTCGAACTCGCGGACCAGCTGTTGCTGTTTCTGCGTTCCTCCGCCGCGCGCGAGCAGTTCGATCGCGCCGGTTTCCTGCCTCCGCCCTAGGAGCCTGCGCCGTAGAAAAGTTCAGTGCAAATCGTTTAGAATGAGGCATGCCAACCTCATTTCGCCCTTACCATCCCGACCAATCGCTACTTCTGCCACCGAGTCCGCGTGACTGGCTGCCGGAAAAGCATCTGGC
>JAAELQ010000259.1 GCA_024226515.1 bacterium
GACTTATCGGCGCGAGATCGTCGTCGCTGGCAAGGCGACGCGACGCTGGCATATCCATGGATACGTCGAGGAGCGGCAACGCAGCCAGCGGCGGCGAGGTCCGTCGATATGTTACAAGATGTTTGGCGGACACCACTAGGCCGTCTGATCCAGGGCCGTACGCCTGCCAGGCCGCGGCGTTGCTGCTATGACCTCCCCGGTGCGGCGTCGCGCCTCGACGTTGCAGCACATTGCACGCGCCAAAGCGAGACCGTCCCGCAGATTCATGCCATGCAATACCCTGGCCGGTGTTCGCGGCATCATCGAAGTTCTCCTCAATTCGCTTCCGCGTCAGACTTCCGCCGACACGTCCTCGCGTGACCAGCCCTTTACACGTCCACCGCCGGCTTCAATCGCCTCGAACGCGAGCGAACGCATTTCGTTGAGGAACTCGTTCGCGTCCGGCCCGGGCATTTCATTGGGAACAGGTGCGGCCGTCGAGTAGAGATCGATGATTGACCGGGCCCGTCGCTTCGTTGAGCCCTCACCTCGATACTCGTAGGCGTCAGACCAGCCGCTGATGCATTCATCGAGAACGCGCCGTCGGGATAGCTCGTGCAGTCGCGTGAATGCTTCCTTGCGGATGAGATCGATCGCTGCTGCATGAGACTCGTCGTCATCCGGCGGCATTGCTGGATGCCACCCAAGTGGCTGGGCGAGGAACTGGCTCAGGTGGTTTTGTAGAATCCGGATCAGGTCAGCGACAGGCTTCAGTGTGTCATACTCGTCCTGCTTGAAGACCCCCAATCGTCGCGCAAGGGCTTTGATCCGAGTCCAGTGCTCAGGCGCCACGCCCGAACGCGATCCCATGCTAAGCACGCCACGCCAGCGGTCGTGAAACTCCGCAGCGGCCTGCTGAATTGCCAGAACGAGGTTGGCAACGTCGTACACAGGGCGATACTCAACCGGCTCGGGCGGCAGAATGGTCGCAGAAACAGCTGTCAGCATTCGCTGGAGTTCATCGCGGGTGCGGCGCGCGCCAGCACCGAGTTGCTTCTGGATATTGGCTAGGAAGATGGTGCGGTCTGGAATGGCAGACCGAAGTGAGCGGTCGGCATAGCGACCGTGAGACTTGGCGATATTGGCGATCACGTTCTCAAAAGACCCGAGTACATGGTTCTGTCGGGCGGAGAATCCAACGAGATTATCGCCCTTAACCTCGTCGAAGTGCGTGAAGCAGAGAATCAACTTGGACTCGTGACCGCTCGCGACGAGGGACTCGATAGCCGAATACGTCGCAGCCTGCATAGGCTGCGCCGCATTATCGACAAGCATGATGGCGTCGCACAGTTGATATCGCTTGGTCACTCGCGTTGAGACGCTTGACACGGCGTCTGCAGTGTGACCGAGTCCCTGTCCGTCGAGAATGACAAGGCGTGGACGATCGCTTGTCACCCAATTCGGTGCGAAGGGCCCAGACACGCGCATTCCCTCCACGAAGGGTGTGAGCAGACGGCCGAAGTGCGGCGCATAGTTGCTAGAGAAGCGGTTGGCGGTTGCGATGAACATCTTCCTGTTGGAAGACTCGAAGCGCCAAGACACCGGCCAGCCGTCTCGGCCCTTCGAGATATCGCCATCGCTCAAGAGCTCAAAGCGTGACTCGCAGTCATCGAGAATCGCGTCGACAACCGTTTGGAAATGCTCGTCCCGAACGATCTCATCCTCGATCGTCTCCTCGAGCTTCTCGCGTTCAGGGCGTGGAGCATCAGCGAGGTCAATGCCGAGTCGGTCGGCTGCTGCTGCAATCCTGTCCCGATACTCGACGGCAAGCGCATGAATGCGATCCATGTAGCCATCGAGCCGCGATCGTAGCTCGTGTCGCTCTTCGTCACTGACAGGATCGTCGTCCAACTCGAAGAGCACGTCGTCTTCGTCATCCTCGTCTTCCAGGTCGTCTGCGGCGGCCGGGTCGGTAAAGGTCCCCAAGACATAGCTGAGCCGAAAACGCTGGTCGGCGTGTTCGAGAAGTCGACGGCGAACATCTCGTTCGGGCATTTTCTCAGCCGCGCTCACAACGGCGGCGGACACGCAGTCGGCGATGTACTGCCGCACCAGGTCTCGGCTGAAGAACGTGACAACTACCTGAAATGGACCATCCGCGAGAATCACCTCCAAGTCGCTAACGGTGGTCTTTGCTGCTGACGTCGATGGGAATCGCTCCTGCTTCGGGTCGGTGCCGAGCAGTTGCCGGACCAGCGTGGTCTTTCCGGAGCCGGTGGTACCGACCATCAGCATCCGTGCGTAACCGTCTTTGGCGTCCTTCCCTCCAGGCAGCGGGAGAGTGGACTCGCGTTCGGTCCACGTGTCTCTGTCGATTGGCTCCATGTCGTCGAAGAACGCGCGGACGACTCTGTCGTCAAAGAGCCTCTCTGCCTCTTGCCGTCTCGCCGGTGACCACCATGCCTCGTCCGAGAGCAGGGTGTTGACCTGCTCCACCAATCCCGCTGCCGCGCCCTCATCTCTGGTACCGAGGCCACGCCGTACCCGGAGGGTCTGGCCGTTTGGCGCCTTGCAGACCGGATGTCTGAAAATCACGCACCAGCTCGCTCGCCCTTTGCTCAGAGTCGCCTGCCTTGCCCGCTTTGCCACGCCAACTCCTTTTTCACGCCGTTGTTCCGCGTTGTTCCAAAGAGGATAGCCGGCGATTCTCGCGCGTCGAGTTTATTTGGAACAACATGGCACAACGTTTGTGCCCCCTGGAGACTCATTCTTGGAGCAATGCTGGACTTTGCCTGTATAGACTGTACGATTTAATCGACAGCAAGCAGGGGCCTCATGGCTGACTCGATGAACACGTCGACTGTGGAACGGGCGCTCCGCCGTCTGGGCGAAGTGCTGGAGTACCACCGTGAGATCGAGATCCTGCTCGTCGGCGGGGCCGCGGGCATGGTCACCGGCGTGCTCGCTTCGGGTCGCGTGACGACGGACTGCGATGTGATGGTCTACATCCCGCCCGATGCGATGTCTGCCGTCGAGCTGGCTGCGGGAACGGTCGCCAGTGAGATGAGTTTGTCTCCGACTTGGCTCAACAGCGACGTGCAGCTCCGCCTCGATGCACTCCCGGATGGTTGGAAGCAGCGGCAGATCCACGTTGGCACATACGGAAGGCTCCGGGTGTACGCCGCGAGCCGGCTGGATCTGATCGCAATGAAGGTGCTGGCGGGCCGTGACCAGGACATCGAGGATCTGCAGGCCATGCGTATTCGCCAGGACGACGCGGAGTTTGTGGCCGACTATCTCGACTCGCTCGACAGCAAAGGCACGAAGCCGGAGCAGATTGAAGAGGCGAAAGTACTTCTTGACTCACTCGATGTGCATGAGCATGAATGAGACGCTCGACAATCTGATCAGCAAGTGGTCGAGCCTCGGTGCGGGATTCAACGCCGATCCCTATGAGGCGGGCGACATCGATCTGGAGCGACTGCTTCTAGGCACTGCTCGGCATGCACCGCAGATGGCAAGGCTCTTCATCATGGCCGCGACGTGGCTGCACGCATACGGCGACACGATCGCCAAGCACCGTCTCAAGCGATTGATCGATGATGAGCTGGAGTCGGAGATCCAGCCAATCCTCGGTCTGCTGCTCGACACGGCCCAGCAAGGCACGCACCCACGGGAGTTCCAGTCGATCCTCAGGCACTTGGTGCCGGAAGCGTCACCGAAGCCACTCTTCGAGAGCGCTCGCCAGAGCGAGAAACTGAGTGAGATCGCTCGGCGCCGCGCCTCGACTCTCTCTCGGGAGTGGGGCCTGTGGATGCAGCCGATCGAGTTCAAAGAGGATGCGATCCGCCCAGCGTCGTGGATGATGGCTCGAATTCCCGCGCTCCGCACCCGCGCGGACTTCCGGGGCGATCTTCGTGCGTCCATCATGGCGGCACTGCGGTACGACGTCGATGCGGGTAACAGCGAGTCTCGACTCGCCAAGCTTGCGGGCGGGTCGCGCTCGCAGATCAGGAACGCGATCGAGAATCTCCAGATGACCGGTCGTGTGGTTTCCCATCGGGCCGAGGGCGCCAACCGTCGCGAGATAATCTTGACTAAAGCTGCGTAGCGCCCAAATCCGCTCGGCCGCAGTGGTCTCCAGATGGCCCGGCCTGTGAGAGTTGACGTTTCCCCTCCGTGCCAACATGCCGGCCGGGCATCGCGGAGCCCCAGCCGGTGGCGGGATCGCGGTGCCACTCGTCCATGGGCACGATCAGCGACCGGAACATCGGGTCGCCGGCATGGTCGCGTCCGTAGCTCCCGATGGCGCGTGTCAGGGAGACCTGGAGCGCATCGTCGTACTGGCACAGCGGGATCTCGCGGTATCCGACCGCGTCGTCCAGGTCGTCGTTGAGCCGCCGGTCGTAGGGCTCGATGATCGCGACGTGCGCGCGGTAGTCGGTCGTGGAGCCGACGTTGACCCCCCTGAAGTACTTCTGCCCGACGAACCCCCCCACCACGTGCTTCTCCGGACGCCGCATCTTGTCCGCGTGCGTGTGCGCGGACATCCAGTAGTTCCGCTTTCCGGGAACGAGCAGCTCCTGGAGGTTGTCGTTCATGGTCTCGGTGAACGTGGGGACGGTCACCACGCCGTCGAGGACATCCCAGGTGCGGTTGGTGATGTTGAGCGGGACCGCGCCGGGCTTGGCGAACGTGACGCGATCCAGGTGGTCCTTGGGGTAGTGGGAGGCCAGGAGCCGGAAGTCGGCCGACGACTCGGCCGTGAGCGCCTTCACGTAGCTGAGCTGCGACACGAAACCGGGCTCGTCCTTGAACGAGACCGAGCCGATGACGCCGTAGAACCCGAGATCGGCCACCTCCGACCAGCCCGGCGCGTCCTTGTAATCCGAGGAGTCGAGCAGGACGATCTCCACCGGCTCGCGCCCCGCCTTCTCGCAGGAGACGAGCCCGGCCAGGTACATACCGGTGTCATGTTCGAGGTACGGGTTGCAGTCCACGAACGCGATGTTGTCGACGTAGCGAATCCCCGTGCGCTCCGACAGCCGGTTGTTGGCGCGATTGAACTGGCTGAAGCGCACCAGGACGTCGAACTTCGTCAGCGGAAGGTTCTCCGGCTGCCCCGGCCGGTTGAGCAGGGCGAACCGCGTGCCGGGGGTGACGATGTTGCCGGTGCCCAGGTAGTCGTGGTTCCCGATGATGATGAAGATCGGCGTTCCCGTGCGATCCCGGTGCTCGCCGAGGACACGCAGCACGGTGTCGATCTCGTCGGCGCCGCCGCTGTTCGCGCCGTCGCCGAGGTACAGGATCACGTCCACGCCCGCCCGGTCGCCCCCGGTATCCCCCGTGAGCTTCGTCAGCGCGACCTCCAGCATCTCCTCGGCAAGCACGCACTCCAGTCCGGGCGGTCGGATGCTGACGTCGACGAGCGCATCGGCGTCCTTGCTCCGGAAGTGAAAGTCCGAGTAGCCGTTCTGAGAGGTGATCTGGCTGTCGGCGAGGAGACCGATCTTGAGCGGGAACGGTGCCTTGGTCTCCGGCGCGCTCGAACAGCCGCCCAGCACGAGCCACGCACCCAGGAACAACAACGCTGGTCCTCGTCTCATGGCGCTCCCTTTCAGCGAGCGCGCAACGCCGTCGGACCCCGGCCAACCGCAGGCCGATCACCGTGGAGATTACGGCGGGCGCGCCCAGCGCAGGCTATCGGTCAGGCTGGGTGGCCACCACCGGGATCATGCCCCGTTATGACCGCCCTCGCCGGGTGTCGGCGTCGTGCTCACGGACCGTCCGAGCCGGCGGCCGTCGTCCGCACGAACGGGTACTCCCGCCCGTAGCCGGCTTCCACGACGATCCGGTTGAGGCCGAGGATGCGAACGAACGCGAACAGCTCCTTGGCCCGGTACACGCCGTACTTTCCGGAGCCCATCGGCTTGAGCGTGGTCTTCTTCTCCGCGATCCGGCGGGCGTCGATGGTGAACGCGCCCATCTGCTCCCGGATCCGGGCGATCTTCTGCTGCCGCTCATCGGCGGGGAGACGTCGGACCCACTCCATGGCGTGAAGCGTCGGCAGGTCGAGCGCCCAGCCGCCGATGAGGCTGGCCTCGGGCGTGATCGACCGCCGGATCAGCCACCTCTGCTCGCCGACGTTCCCCTCGCTGATGGCCGCGGTCGCGTGGTTCAGCTTGCTGCCGAGCCGAATCTCCAGCTTCACGGCTCGGGTGGAGCCTTCCAGCCGGTAGATCGTCACGGGCAAACCGGCGTCAACCGTCTCATGTCGCCGCAGGCGTCCCGACCACGTGACGGACCCCTGCGTGATCTTCGCCACCCCGCTCGTCGTCACCTCGATCGACAACCCGATCGGGTCGTAGCCGGGCGACTCGGGGTCCAGCTCCCAACTCCCCGTGACCAGGCCGTCGGGGTCGAACACGCGAGAGTAGAGCATCGCCGGCGCGTTGCCGACCGCCTCGGAAATGATGTGTTCCGCATCGACGGGCCGGATCGTCGTCGGCACGATGCCCGCGCCCGCCGGCGGCCTCAGCACGATCCGGCCACCCTCGCCCGACGTCGCCGTCGCCAGGTACGACGGGCCAGCCGGCCGCACCGCGACCCTGACCCGGCCGTCGGGCTGCGGTTCGAACGAGATCGTGAACGTTGCGAGGGCGTCGACCAATCTCCGCGTCTTCGGATCCTCCAGCGCGTCGCGAAGCTCCGGCCGCTTGCGCATTCCGGGCACGTCCACCCGCCACATGCCGCTGATGTCGGCGGCGCTGGGCTGCTTGGGAGCGGTGGCGTTCTGTCCGCCCAGGAGGACGCACGAAACGACCGCGGTCACGAGCGTGATCATGAATCGCGTGTTCATACTGTCTCCGCCATCGCCCCCTCGAGGATTCCGTTGAACGTCTCGCTGGGGCGCATCGCATCTTCGGTCAGTGTCGGATCGGGCTGGAAGTAGCCGCCGATGTCCATGGCCGGGCCCTGGACGTCGATCAACTCGGCCGCGATCGCCGCTTCGCTGGCGGCGAGGGCTTCGGCGATCGGCGCGAAGCGGGCGGCGAGGTCTGCGCTCTCGGTCTGGTCGGCGAGCGCCCGCGCCCAGTACAGGGCGACGTAGAGGTGGCTCGTGCGGTTGTCCTGCTCGCCACCCTTGCGTGACGGCGCCTTCCTGTTCAGCAGGTACTGGGCGGTCGCCTCGTCGAGGGTCCGGCCGAGGATCCGCGCCTGCGGGTTGTCGTAGCGCTCCGCGAGATGATCGAACGACGCGGCAAGCGC
>JAAELQ010000260.1 GCA_024226515.1 bacterium
CAGGTCTGTCAGCGCGATGTTGGTGGCCTGGGCCGGGCCGTTGTTGCTGACGCTGATCGTGTACTGGATCGCCTGGCCCTCGTCGGGCGTGGCGTCGTCGACGATCTTGGTCACGGCGAGATCGGCGTCGTCGTTGACGGTGATGTCGACGGTGCCGACGTCGTTTCCGCCCACCGCGTCGGTCTGGTCCGCGGTGAGGCCGGAGGTCGTATTCGTGATGGTGGCGCCGGACGTTCCCGCGTCGACGGTCGCGCGCAGGATCAGTGTGGCGTTGGCGCCGTCGTTGACGGGGCCGACGGTCCACACGCCGGAGCCCGTGTTGTAGGCGCCCTGGCTCGGGATCGGCGAGGTCAGTCCGCCGTCGTCGATCAGCGTCACGCCGGCGGGCAGGAGGTCGGTCAGTGCGACCGTCGTGGCCTCGGCGGGGCCGCCGTTGGCGACCGTGATGCTGTACTGGATCGTCTGCCCCTCGTCGGGGGTGGCGTCGTCGACGATCTTGGTCACGGCGAGATCGGCGTCGTTGTTGACGGTGATGTCGACGGTGCCGACGTCGTTGCCGGCCACGGCATCGGTCTGATCCGCGGTCAACCCAGAGGTCGTGTTGGTGATGGTGTCGCCGGACGTTCCGGCGTCGACGGTCGCGCGCAGAATCAGCGTTGCGTTGGCGCCATCGTTGACGGTGCCGACGGTCCAGACGCCGGAGCCCGTGTTGTACCCGCCCTGACTGGGCAACGGCGAGGTCAATCCGCCGTCGTCGATCAGTGTCACGCCGGCGGGCAGCAGGTCGGTCAGTGTGACGCTGGTCGCCTGGGCCGGTCCGTTGTTGGAGGGCGTGACCGTGTACTGGACCGTCTGGCCCTCGTCGGGGGTGGCGTCGTCGACGATCTTGGCGACGGCGAGGTCGGCGTCGTTGTTGACCGTGACGTCCACGGTGCCGACGTTGTTGCCGGGCACGGTGTCCAGCTGGTCGGCTGTCAATCCGCTGGTCGTGTTGGTGATGGTGTCGCCGGAAGTGCCCGCGTCGACGGTCGCACGAAGCACCAGCGTAGCGTTGGCGCCGTCGCTGATTGCGCCGATCGTCCACACGCCGCTTCCGGTGTTGTAGACGCCCTGACTCGGGATCGGCGAGGTCAGCCCGCCGTCGTCGATCAGCGTGACGCCGGCGGGCAGCAGGTCGGTCAGTGCGACCGACGTGGCCTCGGCCGGGCCGCCGTTGGCGACCGTGATTGTGTACTGGATCGCCTGGCCCTCGTCGGGCGTGGCGTCGTCGACGATCTTGGTCACGGCGAGATCGGCGTCGTCGTTGACGGTGATGTCGACGGTGCCGACGTCGTTTCCGCCCACCGCGTCGG
>JAAELQ010000261.1 GCA_024226515.1 bacterium
GACAGCGCGGGGGTCGTGCTCAGCGACACGATCCCTGCCCACGCGGCATTCGACGCCGCAGCTAGCGATCCGGGTTGGTCCTGCGACGCTTCGACTTGCACGCTGTCGGTGGGCGCCGTCGACGCCGGTGCTCCGGCGCAGTCCTTCACCATCGCCTTCGTCGTCGACGATCCGCTGGCCGCGGGCGTCGACGAGATCTTCAACTCGGCAGCGGCTGCCGACGACGGGGCCTCCGGTCCCGACCTCGACGCCTCGAGCAACTCCGCTTCGGACTCGACGCCGATCGACTCCGGTCCTGGCGGCACCGGCCCGGACCTGGTGCTCACCAAGACCGATGGGGGAGCCACCGCCGGCGCCGGCGGCCTGATCACCTACTCCCTGACCGTTGGCAACGTCGGCAACCAGGACAGCACGGGAGTCCTGCTCAGCGACACGATCCCTGCCCACGCGGCATTCGACGCCGCGGCTAGCGATCCGGGTTGGTCTTGCGACGCTGTTGTCTGCACGTTGTCGGTGGGCGCCGTCGACGTAAGTGTTCCGGCGCAGTCCTTCACCATCACGTTCGTCGTCGACGATCCGCTGGCCGCGGGCGTCGACGAGATTCTCAACTCGGCA
>JAAELQ010000262.1 GCA_024226515.1 bacterium
GCCGGAACGCTCGGCGCGGACCTCGGCGGTCGAGGTGCCGACACCCTGGCCGTCCGGGCTGGTGTTGCCGTCCGCCTTACCGTTCACCGACTCATCCTGGAAGATGCTGTCGACGGTGACGGTCACCGGATCGCCGTCCGGATCGGTCACGCTGATGGTGATCGCCTCGAACTGGTGGTTCGGCGGCCACAGCGAATCCGGGCTCGCCGTCGCGCCGTCGCAGTCCGGCTTCAGGTTGCAGGTCAGGGCGACGTTGTCGACCTGGGCGTACCAATCCCAATCACCGAAATTGGGATCGTAGTAGTGCCAGCGGACCTGCACGTCGCTCTCGCCCAGGTAGGCGGCGAGGTCGAGCGAGACCGCTTCACCCGGCCCGGCGAACAGGCCGCCGGGCGGATGATCCTCGTTCCAGGACAACAGGTTGGTCCAGCTGCCGCCGCCGTCGGTCGAGACGTCGACGTCGAGGAAGTCCAGAAAGGAGAGGTTCTGGTAGTTGACCAGGTAGTCGAGGGACGCCGACGCCGCGTTGGCCAGGCTGAACGAGTTGCTGCGCAGCTCGGTGTCGAACTCGACGAAGAGGTTCGCGTCGCTGCTGACCGAGGGCGCCTCACCGCTGCCGCCGGTGTAGTTACCGGGGGGACCACCGCCGCCCGTGAACGCGGTGACGATGTCCGTCCAGACCACGCCGCCGCCTTCGTTGTCGACCACGGTCCAGTCACCGGCGATACCCTCGGAGAACTCGACGGTGCCGGCGTTGCAGGCCACGTCATCGGGTACCAGCGTGCAGACGCTGGGTATCGGCGGTGTCGGCGTGTTGTCGCTGAGGGCCACGTCGTCGACAAAGATGTTGGAGTGGGTACCGTTGGTGCCGCCGACGGTGCCGCCGATGAGCAGGTTGTACGTCCCGCCATCGTTGAACGGCGCCACCGGGAAGGTCTGTTGGACCCAGCCGGCATCGACGCCATCACAGACGACGGTCCCGATGTCGGTGCCGTCGAGGCTGACGTGCAGGGTGTCGCCCGGATCATCGCAGAGCCCGCGCAACGTATAGACCGTCAGGTCAGTCGCTGCCGCAGGGATGGTGATGTCCTGATCGACGCTGCTGGTGACGCCACCGGCAAGACCGCCGACCCACACCAGCCAGCCGCCGGTGTTGGCCAGGCCGGCCGCCGGGCAACCGTTGCTGCCACCGCACAGCGGGAAGCCCGCGATGCCGCCGAAGGTTGAGAGTGCCGTCCAATCCGCATTGGGTACGCCACCTTCAAAGCTCTCGTCGGCTACCACGTTGGCGCCATCGGGGTCGGAGGGCACAGGATCGGTGCAGATCCAGCCGTCCTCGATCTGGCAGGTGCTGGAGCAGCCGTCGCCGTCGTCCGAGTTGCCGTCGTCGCAGGACTGGCCCGCGCCCAGGACGCCGTCGCCGCAGGTCGGGAAGTCCTCGTCGGAGCAGGTGTAGGCGTGGACGTCGTCCAGGTACCAGCCGAACAGGCCGTTGCAACCGTCGGTACCGAGGTCGAAACGCAGCTGCACGGTGTCGCCGGGAGCGGCGACCCACAGCAGGTCGACCTGGGACTGGCCCCAGCTACCGCTGACCGAGCCGCCGTCGGTGCCGGTGAAGCCTTCCTCACCGCCGAGCGGGTTGTCGTTGGCGCCACCGTTGATCGC
>JAAELQ010000263.1 GCA_024226515.1 bacterium
CGCGACGGCGACCCGGACATCGTTGCCACCGCATCCGCCGACAACTCCGTGCTGTGGTACGAGAACGACGGTAGCTGGACGGGCCACGTCATCTCCAGCACGTTCATCGGCGCCCACTCCGCCGTGGCGGGCGACGTGGACGGAGACGGATTGCCGGAGGTGGTTGCCACCGAGGGCGGCGGTAGCCGTGTCGTCGCTTTCTCTCGGGGTGCGACGCCGCAAGATCCGTGGACGACTTCCCACGTCACGACACTCGGCACGACTCCGCGGCAGGTGTTTCTATCCGACATGGATCTCGACGGTGACCTCGATCCCCTGGTCGCCTCCTCCGCGACGAACCGGGTCTCGTGGTTCGAGTTCGAGTTCTTCACGTACACCGAGCACGTTCTCAGCAATAGCGCTACCGGGGCGCGCACCGTGGTCGCGGCGGACCTGGACGACGACGGCGACATGGACGTGATTTCGGGTTCCGAGCTCGACGACACCGTCGAGTGGTTCGAGAACAAGAGCATCCATCGCTCGACGGTCTACGCAGACCGCAAGCTGATCCGCAACTCGATCACCGAGGCGATCCAGTACCTCGTGCCCGGGGATTTCAACGGGGACGGCGCCGTCGACGTTGCGGGGATATGGGTGCATGACGCCGAGCTGCACTGGCACGAGAATCCCGGAGACGGCTCCGGGATCTGGAACGAGCACATCGTCGCGGACGTCAGCGGCTCGGGCGGTGGGCTCTCCGCCGGCGACATGGACGGCGACGCCGACCTCGACCTGCTCGTGTCGGGCACGACGGGCAACTACCTCTGGTTCGAGAACGACGGTGCCGACCCTCCCGCGTTCACGGAACGCGTCCTTCCCACGATGGGAGGCAAGTCGATCGCCGTGGACATGGATCGTGACGGAGACCTGGACCTGGTCACGCGAACGAACCTGCACTTCATCGAGAACCAGGGTGGCTCGCCGCCGAGCTTCTCCGACAACATCGTCGACCAGACGGCTACGGCGGCCGCAGTCGCCGACCTCGACGGCGACGGCGACCTCGACATCTTCATCGGCAGCACGACGTCGCTGCGCTGGTACGAGAACGACGGGCAGCAGCCCGTTTCGTTCACCGGGCACGTGGAGATCACCGGGCTGCCGTTCGGTGTCGTTAGGGACGTCGTCGCGACCGACGTGGACGACGACGGCGACGTCGACTGGCTCGTGGCGCGTGAGGACACGCGGCTCGAGTGGTACGCCAACGACGGCGGATCGCCACCGACCTGGGGCCCCGCGCAGAACGTCGACACGTTACCGGCCGGGAAGATGTTCAGCGAGTTGGAAGTGCTCGACCTGAACCGGGACGGCAACCTCGACGTGCTCGCCAAGCACTTCGAGCTGAGCGCGCTCTCCAGCCCGGTCGAGTTCTACGCCGGCGACGGTGCGGTGCCTCCCTCGTGGAGCAAGAGCCTCGCGATCGACGACCAGCGCATCTCGGAGATGGCACCGGTCGACATCGACGGTGACGGCGACCTCGATCTGTTCGCCGGCGGCAACCCCTACCTGGGCTGGTATCCCAACTGCGAGGGTCAGTACCTGATCGCCTCGACCGTGGTGGCCCCGGATTACTTCCTCGACGGCGCGACGATGGTCGCCTTCGAGGTTGCCCTGACGCACGGGGGCGATCCTGGAGAGCCCGACATTCAGTGGGACGAGACCGATCTGTACCTGAAGCGCGGCAACCATACCGTGCTGACCCCGGCCGAGGCCGACACGCTGTTCGCGGAGGTAGCGGTCTACCTCGACGACGGATCCGGCGCTTTCGAGGCCGGCAGCGACACGGCGGTCTACAGCACGACGACCTTCCCGTTGGTCGCTGGGGCCCTCGACATCGACTTCGCCGGCCACCCGGGCGCGCGGCTGTCGCCGGGGCAGACGAGCTTCTACTTCATCGTCGCCCGCGCCGAGCCGGACGCCTCCCTGCAGGGCATTCCCGATATTCGGCTGTGGCATCGTCAGACCGACCGCTCGGTCGTGACGGACACGGCGACCGGCGTCGAGCTGGCGACCGGTTCGTGTCGCGACAGGACCACGCAGCCGATCGGGCTGCCGCTCGACTCCGACTCGGACGGCTCGGTCGATCCGCTCGACTGCGCTCCCGCCGACCCCGACACCTACCCCGGCGCGACGGAGATCAACGACGGGATGGACAACAGCTGTCCCGGCGACGAAGGCTTCGGCCTCGTCGACGAGATCACGGGCGGCATCCGCGGCGAACCCACCGGGTTCATCTGCTGGGATCCGCAGCCGGGTGCCACGGTCTACGACATCGTGCGCTCGACGACCGAGGATTTCTCGTCGGATTGCGTCTACCTGGGCGTCGCGGCATCGTGCTTCGCCCCGCCGAACCCGCCCACCGGCCAGACGTACCACTTCCTCGTTCGCCCCGGTGCGCCGAACGTGGGCAGCTGGGGACTCGACAGCGACGGCAACGAGCGCGTGCCCTGTCCCTGAGACGCGGGACTCAGGGCACCACGACCCGTGACGTCAGCGTCACGTCGTCTCGTTCGTGCAGCGGCCGGCAACCGCGCTCGCAGACCGGCACGCCGTCGATGGCCACGATCAAGTCGCCGACCCGTTCCGCCGAGCGGCGAATCAGCGCCGGATGCGCTTGATGAACCACAGCATGGATTCGGTGTTGTCCTCGATGCGCCCGAGCTGCTCGGTCATCGACTCCATCGCCGCTTGCGTGGCCTCGTCGTCTCCGTCGTCCTCGCTGTCGCTATCATCGTCGCACTCACTGTCGTCGTCGCTCTCGTCGTTGCTATCGCTATCGCTGTCGTCGTCACTCTCGCTGTCTTCGTCGTCGTCGCTGCTCTCGTCGTCGCTCTCGTCGTCGTCGAAGGCGCTGTTGATCGCGACCAGCTCGAGCTCCTCGTCGGCCACGATCCCGACGCCGGGGCAATAGACCTTCAGATCCCCGGAGTCCGAGCTCATCGCGCTGCTGTCGAGAACCTCGACGCAGCCGTGGAACGTGCCGAGCGGAACGTCCACGGTCACGCCCATCGCCACGTTCTCGCCTCGATCGAGCGCGATTCCGGGAGCGTATTCCTGGAAATAGCGCGAGCCGATCAGGAAGCGCCCCGGCATCATCAGACCGGGCAGCGCGCCGCCCTCGCCCGCGACCCATGCACCCTCGTGATCCACGATCTCGCCGTCCTCGTAGTCGTCCACATTCTCGCCGAAGTAGAAGACGTCTTCCGTGTCCTCACACAACGCGAAGAAGTTGCGCGACACCTCGACCAGCTCGCCGTCCTCCCATTCCCGTTCCTCGACCACGCGGGTCTCGACGGCCAGCGTCGACCCGCGCCAGGTCTCGAAGACGACCCAGCGAGTCTCGGCCAGCACGGTGATCTGTTGTGTGATCGTCTCGCCGTCCTCCTCGCCCTCGAGGACGACCTGGTAGCCGGGCTCGAGGCTGAAGTAATCGTTCCCCTCGCGTGAGGAGAAGTCGCAGTCCTCCAGGTCGAAATCCGCCGTGAAGTCGAGGTCTCCGGCCGAGATCGAGGATGCCCCCGCGCTCAGGAGAAGCGTCAAGCAGAGAAGCCAATGCATCGCACGTCGTGTCATGGTCCAACCTCCAGAAACGTCGTCGTTCGTTGTCTTGCCTGTGTCACCCGCGGGGTTCGGGAGTTGGAGGGGCGGGAGCCGTCGGTTCCTTCGAAAGAGAATCCGATGGTTCAGAGCACGTGAACAGACGTTCACGAACCGGGGGCGGCGCGCGCGCAAACCACGCAGGAATGCCCGAAAACGACGAAACGTCGTTCTGGCACGCACCTGGCAATGTATGATCGCGGAAGATCACGCAAAGAGGGAGGTACGGACATGACGCGCAAACTGAACGACGACGAATTGGACAAAGTCGACGGAGCCGGAGACGACCGGCCGATGTACCGCGACGTTTCTCCGTCCGATCAGGAAGATCTCAAGCCGGACCCGGGCGCGCCGATCGAGCGCCGTCCCTCACGGGACCTCGACGGCGAAGAGAACATCGGACGCTGGGAGTAGCGGCTAGCGACAATCCCGGGTGTTCGATGTGTCGTCGAAGACCACGGTCTTGTCCGTCCGCGCGAGTGTTATCGCCGTGACCGGGGCGCTGAGCGACAGGGTCACCATGCAGCCGGACCCCGGCGCCGTCGAGGTCACGCGGACGTGCAGACTCGTCTCGTCCTCGACGATCGAGTCGACTCGAATCGAGTGGCCGCCTGTCGGCCGCGATCCCAGCTCGGCCGCGATCACCATCCGCTGATCGAAGTCGATCCGCGGCGATTCCGGCGGTGGGAACAGCGTCGCGTTCAACGAGTCGTAGTAGTCGTTCCACTCGGTCTCGTCGCGGATGACCAGCCGCTGCGCGTCGAAGCCGCCGAACACGTCACCCTGGCGAACCTCCGTGATCACCTCGAACTCGACGTCGGTCGTCGTCTCGAAGGCGTCGGTCCCCGGAGACAGTGTCTGTGACGGCGCGGTGCACGCGGTGGTCCACAGGAGCAGAAGCGCGGCGACGGAGATTCCGATTCGGCCCGGCATGGAGCTACGCATCACTCACCTCCTCGTTCTGTCGACATCATACGCCGGTCGAGCGGTACGGCCGAGTCGATGCACGACACGTCGCGGATCCGGGATCCGCGCGGCGTGCGGTCAGGAGGCGTTCTTCTTGCGCCAGTAGCGGGAGATGCCGTCGACCGACATCGAGCGCGGGTTGGCCAGTTCGTACGCGCGCGCATCGCCGTCGTCGATCGCCGCGCTGGCGCGTTCGCGCATGCGGCGGGAGAACTCCGCGATCATCGCCTCGCGCTCGAGCCCGCGCTCGAACATGTCGCGGATCCAGTCGACCGCGACCTCCATCGTCTCCTCGAATCGGTCCAGCTCGGCGGCGGCGTCGGCCCCGGGGCCGAAGTGCGTGCGATACAGCGTCCGCAGGTCCAACTCGCGTAGCCGGGAGAGCGTGGTGCGCCACGCCTCGCGGTCGAACTCCGGAGGCGGAGCGGGCAGGTCGATCCAGGCGTGCTGCGGCAGCTGGATGCCGGCGGCGTCTCCGGTGAAGGCGACGTCGTCGATACAGAACACATGATGGTGCCAGGCGTGTCCGGGCGTCTCGACCACGCGAAACTTCAGCCCACCGGCCTCGATCGTCGCACCGTCCTCGACCACGACGACCCGGTCCGCGGGGGCGGCGAGGATCTCACCCCACAGCGTCTGCATCCGGTCGCCGTAGATCCGCGTCGCGCTGGCCAGCAGCTTGCTCGGATCGATCAGGTGCGGCGCCCCGATCGGATGCACGTGCACGCGCGCCCCCTCGCGCGCCCACCAGCCCGCGCAGCCCGCGTGGTCGAGGTGGATGTGCGTGACGAGCACGTCGCGCACGTCTGCCGGTCGGATGCCGCGCCGGTCGAGCTCGGCGATCAGCGTGGGCAGTGTGGATCCCGGGCCGGTCTCGATCAGCACCGGGCTCTCCGGGCCGTGGACCAGGAAGGCGGCGATGACGTGTTCCGAACCTTGAAACCGTAGGTCGAGCGTTTCGATCTTCATCACGCCGTATCGTAGAGCCAATCCCGCAGCTCCGCACGGGTTCCGGTCAGGGCTGTTCCCGCTCGTACGCGCCGATGTCGCAGACCGTCCCCTGGGGACGCGGGATTCCGCGTTGATCCTGCGTTCCGCACGTTTCGGCGCCGGTGTCGAGCGCCGGACTGCCGGAGAGCAGCTCGCGCGTCGGCGTCGGGCCGCCGTTGTCCTGCAGCGGGCCCAGGAGAGGATCCACGAAGACGCGATCGGTCGGCTGGTTCAGCGAGCAGTCCGTATCCGACCCGATGTTGTGCCCGTCGCTCTGCACCGTGAAGGCGTAGCATGTGGAGCCGCCGCCGTTGCCGATCAGGATCGAGTTGCGCAGCGTGATCGGTCCGTAGCTCGAGAAGACGACGCTGCCGGAGATGGCCGGATTGTCGGTCACCGTGCTCGTGTCGATCGAGATCGATCCGGTATCGAAATGGTACTGGCCTAACGCGCCGCCGTAGTTGGCCTGGTTTCCGCTGATCGTCGACGAGGAGATCGTGACGCTGCCGTGCGAGAGGTAAACACCTCCGCCGTTGGAAGCTGCGTTGTTGTTGCGGATCACCGAGCGCGTGATCGTCACGTCGCTGCCGAACGAGACGATTCCGCCGCCGCTAGTCGACGTCTGGTTGCCGCGGACGTCGCAGGCGATCAGCTCGACGTCGGACCCGCCCTCGATCCGCATCGCGCCGCCGCCGTTTGTCGCATTCCCGTCACGAAGGGTCAGCCCGGAGATCGACACCTGTGCGCCGGACGTCACGTGGAACACTCGATTGATGGTGCCGCCGTTCAGCTCCAGCACGTCCGCGCCGGGACCGGCGATGATCAGGTTCTTGTCGACGACCAGCTCCCCGACGACGGGGATCACGCCGCTGACTCCGAACGTGATCGCCTGTCCGGGCGAGGCGAAGGCCAGCGCGTTGCGCAACGACCCGGGGCCCGAGTTGTCGTGGTTCGTCACGACGAGCCCGGCGCCCGGGCAGGTCAGGTCGCGGACGAAGTTGTACGAGTCCACGCCCCAGCTTCCCTCGTACGGGGCGACGGGCCGATTGAGGTAATAGCGCGTGCCCCCCGGCAGCGGTTGGATCGGATCGTCGAACGAGGTCTCCGCGCCGACGAGGTGCACGCTGCACGTGCCCGGCAGGAAGCGTGACGTCGTCGCCACGGCGACCTCGTAGCCCGTCGCGCCCGGCTGCTCGTCCCAGTCGTAGACGTCCTTGTCCAGGCCGAAGCCGCCGGACTGTGTGTTCTCGTCGACGATCCCGTTGCAGTTGTCGTCCTGGCTGTCGTTAAACTCGATCGCGCCCGGATTCACCGTGGCGTCGTCGTCCGAGCAGTCGTACGGGTCGCTCCATCCGTCCTGGTCCGTGTCGAGCACCAGCGCGGCGTAGAGGGCGAATTTGCCGACCTGAAACTCGACCGCACGGCGGCTGACCGATTGCTGCGGCACGGGTGTCGGAACCACCGTTCCGCTCGAGAAGTAGTCCCAATCCGGTCCCGCGAACGTGTAGACGTCGACCGAAGCTCCCTCGGGAAGCTGCGTCTCGTACTCGGAACGAATCGGCACGAAGACGGTCGCCAGGGGATTCGCGTTCGGATCGTACCCATTCGGGAAAGTTGCACTGTCGCCGACGTCGGTCAGGAGTTCGTTCTGCGCCGCCGCGATCTGCGTCGCGGTCAGCTCGACGAAGCCGACGATGTCGACGTCGTTCAAGGGACCCGGCAAGACGCCCTCGTGGACGATCAGCATGGCGCCACTCTCGAGATCGATTCGCTCGCAGCCGTCCGACCCGCACGACTCGTCGGGCTCGGTCACGCCGTAGGCGGTGCCGGCGTCGTCGGCCCCGCTGTCCGGGGCCCCGACCGCGTAGTCGGGAGCCCCGTCGTCGTTGACGTCCCCGGCCGCCGCCACGGACGTCCCCGCGAACTCGTCGGTCTCGACGCCGACCTGGACGGTCCCGGGGATCGTGTCGCCGATCTGGGCGACGTCGCCTCCCGCGGCTGTGCTGGGCGGCGCGCCGTCCACGGTGTAAACGGCGCCGGCGCGCGCTTGCCCGGAGCCCGCGAAGCCGTCGAGTGACGCGCCCGGCGGTAGCGGACTCGCACCCGCGTCGAACCACGGCGCGCCCATCGCGATCTCGTCGAAGCCGTCTCCGGTGATGTCGCCGATGCCCGCCACGGCAAACCCCAGCCGGTCCTCCGCGTTCGAACCCTCCCAGATCACCCCGTCGATCGTCGATCCGACGTCTGCGGCCGAGTAGAGCCCGGTGGCCAGTCGCTCGCTGATATGGATGACACGTCCCGCGTTCGTTCCGTTCGCACCGTCGTACAGCGGAGCCCCGATCAGCAGGTCGGGCTCGCCGTCGATCCGGTTGTCGCCGCCGCCCGCGATGTCGTGTCCGGAGCGCTCGGCCGGGGCGTCGCCGAGGATCTGAACGCCGAAGCCGACACCGACCGCACCGACCGCGAGCGTGCCGCTCGCCACCGAGCCGCCGTCGACCACGTACGTGCGTCCCGCGCCGGCCACGGTCGTCGGCGCGAACGGGGCGCTCATCGCGAAGTCGCCCGGCCCCGGGTCGGCACCGATGACGTTGCCGACGAAGTCGACGGCGTGCCCCAGACGATCGCCGGCTCCGCCGCCGTTGAAACGAATGCCGGCGACGCTCCCGCCCACGTCGCCCAATGCGATCGACCCGGCCGCCGTCGGGTCGAACACCACGTAGACCGCGCCCGTGTTCGAACCGCGCCCGGGGGCTCCGATCAGCAGATCGGGAGTCGGGGCGCCGCCCGCGTCGATCCCCGCGGCGACGGAGAAGCCCGCGCGATCGCCGGTCGTCTGGCCCGTGATCACGATGCCGTCGATCGCGTCGCCCTGTCCGCTGTTCACGCGATCCAGCGACACGATGTCCGTGGCCGGGTCGACGAGGTCGTAGTCCGACGGATCGAAGAAGATCACGTAGACCTTGCCCGGGCCGCTCGAGCCTTGCTCCTCGGCACCGATGACCAGATCATCTCTTCCGTCCCCGTTGAAGTCGTAACCGCCGGAGACGGCGATGCCCACGCGCTCGTCGGTCGCCGTGCCGGTGAACACGATGTCGGGGCTCTCGCGTTCCGCACGTTCTGCGTCGCCGAGGAACACGACCGCGGCGCCGGCATCCGGCCGCGACGGTCCGCCGGGATCGAAGCCCGGTGCTCCGGCGAAGAAATCGTCGATGCCGTCTCCGTCGAGGTCGCCCGCCCGGGAGACGGAGGTGCCCGCTCGCGCCTGGCTCGAACCCGGCGGAGGTTGACCGGCCGTCGATTCGTCGAGCGGCGTCTCCTCCGGCGCCGCGGGCCCCGTCGCGAACAGGCTCGAGAACGGCACGAGCGTGTTCGTCGCCCCGGCGTTGGCGATCCCGCCGGTCAGGGTCACGACGTGGATCGCCGATGGATCGAGATTCGCGAAGGGGTCGAACACCGCGTGCAGACTGTCGGGCCCGACCGTGACCGTACCGCTGACGGGGAACCCGTTGCCGGAAACCAGGAACGTCGCGGGTGTCACCGTCCCGGCCAGAACCGGTTCGCTGAACTCGACGCTGATCCCGGTGGCCGGCGGGACGCTCGTCGCGTCGTCGCGCGGTGTGACTTGCACCACGCGGAACTCGCAGACATCTCCGATGCCGTCGCCGTCCGTGTCTTCCTGGCCGGGGTTCGCATCGAGCCAGCAGTTGTCGCAGGCGTCGCGCACGCCGTCCGCGTCGTCGTCGGAGAAGCCCTCGTCGATCATCATGTCGCAGTCGTTGTCCAGCCCGTCGCACGCCTCCGCGGCGCCGGGGTAGATCTGGTCGTCGTCGTCGTCGCAGTCGGTGCGTCCGCCGCTGCAGATCACGGGCGTGCCGCTGCCTGGGATGTCGGCGTCGCAGTAGTCGTCGCCGTCGTCGTTGCAGCCCTCGTCGATCGTCCCGTCGAGGTCGTCGTCGAGGTCGTTGCACTCCTCGTAGTCGAACGTCAGCGAGTCGCCGGAGGTCAACGCCTGGTTCAGCAGGACGGCGCCCGCCATCGGCGATCCCGCGCTCGGCGCGGCGGGGTCGTTGCGCCGCAGCGCGACCCCGGTGCCGACGCCGTGCACGAGCACGCCGTGGACTCCGCCGAGCCCTTCGCCGTCGAAGTCGTAATAGGACGCGCCGCGGCAGTCCAGCGTCATCCAGCCGTGCTCGTCCTGACCCAGAGTGCCCAGGTTCGGGAAGGCCAGCCGGCTGTCGATGTCCTCGAGATCGACGTACGTCCAGCAACCGAACTCGAGCGACGTATCGAACGTCTGGCCGCTGGTGGCGCGCACCGAGATGTCGCACGACATGCTCGGCACGACGCCGCGGTTGAAGCCCAGCGTGAACAGGCCCAGCCGCGAGCTGCGCCCTCCCCCGGGGTCCGGAGCGATGAAGTCGGTGCTGACGATACGTGGGAACTTGTCGTACTCGAGCTCGTCGAAGTCGTAGTTGTGATCTCCGTCGTTGGTGAACCCCTGAAAGGTCACGGCCGGGACCGACCAGGAGTGCCCCTGCGCGTAGTCCACGACCAGCGAATCTCCGACAAGGACGTTGTCCTCGATGGGGATGCCGTCCCCGTCGGCCAGGACCGCGACGAGGAAGCCGTCGCCCGAGGGGCAGGCGGTCGAGAACGAACCCTCGACCGAGCTGATCAGCGTCTCGTACGTCGGGCCCGGCATCACGGTCTGTTTGATCTCGAGCGTCTCCGTGCCGAACGCCGAGAGATGGAAGTTGAGCTCGCAGCTCGCGCATGTCGTTCCGTCGACGAGGTAGATTCGGACGCGGTAGGAGGACGAGCTCGAGTTGGTGATCGTCGTGTAGGTGACGACCTCCGGGATCCCGCCCATGCTCGATTCGTTGAGCACGACCGGGAAAACAAGGGCCGCCGCGACCTCGTTGATCGAGGTCGACGAGCCCAGGGCCACGCCGCACACGAGCGCGCTCGCGAGCAAGGCGACCGTGGCTGAGCCTGGTCCCTTCATTCGAGCTCCAGCGTCACCGCGTCACCGGTGGTGACGGACTGCTTGCCCAGCCTGCCCCAGGCCGCCGGGGAGGTCAGCGAAAGCGTCGCTCCTCCGGGGCGCCCGAACAGTACCGTGCCGAGCGGAGCCCACTGGGAAATCACTCCGTGCACGGCGCCGTTCGCGTCCGGAGTGAGATTCGCATCGGTGTCGACCTGACAGTCGAGCTGGATCCAGCCCGATTCCGCCTCGGTGGGCACCCCGAGATCGGGATAGTTGAATTCCGGCGTCAGCGAGCCCAGCTCGACCTGGGTCCAGCAGCCGAACATCACGGAGTCGCTGAAGGAGTTGCTCTCGTCATCGAAGGCAGTGATGCTGCAATCCGTGATCGGAGACACACCATCGACGAAGCCGAGCGTGAACAGCGTCAGGTACGCGTCGAACGCCGTGGGAGCGATCGCGTTGGGCGCGACGAAATCGAAGGCGACGAACCGGGACAACCGGGAATACTCCACGTCGTCGAACGCGTAGTCACGGTCCGAGTTGCCGCCGCCGCTTGCGTGCAGCGCGAGCGCCTCCGTGGTGAACGACCGGCCGTTCGTGTAGTCGACGATTCGCTGCTCGCCGAGTAACACGTTCTCGCGCAGTGTCTCGCCGAGGTCGTTCTCGATGCTGACGGTGACGAAACCGCGCTCGGCGGGACAGGAGCGCGTCTGGTTCGTGCGCAGCACGCGCAGCTCGGTGCTCATACCGTCGCGTTGCACGACGACGATCTCGGAGTCGTCGGGGGAGATCGGGACCGTGAACGTGCACGCCTGACAGGTAGTTCCGTCGATGAAGTTGATCCGTGCCCTTATGTTCATCGACCCGCCGCCGGTCCCGGGGGCCGCGGACGGCGCGTTCGCGATGGTCAGCCACGTTTCGACCGGTACTCCGGATCCCGGGAATGTCTCGGTCTGCACACTCGGGAATACGAGAAATGCGCCGACCTCCTGGTTGCCGGGCCGCGCCTCGAGCACCGACCCGGAACAACTGAGGAGCAACCAGAGGATCAGGAAGCCTTGGCGTAGGGACACGATTCGCCCTCCGGCGGAGCAGGCGTTGGCCCGATCCTACGCCTGTAGCCGGAGGATGTGAAGACGAGATCGGCGACCGTGATGGTCGACTAGTACGGAGGGGGCGCGCGAGCGCCGGCGCGAAGCGCCGATACCTAGGGGGTCAGCGTGGATTGCAGAAAAAAGCCGCGCGGGCCAGCACATTTCCGTCCGCGTCACGCGCCTCGACCGCCCACTGCCCGGCGCCCCACAGCGTCTTGCGGCTGTGGGTACGCCAGTGCGATGCGCCGACGCGCAACCGGATCGTCTGCACCGGTTTGCCGTCGCGCAGCCAGACGTGGCGAATCGAGTCGCCGGAGGTACCGCCGACGACGCGCGTCCAGAACGTCGCCGCCTCGCCCTCGACGAAGACCTCGGTCCGATCCTGCAGCTGACGGTTGGCGACGCGGCGGCCGACGCCGAAGTCGGGAACCTCGAGTCGTGACGCCGTCGTCGGAGCCGGCGGCGTCTCGGTGGGTGCGGGAAGAGGTGTCGTCTCGACGGGCTTCGTCGCGGCCTGCCGCTGCGGAGGTTCGGGCTCGACCACGGGCGGCTCGGCCGGTTTCGACTCGGCTTCGTCGATCGCCGGCGGTGCGGTCTCGACCGGCGTGGTCTCGGCAGCGTCCGCAGGTTCGACCGGGGGAGCCTGCGTCACCGCGGCCGGCTCGCCGGCCGGAGCCGTGGCGGCAGCGTCGCCGGCCGGCTCGACAGGCGTCGCGTCGCCGCCGCGGAAGAACACCATGTAGATCGCCGCGACGACCAGCAGCAGGCCCGCGCCCGCGATCGCGAGTCTATTCGGGGCCGGAGGGGCGCCCCGCTGCGGCGTTTTCTGCGCCATCGCCGCCTCGAGCGCACCGACGATCTTCTGCCGCTCGTCGTTGATCGGAGGGGCGACGGCAGGCGCCGCCGCCGGCGACTTCGTCTCGCCGCCGCCAGGTCCGCGCAGGGCGTCCAGTTCGCCTCTGCGTCGCGCGCGCAGTTCGTCGTCGTAGTCGACGATCAGCTGCTGCGGGTCGAACCCCAGCACATCGGCGTAGGCACGGATGTAGAACTTGCCGAAGGCGTGACCCGGCAGGACGTCGAGATCGCCCTGCTCCAGCGCCTCGAGGTAGCGGCGTTGGATCTTGGTCGTGGCGGCGATCTGCGCGATCGTCGTGTCGCGACTCTCGCGCTCGTGCCGCAGTTTTTCGCCGAATGTCGACATGGTTTCGTCGACCCCAGTCTAGCCCGCGGACCGCACAAAATCACGAGGGAAACGTCGTTTCACCGTCGGAAAAAGCGCTCAGGAGCCTCCGCTGCCGAGTCCGGTCAGCGGGACGCAGATCGTGCCCTGCAGTGGATCGTCGCTGTCGATTCGAAGCGCGCCTGCCGACTCGCCGGCCGTCGCGGGCGAGTAGAATACGGGCAGCTCGACGTAGCCGAAGGCCGGGATCAGCACCGCCTCGTTCAGTCGGGTCGCGAACTCCGGCGCGGGCTCTTCCCCGGCACAGTCGCGAAAGACCGCCACCCGGCTCACGGTGAGGTCGGAGAAGCCGAAATTCGAGATGCGCAGCGAGCGCCGTTCGGACTCTTCCACGCCGACCGCGCCGAAATCCAGCGCCTCGGGCGTGACCCCGATCCGCTGCGCGGGCGGGCCGTTCTGCCCGGCCTCGATCGTGACCCCGGCCCCCGAAACGAAGCTCACGCCGTCGATCACGTACGAGCCGCCGCCCTCCGGGTCCAGGCCGATCAGGCTCGGTCCGCTCTGCCCGAGGGCGCCGAACTCCAGCCGCGCCGATCCGGCCCGCCGCGCCCGGAACACCAGCCGGATCAGCTCCGCGCCGTCGCACGGAACCGCCTCGGGGGGCAGCGTCCCGATCGTGACGGTGACTCGCCCGGGTGTCGTATCGACCACGTCGTTGATCTGCGCCAGACCGCCGCTCACGCAGTCGCCCGGCCGGAACCCGATGAGCTCCAGGACCTGTGCGGATCCCGACTCGGGCTCGAACGTCAACGAGAAATCGGCGGCGGCCACGCGCTCGCCCCCCGCGTCGGCCAGCAGGGCCAGGGTCAGCGTGTCGCCGGCCGCCTCCACGGCGCTCAGCGTGACCGTCCCCGGCCCGGGGGATCCTCCGCCGGAGAGTTCTGCACGCAGCAGCGAGACCTCGCGCTGCAGCTCGCCGAAGCGCGAGGCTGCGGCCGTGAGGTCGAAGCCGTCGATGATGCCGTTGATGTCGATGTCGGTGCGGCGCAGGTACTCCGCGTCGGGCGAGTTCTTGCCGATCCGTCGGCCGATCTCGGAGATGTCGAAGCCGTCGATGCGGTTCGAGCCGTTGGGGTCCGCGCGCTCGTCCAGTCGATTGAGCAACAGCGAGACCGTGTCGCTGCCGCTGCAGCTGACGATCAGGTCGGGATGCCCGTCGCGATCGATGTCTCCCGAGACGATCCCGATCGGGGCCCGCGCCACGGAGAGGTCGGGATGCACCGAGCTGCCCTCGGACAAACCGTTTCGCGCGACGCTCTCCGCGTCGCGCACGAGTCGCCCGGTGCCGTCGCCGAGCAGGATCGTCACCGCGTCGCCCAGCTGTCCCGCGACGGCCAGGTCCGGCAGCCCGTCGGCGTTCAGGTCGCCCAGGGTCGCCTCGGACGGGCCGGGGCCGACGGCGACGCGATCGATCAACGTGAAGTCGCCGTCGCCGTCGTTGAGCCGCACACTGACCGAGTCGTCGAAGCGGTCGACCGTGATCAAATCCGGGTCCCCGTCGAGATCGATGTCTCCCGCCGCCACGAAGAACGGGCTACGATCGGGTTCGAGCAACGTGGAGACCGGGTCGAAGGGCCGATTCGCGTCCCCGGTCCCGCGGAACACGTCGAGCCTGGGCGGGCTGGTGGTGGCGGCGACGAGGTCGATCCGTTCGTCGCCGTCGAAATCGGCAGCGGCGATCGACCACGGGCCCTGGTCGGCGCCGAGCGTCAGGTCGTCCAGGACGCGGAACCGGCCGTCCCCCAGGCCCATCAGCAACCCGAGACTCGCCCCCGACGAGTTGGCGACGACGAGGTCCGCGTTGCCGTCGCCGTCGAGGTCGCGCGCCAGCAAGGCGAACGGGCTGCCGCCGACGTCGATCGGAGACTCGACCGACGGGGTGTAGCCGCCGCGCCGGTCCGCCAGCAGGATCGAGACCGTGTCGTCGAGCAGGTTGGCGACGGCGAGATCGGCGAGGTCGTCGTCGTCGAAGTGGGCGACCGCGACCGCGCGCGGGCCTTGACCCACGTCGAGCTGCGCCCGCGGCGTGAAGCCGCCGATCCCGTCTCCCGCGAGGATCGAGAGCGTGGCGCCGCCGAAGTCGGCCGTCACGATGTCCGGAACGTCGTCTCCGTCGAGGTCCGCCAGCACGGTGTCGGTCGGGCTGCGGCCCACCGCGACCTCCGGCGCGCGCTCGAAGTCGCCGATGCCGTCGCCGAGCATGAGCCGCACCGCGTCGTTGAACCCGCTGACGACCGCCAGGTCGACCGACCGCTCGCGATCGAGCTGCGCCGCGATCAGCGCCTCCGGGTCGTCACCGACCGACAGCTCGCGCGTGCGCGAGAGTCGGCCGTCGCCGTCGTTGATCAGCACGGTCAGCAGGTCCGCGTCGAGGCTGACCACGGCGAGGTCGGGCGATCCGTTCGAGTCGAAATCGCCGACCGCGATCGAGCGCGGTCCCGCGGCGACGTCGATCACCGAGTCCGCCTCGAACGATCCGTCTCCCTCGCCGAGCAGCAGCGAGACCGTGTCGGCGCCCGCCGCCGCGACGGCGAGATCGCGCCGGCCGTCGTCGTCGAAGTCGTCGATCGCGACCCACCGCGGGTCGGAGCCGACCGGTGTGATCGAGCTCGCGGCGTTGCCGTCGCCGAACCCGCCGGACGCGTTGCCGAGCCAGACATTCACGCTGGGGGCGAGGAAATCGGTGTAGATCAGGTCGGGCAGTCCGTTGCCGTCGACGTCGTCGATCGTGACGAACAGCGGGAAGCCCTCGACCGTCAGCTCCCCGAGCGGCAGAAAACCGCCGTCGCCGTCGCCCGCCAGCAGGGTCAGCGTTCCGCCGAAGTAGCTTGGGAACACCACGTCGTCGACACCGTCGCGGTTCAGGTCGCCGACCGCCAGCGAGAACGGAAAGCCGCCGACGGCGCGCTCCACCGGGTCGCGGAAGCCGCCGCTCCCGTCGCCGAGCAGGATGCTGAGCGAGCCGCTGTTGCTGTTGGCGACGATCAGGTCCATGGCGCCGTCGTCGTCGAGATCCGCCGCGCTCACGGCCGCCGGCGTCCTGCCGACGAGCGGAACGGTGTCGATCGGCGAGAAGCCGCCGATTCCGTCCCCGCGCAGAATCGTGACGGAGTGCTCGTCGCGGTTGGCCACCGCCAGGTCGATGAGGCCGTCGTCGTCGAAATCGCCGGCGGCGATCGCGGTGGGGTGCCGGCCCGTCGGCAAGTTGATCGAGGCCGGGCCGAACAGCTCCGTTGCCGGCGTCGTCGGTCCCGAGGATGCCACGACCAGCCACAGCAACGACAACGCCGCGCGACGGGCAAGCCGTCGCCGTAGATCGGATGTCCGAAGTTTGCGGTATTTGAATCTCATTGGCTTCCACCCGAGTCTATCGCAGACACGCCCGGGTCGATTTCTCTGTTCGCCCGCGGGGCGACTACGCGTACAATAGCGCCAACTCTGATTCAGGTCCGAGGGGAATCATGACGCGACGACGGACCAAGGGAATCCTCTTTTTGCTGGTCTGTGTGGTCGCGAGCACCGTCGCGGGCGCAGCCGCCGACCTGAACGAGGTCGCGCCGTTCCTGGTTTTCCCGTCGGTGTTGACCGAGACGTATGTCGGCTCCGGCGTCCCGGTCGAGACCTGGCTCAGCGTGACCAACTCGGCCGAGACCGACTACACGGTGCGCGTGACGTTCATCGACGGCACGTCCTGCCAGGCCTGCGACTTCACCGTGTCCCTGGTGGCGAGCGACGCGGAGGTGATCGTCGTGCGCGACGCCGGTGCGAACACCGAGCTGACCGTGCTCTCGACGAATCAGAAGCACAGTTGCTCCGCCACGCGCGGATTCGTCACGGTCAGCCTCGAGGACGGCATGGGCAACACGCTGACGGACAACGTGCTGCTCGGCGAACAGAAGGTGATCGACTACACGAACGGACGCTCGTTCGCGACGGAGGCGATCGCCCTGCAGGGGATTAACGGCGACGGAGACCGGATCTACGAGTTCGACGACGTCGAGTACTCCAAGCTGCCGCGAGTCATCGCGCTCGATCTCGTCGCCCCCAACGCCGGCGCCCCGACGGAGTTCGACGCCTACCTGACCCTGTTCACGCTGGCCTTCGCCGACGGCGATCCGCCGCTCGTCGATTGCAGCGTCACCGGCTACGACGAGGAGGAGAATCCGTTCAGCTCGTCGGTCCAGTTCGGCTGCTGGACGCAGGTCGACGTGGGGGCGATCGACACGGAGTTCTACTATCCGAACCTGGGCGCGATGCCCCCCGGCGACGACTACGGTTGGCTACAGCTGAACTGCAGGGTCGACGCCGACGCCGATCCCGACTTCGAGATCGACGGGGGCGTGCACGGGGCGATCCAGCAGTACGCGCCGACGGGGACCGTCCTGTTCGAGCGCGCGCAGGGGAGTACGCTCGACGTCGGCGCTCCGATCTCCTGGGGCAACGCCGCGCAGCAGTCGGTCACGACGGGCGACGCCCTGACGCTGGACCTCGAATGAACGGGCTGCGGATCGACGGGCGTCTCGCCGCGGTCGTCGCGGCGCTGTCGCTCGCCATCGTGGCCGGCTCCACGGCCGGGTTCGCCGCCTCCGACGTCAACGAGGTCGGACCGCTGCTCGTCTATCCGGTCGTGCTCAACCAGTCGGACGCGATCGACGGGGTCGAGACGGCGACCTACATCACGATCACCAACGCGAGTGTCACGCCCTACTGGGTTCGTCTGTATCTCGTCAACGGCACGACTTGCTCGGCGTGCGAGCACAGGATCTGGCTCGGCGCCAACGACGTCGACACGGTCGAGATCGAGCACGACGTCGGCAACAACGAGACCGACATCGACGAGCTCGAGAACGACGGAGGCGTGAGTTGCGACTACGGCAACGGCTTCCTCGTGGCCGTGCTCGAGGCCTCCGCGACGGACGAGACGCTGGCCGACAACGTGCTGCTCGGCAGCGCCCTGGTCGTCGACTACGTGAACGGCACCTCGTTCTCCTATCCGGCCGTACCGTTTCAGGGGGGGGGGCAGGACGGCGACAGGGTCTACGAGTTCAACCAGGTCGAGTACGACGCGCTCCCCAGGTTCGTGGCGACCGACTTCATCACTCCGGATTCCTCCGGGGGCTTCGGGGCGCGATTCGGGCTGTTCACGCTCGACTTCAACCGCGGGGTTCCGCCCCGGGTGGAGTGCGACGTCACGACCTACGCCACCAGCGGCCAGGTCAAGCTCGACTCGTTCGAGTTCGGTTGCTGGAGCTACCAGGACATGCTGGCCATCGACCCCGACCTCGGCTACCCCGAGCTGGGCACCCTGGGCCGGGACGAGAACGGCTGGATCTTCATGGATTGCTCCGTCGACCGCGACAACGACGGGAGCCTCGACGTCCTCGGCGGTGTCCACGGCGTGCTGGTCCAGCAGGCCGAGACGGGCACGGTGCTGCGACGCATCGACCCCGCCTCGCCGACCGCCGGCGCTCGGATGGCCTGGTCCGAGCTGATGGAGCAGAGCGTAACGGTCGGTGACGCGAGCACGTTCGGTTTCGAGGAGTGCAACGACGCTGACGACGACGGCAACGGCACGACCGACGAGGGCTGCGACGACGACGCCGACGGCTACTGCGACTTCACGATTCCGACGCAGGGACTCCCGCTGGTCTGCGAGACGGGTCTGGGCGATTGCAACGACGGCGACAGCGACGTGTATCCCGGGGCCCCGGAACTGTGCGACGGCATCGACAACGACTGCGACCTGATGATCGACGAGGGGGCACCGGACGCGGATCTGGATGGCGTGCGCGACGCGTGCGACAACTGCCCGTTCACGTTCAACGCCAACCAGTCGGACACGGACATGGACGGCGTGGGAGACGTGTGCGAGTTCCGCGTCATCGCGGTGACGCCGTCCGACGGCGGCGTCGACTTCCCGCTCGCGTCCAACATCAGCGTCACGTTCAGCGAGCCGGTTCTCCCGGGCACCGTGACCGGTGCGACGTTCCGACTCTCGGGCGGAGGATTCCCGGTCCCGGGAACGGTCACCGTCGCGGCGGACGGCCTGTCCGCCACGTTCGACCCGCTGGTGCTGCTCTCGACGTCCGCCGTGCACGCCGTCACGCTGACCTCCGGCGTGACCAACGCCGGTGCAACGAACTCGCTCGAGCCGTTCGGCAGCTCGTTCGTCAGCGCGGACTCGGCCGGCAGCGTTCCGCTGGACCAGTCCGGCGCCTCGCAGCCTCCGCCCGGTTCGGCCGGGGCGAACACGGGCACGTCGGTCGCCTCCGCCGGCGACCTGGACGGCGACGGTATCGACGACTTCATCGCGGGCGCTCCCGGATACGACCCGGGCGGCCCGTCGCGACCCGGCGCAGGTGCGGCGGTCGTTTTCCTGGGCAGCTCCGTTCAGGCCGAGCGCGAGTCGCCCGACATCGTCTTCACAGGAGTCGCGATCGATGACCATGCGGGCGTCTCCGTCGCGGGCGGCGTTGACTTCAACGGCGACGGAACGGACGACCTGGTGATCGGCGCGGATCAGTTCGACGGGGTGTCCGGCCCGGGCGCGGGCGCGGTCTATGTCATCTTCTTCGACGCGTCGGACTACGACCTGGCCGACCCGGCGACGGACATCGTGTCGCTGGATCGCGTCAACAACGGCCTGGGCGATCAGATCGACGGCATCGTGATCACCGGTCAGGCAACCGGCGATCGGGCGGGCTTCGCGGTTGCGGCGGGCGGCTCGATCGGCGGAGGCGCCGGCCCGGATCTGCTGATTGGCGCGCCCGGTCGCAGCTCGTCGGCCGGCTCGGCCTACGGCATCTACGATCTTTCCGCGGTCGGTTCGATCGCGTTGTCCGATGTGGGTGGTGTGGTCTCCGGCGTGCGGCTCGACGGCACGGTGGCCGGCGACCAGGCCGGTTACTCGGTCGACTTCGTGGGCAACGTCATCGGACTGCTGCCCGGAACGGTCGACTACGCGATCGGCGCGCCGTTCGCGACTCCGGCCGCGTCCGGCGCGGGCATCGTCTACGTGGTGGATGGCGGATCGCTGGGTAGCCTGACGTTCGGCATCTCCGCCATCGGTGTCGTGTTCGGCATTCAGCTTCACGGAACGGATATGGACGAGCACTTCGGCTTCGACGTTGCCGCCGGCGGGGACAACCTGTTCGACGGCCTGCCCGACCTGCTGATCGGTGCGCCGGACTACGACGGCGCGAACGGTGTCGACGCGGGCCGCGTGGTGCAGATCACAGATCGACTGAGCACCGGTGCCTACTCGGCCGGCGCGGTCGGCGTCACCATCGACGGCTTGATCTGGGAGGGTGAGAACGCGGGCGACCGGCTGGGGTACGCCGTGGCGGGAGTCGGCGACCTCAACGGCGACGGCTTCGACGAGATCGTGCTCGGCGCGCCGTTCTTCGACGTGCCGGCGTCGCCCGCCCCGCCGTTTGCACCGCTCGGAGGCGGAGGAGCGGCGGGTACCGGAGGCTTCGACGACGCCGGAGCGGTATACACGATCGACGGCGCACCCTTCGGCGCGGTGCCCGGCGGTGACGTGGGCAACGTCGGAGACACGGTGCCCGGCACCGTGCAGACCGGCGTCGAGGACGACGAGCTTGCGGGTTCGGCGCTGGCCGCCACGGGAGACATCGACGACGACGCGTCGCCCGACTACGCCGTGGGCGCTCCGGACAACGGCTTCGACGACGGCGGCGCGGCCTACGGCGTCACCGAGCCGCCCGGCGAGTGCGGCCCCTCCGGCTGCGAACGCATCGATCTCGACACCGGGGCGATGCTGGTCATCCCCGCGGGCGCGCTGCCGAACCCCATCCCCGGAATCGAGGTGTCGGGCTTCGAGGAGCTCACCTCGTTGCAGCAGCAGTCCGCGGTGTCATCCGACCTGACCCAGGCGGGCAACGGGCTGTTCGTCCCCGACGGGACGAGCCCGGCCACGGCCACCGCGTTCATCCCGTTGCTGCCGGAGCTGGAGAACCAGTTCGCCATCGGGGCGAACATCGGTGTCTACGAGTTCGACGTGTTCCAGTGGGTCCAGGTCGCAACGGGCACGGTCGTCCCAACGCCTGTCCCCGAGCAGGACGTCACGCGCAAGGCGATCCAGGCCGACGTGGGCGAGCTGCAGATCTACGGTGCGTTCTTCCTCGACTCGGACCAGGACGGCTGGAACGACGTGGACGATTGCGCTGACGACGACGCGGCGACCAACCCGGGTGCGGTCGAGTTCAACGACAACCGGGACAACAACTGCAACGGCATCGTCGACGAGAACTCGCAGCTGACCGGATTCGGCGAGGACAAGGATCGTTTCGAGTGGCCGGCTCAGCCCGGGGCGACGCTCTACGAGGTCGCCGTCTCGACGACGGTCACGTTCCAGCCCGGGACCTGCTCGATCGAGGAGGTGACCGACCCGGCGTTCGACGACCCGATCCAGCCGCTGCCGGGTGGCACGCGCTTCTACCTCCACCGGCCCCTCGAGCCGTACGCCGGAAGCTGGGGTACGGACTGGCAAGGCATCGTGCGGCAGGTGATCTGTTCCGTTCCCGATTTCGTCGTCACCAGTACCGGGGATGCGGGTGCGGGATCCCTGCGCCAGGCGCTCGCCGATTCGACGATGGGCTCCACGATCACGTTTTCCGTCGCGGGGACGATCCCCGTCGGGAGCGAGCTGCTCGTCGCGGAGTCCCTGACCATCCAGGGGCCCGGCGCGGACGTTCTGGAGCTCGACGGGCAGAACGCCGGCCGCGTGCTGCGCGTGACCGGCGGCGCGGACGTCGAGATCTCGGGGTTGACGATCCGGCGCGGATCCTTCACATCGGGAGCAGGCATCCGGGTCGACAGCGGAAGCAGCCTCGACCTGGTCGAATGTGTCGTACGGGACAACAACTCGTCCGGTAGCGGAGGCGGTATCGCCTCCTTCGGCGATACGCTGGCGATCACGCGGTCGGTGATCCGCGACAACAGCGCGAACTCCTATGGAGGCGGCATCTACTTCGGGAGCGGCGACGTCGCGATCACCACGTCGACGGTCAGCGGGAACTCGGCCTCCATTGGCGGCGGCGTCTCCGCGTATTTCGCCTACGGGGACATCTCGCTGCAGTCCAGCACACTGGCGAACAACAGCGGGAGCTACGGTGCCGCCGTCTACGCGTACTACGGAACGGTCAGCCTGACCAACTCGATCCTGAGCTCTTCGAGCGGCGCCGCGTGCTACGCCACGTCCATCGGCAGCAACGGAAACAACATCGCCTCGGACTTCTCCTGCGGCCTGGGTCAGCCGACCGACCAGCCGAACACCGATCCACTGCTGCTGTCCTTGGCGGACAACGGCGGACCGACCGCAACACACGCACCGGGCCCGGGCAGCCCGGCGATCGACGCCGGTCCGGCGACGTGCGAGCCGCTGGACCAGCGCGGTATCCCGCGGCCGCAAGGGGTGGCCTGCGACGTCGGCGCGTTCGAGAAGCAGCCCTAGCGATCCACGACCCGCCCGGTCCGCGTGGTGTAAGATCGGAATCGACCCAAGCCCCGCCACGAGGAACCGGCGATGTCGAGACTGTTGCTCGGAGCGTCGATCGCTGCCGCCGTCGCGGCGCTGGCGTTCTCCACGACCTCCTGCTGCGGCCACTGCTCCCGCTCCGTGGCCTTCCAGTACTCCCCACGCGCCGCCGCCGCTGCGGGCCACGTGCTGTCGGTCGTTCCGGCGAACAACGCGCTCGACGTCTCGCCGGGCGCCCGCGTCACGGTGGAGTTCACGCACCCGGTCGTCGGCTGGACGGTCACCGAGTCCAGCTTCTCGCTCTCGAGCGGCGGCGCGCCGGTCGCCGGTGCGCTCTCGATCTCGCCGGATCACCTGCGCGTCACGTTCGACCCGGGAGTGCCGCTCGACAGCGCCACCGTCCATCGCCTGACGCTGACGCGCGACATCGTCACGGCGGCTGGACCGCTGACTCCGTTCCAGAGCCTGTTCCGCACCGGCGAGCGTCGGGCGGTGGAGGTTCCGCTCGACGACTCGACCGTCGCCACGCCGCCAAAGGGCTCGACGCAGGCCCGCAGCGGCACGTCGGTCAGCGGAGCGGGGGACCTGGACGGGGACGGAATCGACGATTTCATGGCGGGTGCGCCGGGCTTCGATCCCGGCTCGCCGTCCCGGCCGCACTCGGGCGCGGCGCTCGTGTTCCTGGGGGATCGGGGGCGTTCGGAGCGGGAGAGTCCGGACATCATGTTCGTCGGCGCGAACGCGGGTGAGCGCGCGGGCGTCTCGGTTGCGGGCGGCGCGGACCTCAACGGCGATGGGACCCCGGATCTCGTGATCGGCGCGGACCAGAGCGAGGCGATCAGCACGCCGGCCGCGGGCCCGGGCCTGGTCTACGTCATCTACTTCGATCCGGCGGACTACGATCTCGCGGACCCGGCGGTGGACGTCGTCTCGCTGGATCGCGTCGACAACGGCATGGCCGACGAGATCGCCGGAGTCGTCTATCACGGTCACGAGATCGGGGATCGCGCGGGTTTTTCCGTCGCCGTCGGTCGTGGCGCGCCGGGGCCGACCGGGCCGGAGCTGCTCGTCGGCGCCCCGGGGCGCGACGCGCGCGCGGGCGCGGTGTATCTCCTGTTCGATCCGTCGCCCGCGCTCACCAACGATCTGGCCTCGGCCGCGGGTCTCCTCGTCGAGGGCTCCTCTGCGGGGGACGCGCTGGGCTACTCGGTCGCCTTCGTCGGCGATGTCACCGGCGACCCCTCGACCGGGGACTACGCCTTCGCCGCGCCGTTCGCCGACACACCGGCGATCGATGCCGGTCGGGTCTACATCCTCGACGGCGGCACGTCCGAGACGGGGACGATGAGCGTCACCGCGGCGGACGTCGCGATCCACGCGGAGACGGCGGGCACCCACCTGGGCTGGGACGTCGCCGGCGGTGGAGACGCCCTGAGAGATTCGGTCCCGGACCTGTTGCTGGGCGCTCCGGAGTGCGTGGGCCTCAACGGCGGGGCGGGTTGTGTCTGGCACCTCTCCACGACACTCCTTCCGGGCACGCACTCCGTCGGCGACCTCGCCGCGGCGCGCGGCGTGGTGTGGCACGGCGCGTTCACCAAGGACCGTTTCGGCATCGCCGTCGCACACCTGGGGGACGTCAACGGCGACGGGTTCGACGACGTCGGCATCGGCGCTTCGGGCTTCGATACGGCGGACGGAATCTCCAACGCCGGGGCGACGTACCGCATCGACGGCTTCGACTTCCTGCACGCTGCCGTATTCGACGTGCACGTCGTGGGCAGCACGCTGCCGGGTAGCTTACAGGTCGGCGTCGAGGCGAATGAAGGGGCGGGAACGTCCGTCAGCGCGGCGGGCGACGTCGACGACGACGAGCTTCCGGACTACGCCGTCGGCGCGCCGAACAACGGCGTCGACAACGCCGGCGTGACCTACGTCGTGACGGACTCCACCGGGGTCTGCGACTCGACGGGCTGTGAACGGATCGACATCCTGACGGGGGGTAAGCTGGTCGTGCCTCCCGGCGCGCTCACCTCGCCGACCGAGGGGTTCGACGTCACCGGTCTGATCGAGCTGAGCCCGACCGGGCGGGCCGCCGCGGAGCTACAGAAACTGACCTGTATCGGCAGCGGGTCTTACCTCCCCACCCCGTTCCAGTTCGAGCCCGACCTGCCGCTGCCGACGATCTTCGTGCCCATCGCAACCGAGTTCGACGCGCAGGTTTCGTTCGGGGAGTCGTTCCCGGTCCACGAGTTCGACGCCCCGCAGTGGAAGGTCGTCGGGACCGGGGTCGTCGTGCACAACCCGTGGCCCGAGCAAATGGCGAGCCGCCGGGCCGTCCGCATCGAGATCGAGCAGTTTCACGCCTATGCGTTGTTCGTCGCGGACGCGGATCTCGACGGATGGAGCGATCCGCTCGACTGCAACGACGACGACGAGACGATCAACCCGGGCGCCGTCGAGTTCAACGACGACGAGGACGACAACTGCAACACGGTGAAGGACGAGAACACCGGACCCGCCGTGATCGAGGCCCAGGGAACGATGTACGACTGGGAAGACCAGCCGCTGGCCACGATGTACGACGTCGCGGTGTCGACGACGGCGCAGTTCATCGACGGGACGTGCACCATCACCCGGCTGCCGGAGGGCATCTCGGCCCACGACGACCCGATTCAGCCGCTGCCCGGTACCCAGCGCTACTACCTGAACCGGCCGGTCGAGCCGCACCTGGGAAGCTGGGGCCTCGAGGAAGACGACGACGACAGCCCCGAGGACAGCGACGAGAGAAACCCGACCTGCCCGCAGTTCTAGTGGGTGATCTCGGGACCGGCCGTGTCGGAGCGCGCAGCCTCACCGGTCGCCGCGGACGGCTTCGGCCCACGACGCACGACGCGATTCCGCCCGCGCTCCTTCGCCTCGTACAAGGCCTCGTCGGCGGCACGGATCAACGCGTCGACCGAGTCGACGGCGGGAGTCGCGGGATACGTGGCGACCCCCGACGAGACGGTGACGCGCGTCGGCTTCTCGTCCTCCAGGAAGACGAACTGCTCGACCGCGCGGCGGATACGTTCGGCGACGCGCTCGGCCATCTCGCCGTCGGTGTGGGGCAGGATGACGGCGAACTCCTCGCCGCCGTAGCGCGCGGCGAAGTCGTTGGTCCGCGCGCCGCCGGCGACCAGCGTGGCGAAGTCGCCCAGGATGCAGTCGCCGGCTTGATGGCCCAGGGTGTCGTTGATCTGCTTGAAGTGATCGATGTCGAGGAACACCAGCGACAGCGGGACGGCGTAACGTTCGGAGCGCTCCCACTCCTCGCGCAAGCGGCGCTGGAACTCGCGGAAGTTGTAGAGACCGGTCTTCTCGTCGATCATCGCCAGCTGCTCGAGCTGGCGGTTGGAAGACGAGAGCTCCTGGACGGTGGATTCCAGGCCGGACAGAATCTCGCGCCGGCGTAGCTGGCCGCGGATGCGGGCGGCGATCTCCTCGAAGTCGAACGGCTTGGTGACGTAGTCGTCGACTCCGGCGGTGAACGCTTCGACCTTGGTGTTGATGTCGCGACACGCGGTGAGCAGCACGACGGGAACGCTGCGCCACCGCACGTCTTCGTTCAGGCGCCGGGCGACGGTCAGGCCGTCGATGCCCGGCATGGTCAGGTCGAGCAGGATCAGGTCGGGGGATACGCGTTCGGCCGACGCCAATCCGCTCTCGCCGTCCGGGGCATCGTGGATCTCGTACTCCGATTCGTCGAGCCACGACCGGAGCAGACGGGCAGTCTCCGGATCGTCGTCGACGACGAGAATCCGGGCGCGCCGATTCGTCTGTTCCTTCGTCCGGGTCACGGGATCAATCCATCTGTTTTCTCAGAAACGCGGGAACGTCCAGGTCATCCTTCATTTTACCGAAGTTCGGCGTAAAACCGTCGTCGCTGGCGTCGAATTCGAGGGTTTCGTTCGCTCCGGGCCGGAAAAAACGCTCCGGCTCCTGTTGAGCGGGGATCTCGTTCACCGGTGGTTGTGCGGCGGGGGTGTCCGGCTCGGTGTGCTGGACCGGCGGCTCGACGAACGGGGTGCCGGCGTCGGCGAACGGATTGCTGCGCTGAGGCCGCGCCGGCTCGCTGCCGGAGACCGCCGCCTGGGCCTCGTCGCGGTGGAAGCCGGTGGCGATCACGGTGACCTTGACCGTGCTCTTCTGCTTCTTGTCGATCACGGTGCCGAAGATGATGTTGGCGTCGGGGTCGGCCGCCTCCTGGATGATCCGCGCCGCCTCGGACACCTCGTGCAGCGACATGTCGTCGCCGCCGGTGACGTTGATCAGCACGCCGCGCGCGCCGTGGATCGAGGCGTCCTCGAGCAGCGGGGACGACACGGCGCGTTGCGCGGCCTCGACCGCGCGGTGCTCGCCGTCGGCCGTACCGGTGCCCATCAGCGCCATTCCCATACCGGCCATCACCGCCTTGACGTCGGCGAAGTCGAGGTTGATCTCGCCCGGAACGGTGATCAGGTCGGAGATGCCCTGGACCGCCTGGCGCAGGATATCGTCCGCGGCGATGAACGCCTCGTTGATCGGCGTTCCCTGCTCGACGGTGTGCAGCAGCTTGTCGTTCGGGATCGTGATCACCGTGTCGACGACGCTGCGCAGCTCGGCCAGTCCCTGCTCGGCCTGCATGCGCCGGCGACGGCCCTCGAACGAGAACGGCAGCGTCACCACCGCGACGACGAGCGAGCCCATCTCGCGCGCCAGGTTGGCGATGATCGGCGCCGCGCCGGTGCCCGTGCCGCCGCCGAGGCCCGTCGTGACGAAGACCATGTCGGCGCCGGTCAGGTGCTCGACGATTTCCTCGGTGTCTTCCAACGCCGAACCGCGCCCGATCTCCGGGTTACCGCCCGCACCCAGGCCGCGCGTCAGCTTCGCGCCCAGCTGCACCTTGACCGGCGCGCAGCTCCCCTGCAACGCCTGGCAGTCGGTGTTGGCGGCGATGAAATTGACGCCATCGACCTTGGCCGAGATCATGCGGTTGATCGCGTTGCCGCCGCCACCGCCGACACCGCAGACCTTGATTTCGGCCACGCCTGCCTGGGAGTCGTCGAACGACACCTCCAGCGGACCGTCGTCGTACTTGTCGTCTATCGTGATCATGCGTATCCCCTTCGAATCTTCGGAATCAGAACATCTCCGAGAGCCACGCCTTGACGCGTCCCCCGACTCGACCCAGAGCCCCCGTCTGAGCCGTCAGCGGAACCCCCGCTCTCGGCCGCCTGTTTTTGGCGGTGTACAGAGCCAACCCGATCGCCGTTGCGTGCTGCGGTCCCGCGGCGGGGTCCACCAACCCCTCCGCGCCCCGCGGCTCGCCCAGCCGAACCGGTAGCTCGAAGATCTGCTCGGCCACCTGCGTGACGCCCGGCAGCAGGCTCGCCCCTCCCGTCAGGACGAGTCCGGCGTTGAGCATCTTGTCGAATCCGGCACGGACCACCTCGTCCCGGAACAGCGTGAACAATTCGTTCGCCCGTGGCTGCAGGATCTCGGTCATCACCTGGTGCGAGAGCAGCCGCGGCTTGCGCCCACCCACGGTGGGCACCTCGATCGGCGCGCCGGCGTCTTCCACCAGCGAGGCCAGCGCGCATCCGTGCTTCTTCTTCAGTCTCTCGGCGTCGGGGATCGGTGTGCGCAGCCCCACCGCGAGGTCGTTGGTGAAGTGATCGCCGCCCACCGGCAGCACCGCGGTGTGCCAGATCGAGCCGCGCTCGAAGATCGCCAGGTCCGTCGTGCCGCCGCCGATGTCGATCAGCGCCACGCCCAGCTCGCGTTCGTCCTCGCTCAGCACGGCCTCCGAGCCCGCGAGCTGCTCCAGCACCGTGTCGCGCACCTCGATCCCCGCGCGGTTGGCGCAGGTGACCAGGTTCTGCACCGAGGTCGTCGAGCCGGTCACGATGTGCACGTTCGCCTCGAGCTTGCTGCCGACCAGGCCCGCGGGGTCGTCGATCGCTCCCTGGTCGTCCAGCACGTACTCCTGCGGCAGCACGTGGAGAATCTCGCGACCCTGCGGAATGCTGACCGCGCGCGCCGCGTCCATCACGCGCTTGACGTCGTCGCGCGAGACGGTGCGGTCGCGGTTGGATACGGCGACGACGCCGCGGCTGTTGAACGATCTGATGTGGCCTCCGGCGATGCCCACCGTCGCCGACTCGACGCTGACGCCGGCCATCAGCTCGGCCTCCTCGACGGCGGCCTTCACCGACTCGACCGTGGCGTCCAGATTGACCACCACACCCTTGCGCAGCCCGCGCGAGGGGGCCTGGCCGAAACCGACGACGTGGACCTTGCCGTCGTCCCGGATCTCGCCGATGACGCAGCAGATCTTCGTCGTCCCGATGTCCAGCCCGACGGTGTAGCGTTCAGTCTTGGCCATGTCTTCCTTCCCCTATTGAGTCAGCTCTTCCGGCATCACCAGAATCCGGTCGCGCCAGCGCAGGTCCACGTATCGCGTGCCGCCCACGCGGCGCTCGATCTCCTCTCGGAGTCCCACATATCGATGGACGTTGCGCTCGACAATCATCGGATCGAGCAACAACGTGGGGCCGCGTGAGACGGTCCGGACTTGAAGCCGGTCCGTCGCGGCCAGGTTCATCTCCGACATCCGGTCCACGAACAGCGGGTCGGCGTCTTCGAGACGTCGCACCATATCAGCCCCGCGCTGCAGATCCGCGACCAGCTCGTCTCTCCCGTCTTCCGCCAGCCCGGTCAGCACCGGCAGGTCGTCGGACATCGCGAGCCCGGCGGGTCCGATCACGTAGCCCGTTTCGTCGATCACGTGCACGACGCCACCGATCACGGCCAGCGCGACGGGCCGTCGCTCCTCGATGACCACGCGCACGCCGCTCGGCAGGCGCCGCTTGACGTGCGCCTTGCGGACCCACGGGTCGCGCGCCGCAAGCTGCTCGACGTGCGCCAGCGGCAGCGACAGGACGGGCTGCCCGATGAAGCGGGCCAGATCGGCCTCGATCTGATCGGCCGAAGCGCGAGAACATCCGGATACCTCGATCCGCTTCACGGCCAGCTCGGGGCTCTTCGCGAGGTGACTCAGGATGCGCGATCCCGAGTAGAGCAGCACGCCCGCGATCACTCCGTGCGTGAGCAGGATCACCGACCAGCGCAGCAGGGTCCGCGTAACGCGAGCCTTGCGCACCTGCCGGTTGCCCCGGTGTCGCCAGTAGCGCGGATCGCGGTCGCGCGTCGGTCCGACGATGGTCTTCATCGTGTGCCCCGCTTGCCGTCTTTCGTCGCCAGCTTGACCAGCGCCTCGCCCACGCGCCAGACGTCTCCGGCGCCCAGCGTCAGCACCATGTCGCCGGGACGGACCTCTTCGCGCAGTCGTGCCGGCAGGCCCGCGACGTCGGCCACGTACTCGACCGACGGGTGGCCGTGGCGCACGAGCGCATCGGCGACGACGGAGCCGTCGAGGCCCGGGATCGGTTTCTCGCCGGCGGGGTAGATGTCGGTGACGTAGACGCGATCGGCGAGGAAGAACGAGCGCCCGAACTCCTCCAGCAGCGCCTGGCTACGCGAGTAGCGGTGCGGTTGGAACACGGCGAGCGTGCGCGAGCCGAACCCCTCGCGAATGGCGGCCAGCGTGGCCGCGATCTCGGTCGGGTGGTGTCCGTAGTCGTCCAGCACCGTCGCGCCGAACGCCTCGCCTCGCCTCTGCAACCTGCGGTCGACGCCGCGGAAGCGCTTCAGCGCGGAGGCGATCGTGTGGAACGGGACGTCCAGTTCGAGGCCCACGGCGATCGCCGCCAGGCTGTTGTAGATCGAGTGACGCCCGGGGAACTGGAGTCGGATGCGCCCCAGACGCTCGCCCCAGGCGTGCACGACGTAGGTCGATTCGAAGCCCTTGATCTCCACGTCCGTCGCGACCAGGTCGGCGTCGCTCGACAGGCCGTACGTGATCGTCTTGCGATCGACGCGCGGCAGGATCTCGCGCACGTTGGGCTCGTCGAGGCAGACGACCGCGGCGCCGTAGAACGGCAGGCGCGAGAGGAAGCCGACGAAGGCGTCCTGGATCGTGGGCAGATCGCCGTAGTGATCGAGGTGCTCGCGGTCGATGTTGGTCACGACCGCGATCGTCGGCTTCATCTTGAGGAACGAGCCGTCGGATTCGTCGGCTTCCGCGACGAGCAGCTCGCCGCTGCCGAGTTTGCCGCCCGAGCGCAGCGTGCCCAGGCGTCCGCCGATGACGATTGTCGGATCGAGATCGGCGCCGCCGAGCACCGCGGCCACCATTGCGGTGGTGGTGGTCTTGCCGTGGGCGCCCGCGACCGCGACGCCGTACTTCATCCGCATCAGCTCGGCCAGCATCTCGGCGCGCGGGATCACCGGGATCTTCAGCCTGCGTGCCTCGATCACCTCCGGGTTGTCCTCGCCCACGGCACTCGAGATGACGACCACGTCGGCATCGCGCACGTGGCGCGCGGCGTGGCCTCGATGGATCTCGGCGCCCAGCTTCTTCAGTCGCCGGGTGGCGGGGTTCGATGCCAGGTCCGATCCCGACACGGGATAGTCCATGTTGACCAGCACCTCGGCGATGCCGCTCATCCCCGAGCCGCCGATGCCGACGAAGTGCAGCCGTCTGGCCTTACGAAACACCGGCAGCTCCTTCGCCGAGAGTCGGCACCAGTCGTTCCGCGATGGCGGCGATCTGCGCGGTCGCGTCGGGCAGCGCAAGCTCTCGCGCGGCCCGGCCCATCTCGCGCAGCCGGTCGCGATCCTCGACGAGCTCGACGATGGAGCGAGCGAGCCGCTCCCCGTCGAGCTCCTGGTCCAGCACGACGAGCCCGCCTCCGAGCTCCCGGAATGTCTCCGCGTTGTGTCGCTGGTGGTCGTCCGCGGCATACGGATACGGCACCAGCAGCGCGGGACGCCCCGCCGCGGCCAGCTCGGCCAGCGTCGAGGCGCCCGCACGGCACACGACCAGATCGGCCGCTGCGAGACGCGACGGCATGTCATCGAGAAACGCGCGCACTTCCCACAGATCCTGCGGGTAGTCTCCGTACGCCCGGCGAACCGTCTCCTCGTCGTCCGCACCGGTCTGGTGGACGATGAAAGGCGGGACGGGAAGAGACGCCAGTTGCGCCAGAGCGTCGGACATCGCCCGGTTGATCGAGCGCGCGCCACGACTGCCGCCGAAAACCAGGAGCGAGGGGACCTCACCGCCCGGGGATTCAGCAATCTCGTGAAACTCGGCACGCACCGGGTTGCCGGTGACCGTACCGATCCCCCCCAGGCGTTCGCGCGCGGCCTCGGAGGGCACGCACACGGCATCGACTCGCCGGGACAGCCAGCGATTCGTCGCACCGGGGAAGTGATTCTGTTCCATCACCATCGTCTTGACCCGAAGCCATCCGGCCGCGAGGACGGCGGGACCGGACGCGTAGCCGCCGACTCCGATAACCAGGTCCGGCCGCTCGGCCAGCATCCACGCGACGCAGCGCAGCACCGCCCAGGCGGCCCCGAGGCCGGCGACCAGCCGCGCGGCGAGACCGCGTCCCTTGATGCCCGACAGACGCAGCGAGAGCAGTGGGTAGCCGGCGGCCGGTACGAGGCGCTGTTCGAGCCCGCGGCGCGCGCCGACAAAACGGATTCGCGCCGCCGGATGCCGGCGGGCCAGCTCGTCGGCGATGGCCAGCGCGGGGTACAGGTGTCCGCCGGTGCCGCCGCCCGCGAAGACGATTCTGTGTGCGCGTCGTTCCACATCAATTCGAGTGCTGCGAGACGTTGATCAACAGTCCCATCGCCATCATCGAGACCAGCAGCGATGAGCCGCCGTAGCTGATCAACGGCAGCGGTAGTCCCTTGGTCGGAAGCAGGCCCAGGCAGACGCACATGTTCACCAGCGCCTGCAGCACCAGCATCAGCGTCAATCCCAGGGCCAGGTAGAAACCGAAGCGATCGGGTGCCCTGACCGCTGCGCGCAAGCCGCGCCAGAAGACGAGCATGAACGCCAGCAGCAGGGTCATCGTGCCGATCAGTCCGAACTCCTCACCGATCAGCGAGAAGATGAAGTCCGTGTGCACGGCGGGCAGGAACAGCGCCTTGGCCTGTCCTCCCCCGAGTCCCTCGCCGGTCAGCCCGCCGTTGCCGATCGCGATCAGCGACTGCTTGAGCTGCCAGCCCGAGCCGAATACGTCCGCGTCGGGGTTGAAGAACGTCAGCACGCGTCGGACGCGGTAGCCCTCCGAGATGATCGCGCCGACGAACGCCACCCCGGCCATGCCGGCCGTGATCGCGACGTATCTCCAGCGCAACCCGGCGACGAAGACCATCACGCCGGCCACCGTGGCCAGGATCACCGCCGAGCCGAGGTCCGGTTCGATGATGACGAGGAAGCTCAGCGTGGCGATGACGACCAGGCACGGGAGCGGAACGACCCACGGCTCGTTGACCTGCTCTTCCTTGCGCGAGAGCAGCGAGGCCATGAACACCACGGTGACCAGTTTGGCGAACTCCGAGGGCTGGAAGTTCAACGGACCGATCGGGATCCAGCGCCGCGCGCCGGCGATCGGCGGCATGGCCAGTACGAAGATCAGCAGCACGAGGAAGATCGCCAGCAGCAACAGCACCAGCCGTCGATCGGCCAGCGCACGATACGGGATGGTCAGCGCGGCCATCAGTCCGACGAAGCCCAGTGCGAGGTGGCCGAGGTGCTTGAGGTACAGGGCCGAGGCGCCCTGGTCGAACTCGAGCGACTGGTAATTCGACGCGCTACCGACGATCAGCAGCCCGCCCACGGCCAGCAGCGATGCGGTGAGAAACAGCCAGCGATCGTAGGCCATGGTCCTAGGCATCGCCGGCCTCGCGCTGCAGCTCGAGCACGACGCGGCGGAAGTCGTCGCCGCGCGCCTCGAACCCTGTGTACTGGTCGAACGAGGCGCACGCGGGCGAGAGCAGGACCACATCGCCGGGTTGCGCCGCGGCAAGGCCGGCCCGCACGGCGCGCTCGATCGTCTCGCAGTCCTCGTGGTCGACGATGCCGTCGACCAGCGGAAGCAGGGCCGTGGCCGCCTCGCCGACCAGCAGGACCTGACGCACGCGTCCGGCGATCGCCTCGACGAACGGCTTCCAGTCGGCGCCCTTGTCGCGACCGCCGAGGATCAGCCGCACCGAACCCGCATCGAACGCGGTCAGCGCCTGCAAGACGGACGACGGGTTGGTTGCCTTCGAATCGTTGTAGAACGTGACGCCGCCGACGGTCCCGACCGGCTCCAGCCGGTGCGACAGCGCGCGGAACGAGCGCAGGCCGTCGGCGACGGCGGCGGCATCGCAACCGGCGAGCCGACAGGCCAGCGCGGCCGCGAGGGCGTTGGCCACGTTGTGCTCGCCCGGAACCGCCAGCTCGTCGGCGCCGAGCAGGTCGTCTTCGCCGAATCGCGTGCGCAGCACCAGCCGTCCGTCGCGCACGAACGCGCCACGCTCGACGGGCCCGCGCAGCGAGAACAGGTGCCGTCGCCCGCGCACGGCGTCGTCGAAACGCCGGCTGTCCGTGTCGTCCGCATTCAGCACCGCGTCGTCGGTCGTTTCCTGCAGGGTCAGCACGCGGGCTTTGGCCCGGGCGTAGTCGTCGTAGGAGTCGTAGCGGTCCTGGTGGTCCGGGCTCAGGTTGAGCACGACCGAGACGGCCGGCCGGAACGCCGCGGTCGCCTCGAGCTGGAACGACGACAGCTCGACCGCATGCACCGCGTCGGGCCCGTCGTGCGCCAGCAGGTCCGAGAACGGAGTGTCGAGGTTGCCGCCCGTGCCGCCGGGGATCCGGGCGCCGCGCAGGATGGTTCCACACATCGACGTGACCGTGCTCTTGCCGTTCGACCCCGTGATGCCGACGACCTTGCCGCGGCAGAAGCGCGCGGCCAGCTCGACCTCGCCCCAGACGGGAAGCTCGCGCCGGGCGGCCTCGCGGACGACGTCGATCGTCGGCGGAACGCCCGGACTGACGATCAGCAGGTCGGCCGCCGCGGCGAGCTCGGCCGGGTGGCCGTCGGTGTGCGTCTCGCAACCCAGCGTGCGCAGCGCGCTCACGGCTTGCTCGAGCTGCTCGGCGCGTCGGTTGTCGGCGACCGTGACCCGCGCGCCGTGGCTCGCGGCCAGGCGCGCCGCCGCAACACCGCTCTTGCCCATGCCGATCACCAGCACCCGCAGCTCGTGCAGGTCCGGGTCGCGCGGGGCAAGGGCTCGCTGGGTCATCTCGACGGTCATCTCAACTTCAGGGTCGCCAGTGAGAGCAGAGAGAACAGCACGGCCAGGATCCAGAACCGGATCACGACCTTGGACTCGCTCCATCCCGCCAGCTCGAAATGGTGGTGCAACGGCGACATGCGGAAGATCCGCTTGCCGCGCAGTTTGAAGGACCCGACCTGCAGGATCACCGAGGCGGCCTCGACCACGAACAGCCCGCCGACGAGGATCAGCAGGACCTCCTGTTTGATCATCACCGCCACGGTGCCGAGGGCGCCGCCCATCGCCATCGAGCCGACGTCGCCCATGAATACCTCGGCGGGGTGGCTGTTGAACCACAGGAAGCCCATCCCCGCACCGACGACGGAGCCGCAGAACACCGTCAGTTCGGCGGCGCCGCGCACGTTGGTGATGCCCAGGTAGTCCGCGACGATGGCGTGACCGCACGCGTAGCACAGGATCGCGAACGTGCTCCACGCGATCAGCAGCGCGCCGATCGCCAGGCCGTCGAGACCGTCCGTCAGGTTGACGCCGTTGGCCGAGCCGGCCAGAACCAGGACGACCAGCACCGGGAAGAACCAGGCCAGGTCCGGGGTGAACGACTTCAGGAACGGCAGCGACAGCGTGCTCGAGAAGCTGCCGCGCCCGGCCATCCACAGCAGCACCACGCCGATCGCCAGCGCCACGAGCACCTGCAGCGCGAACTTGCTCCGCGCGTTGAGGCCCAGGCTTCGCTTGCGCACGACCTTGAGGTAGTCGTCGACGAACCCGATGGCGCCGAAGGCCAGTGTCGCGCCGACGGCGATCCAGATGAACGAGTTGTTCAGGTCGGCCCACAGCAGGGTGGGCAGCACAGCGGCGGTGATCACCAGCAGGCCGCCCATCGTCGGCGTGCCGCGCTTCGTCTGGTGCGAGGACGGTCCCTCCTCGCGGATCTCCTGTCCGATCTGAAACTGCTGCAGCCGACGAATCAGGTACGGGCCCAGCAGCAGCGAGACCAGCAGCGCGGTGAGCGCGGCCATCGCCGTGCGGAACGTGACGTAGCGGAACACGTTGAACGCGCCGAACGCCGTGTGCAGCGGATACAGCAGGTGGTAGAACATCAGCCGGCCCCGTGATGCTGCGACGTCAGGGCCTGCACGACGCGCTCCAGATGGATGCCCCGCGAACCCTTGACGACCACGAGGTCGCCTTCGCGAAGGAAGTCCCAGATCGAGCCCGCGGCGCGTGCCGCGTCCTTGAAGTGGTACACCTCGGGAACACCCGCCCGGCGGGCGACGTCCGCCGTCGCGCGGGACAGCGCGCCGACGGCAACCAGCACTTCCACGCCCGAGGTCGCGGCTCGCTTGCCGGCCTCGCGGTGCAGCGCGTCCTCCAGCGAGCCCAGCTCGAGCATGTCGCCCATGACCAGCACGCGGCGTCCGGTCGTCTCGCTGACGCGCAGCGTCTCCAGGATCGAGGCCAGCGCCGACGGGCTGCTGTTGTAGCTGTCGTCGACGACGACGATGTCTCGGTCGAGCCGGTGCACGCGACCGCGGCCCGCGCCGGGTTCGACCTGCTCCAGGCTGTCCGCCGCCGCGTCGAGATCGCCTCCGACGGCGACGACGCCGGCGAGCGCGGCCAGCGCGTTGAACGCAGCGTGGGCGCCACCGATGCGCAGATGCACCTGGCGCCGCTGATCCTGGTAGCGGTAGACAAACCGAGCGCCGGGGATGAACCGGTTCTCGAGGTCCTCCATGCGCAGGTCGGCCTGCGGGTGCTGGCCGAACGTGATCTGCGGGCCGACGTGACGTGTGGCCTGCAGCCGAACGTGCACGTCGTCCGCGTTGACGACGGAGGTCGCGCGATCGCGCAGCAGCGCGTACAGCTCGCCCTTGGCCGCCGCGATGTTGTCCAGCGATCCGAAGTTCTCGATGTGGACCGCGCGGACGTTGGTCACGACACCCACGTCGGGATCGACGATCTTCGTCAGCTCGGCGATCTCTCCCGGCTCGCTCATCGCCATCTCGATCACGGCGATCTCGGAGTCGGCCGGGCAGGCCAGCAGCGTTAGCGGGACGCCGAGGTGGTTGTTGAAGTTGCCCGCCGTGCGGTGCACCTTCGCCGCCGAGGAGAGCCCCGCCGCCATCAGTTCCTTCGTCGTCGTCTTGCCGTTGCTGCCGGTCACGCCGATCCACTTGACCGTGCTCAGCTTCCGGCGGACGTACTCGCCGCAGCGCGCCAGTGCGGCCACCGCGTCGTCGACCTTGATCAGCACCGGCGGCAGAGGCTGGTCGCTCTCCGGCTCGCGCTCGACCACCGCCGCCGTGGCTCCATTGGTGGCGGCCTCGGCGAGGAATCTGTGCCCATCGGTCCGTGTTCCGCGCAGGGCGAAGAACAGACCGCCCTCGCGGATGCGCCGCGTGTCGATCACGTACGAGTCGACCGTGATCTGGGACTCGCCGCGCAACAGCACGCCGCCCGTGGCCTTGAGCAGCTCCGTGACCGCGAGCTCAGGCATGGCGCGTTTCCTTCCAGCCCATCTCGCGCAGGATCTCGGTCGCCACGTGTCGATCGTCGAACGAGAAGACACGATTGCCGACCGTCTGCGTGGTCTCGTGTCCCTTGCCGGCGAGCAGGACGACATCTCCCGCCTCCGCCTCGGAGAACGCCCGGCGTATCGCGTCGTCGCGTTCCACGTCCTCGCTCGTGCGCTCGAGCGCGCCCGTGACGTCGGCGACACCGCGCTTGATCTCGGCCACGATCTCGAGCGGATCCTCGCTGCGCGGATTGTCGGCGGTCAGGTACAGCCGATCGGCCAGCTCGGCCGCCACGCGGCCCATCGAGACACGCTTCCCGCGATCCCGGTCACCGCCGCAGCCGAACAGCACGCGAACCCGGCCCACGGCAAGCTGCCGGATCCAGGTCAGCACGTTGCGCATCGCGTCGTCGGTGTGGGCGTAGTCCACCACGACGAGAAACGGTTGTCCGAGGTCGACACGTTCGACGCGCCCGGGAACCCGCTCGAGCGCGAGGATCCCGGCGGGGATCGATTCCGGCGGCAGACCGGCGGACAGTGCGCACGCGGCGGCCGCGGCGGCGTTGTCCAGATTGAAACGACCCAGCAGGAACGTGCGGATCGGCAGCGGCCCGGACGGTGTGCTCAGCACGGCCGAGCAGCCGTCGAGCGAGACGTGCTCGTTGCGCAGGTGAACTTCCGCGCCCTCTTCCCGACCGAACGTCGTGACGCGCGCCTGCGTGCGCTCGCGCAACCGTCGGCCGTACGGCGAGTCCGCCGGGATCACGGCGTGGGCGCTCGGGTCCAGCTCGTCGAACAGCCGCGCCTTGGCGTCGAAGTACGCCTCCTCGTCTTCGTAGAAATCGAGATGCTCGCGCGTCAGGTTGAGGAACGCGCCGGTGTGGAACCGGGCCCCGACCACGCGATCGAGCGACAGCGCGTGCGAGGAGACCTCCATCGCGACCAGCTCGACATGCTCGTCGCGCATTTCGGCCAGCAGGCGGAACAGATCGGGCGCCTCGGGCGTCGTGTGCTTCGCGTCGACGCGCGTCGCCCCGTAGACGTAGCCCGTGGTGCCGATGCGGCCCCCGGTCAGGCCCGCCGCGGCCGCGATCGCCTCCAGCATGAACGTCACGGTCGTCTTCCCGTTGGTTCCGGTGATGCCGATCAGCTTCAGCTGCTCGTCCGGTCGGCCGTGAAGCTCGCGCGACAGCAGCGCGGTGGCGCGCCGTACGTCGTCGACCTGTACCCAGGCCACGGAGGCGGGCAGGCCGTCCGGCCGTCCGGCGGCGGCGACGATCGCCGCGGCGCCGCGCTCGACGGCCTGGGGGACGAACTGTTCGCCGTTACGATTGAACCCGCGCACGGCGAAGAACAGACCACCGGAAGCGACCGCTCTCGAGTCGAGCGTGGCGCCCGTCAGAACTGGATCCGCACCGAGCTCGGCAAGGGCGCCCACGCCGGACCGGCGAAGCAACTGCGACAGGCGCGCCCCTCCGGTCGTCACCCTCGGCTCCTCCGCGAGCCGGGCACGCCGGCCGCACGCGGCTCGAGCCGCAGCATGCACTTCGATCCGGGAGCGAGTTGCGCTCCGGCGGCAGGTTCCTGACGCGCCACGTAGCCCGTGCCTCGTGCCTGAACGCGGCATCCGCTGGCGGCCAGCGTCGAGCTGGCGCGGCGCAGGCTCATGCCGCGCACGTCCGGCGCGAAGCCGCCGGGTTGCGCGCTGGGCGCAGCGCTCGGGGGCCGACGCGGCTGCGGCGCCGCGGCGACGCGATAGTCGAAACCAGGCTCGTCGTCGGAAGGGATGCGCAGGTGGCGCAGCGCCGCGGTGAAGATGCGCCGGAACACCGGCGCGGCGATGCGCCCGCCGTCGTCGATCTCGCCCGACGGCGAGTCGACCAGGACCAGGCCGACCAAACGCGGGTCGCGACCCGGACCGAACCCTCCGAACGAGGCAATGTGGTGCTTGGTCGAGTAGCCCGTGCGGCCGGCGGCCTTCTTCTGGGCCGTTCCGGTCTTGCCGCCGATGCGGTAGCCGTCGATGGCGGCCTCCATGCCGGTGCCCTTCTCGACGACGCGCTCCATCATCGCGCGCACGTGCCGCGCGGTGCCGGTGGAGATCACGCGGCGCGTCTTCTCCGGGCTCTTCGGCCGGAGCTCACCGGATTCGTCGCGCGTGCCGAGAACCACGCGCGGCGGTACGAGGACGCCGTCGTTGGCCACGATCCCCAGCGCGGAGGCCATCTGGATCGCGGTTACGCCGATCTCCTGGCCGAACGAGATCGAGTCGTGCGAGAAGCCGGACCAGCGCGAGACGTCGAGGAACGAGCCCGCCGACTCTCCGGGCAGCTCGATCCCGGTTTGTTCGCCGAAGCCGAAGCTGTGCACGGTCTCCCACAGCTCGCGCTGGGTCAGGTTCTTGGCCAGCTTGACCATGCCGATGTTGCTCGAGCGGGCGACGATCTCGTACGGCGTCAACCAGCCGTGCGGCTTGGTGTCGCGGATCTTCCGCTTCTCCGTGAGCAGCAGGCCGTTCTCGCAGAACACGCGCTGGTTGAGTCGCGGCGCCCCGTGCTCGAGGATGGCGGCCATGGACACGACCTTGAACGTCGAGCCCGGCTCGTAGAAGTGCACGGCCGCCCGGTTGATCTTCTCGGCATCCGAGGCTTGCGAGTAGCGGGCCAGGTCGGCGGCGGGTCGATTGGCCAGCGCGAGAACCTCGCCGGTGCGAGCGTCGAGCAGGATCGCGGTCGCGGCGCCCGCACCCGTTCGCCGCATCGCGTCGTCGAGCTCGTGCTCTACGAGATGCTGCAGCACCATGTCGATCGAGAGCACGACGTCGTGGGGCTGGTCGTCCGGCGAGTCGATGCTGATCGATTGCGTTCGGCGGCGGCCGTCGAGCTGGAACTTGTAGCGCGTCGGTTCGCCGCGCAGAACTCCGTCGAACGTCTGCTCGATGCCCTCGACGCCGTCCCCGTCGATGTTCGCGAAGCCGACGATGTGCACGCCGAGCTTACCGTAGGGATAGAAGCGCCGCGGCTCGGGCTGGAAGTTGAACGCTTCGTCGCTGTCGATCGGGATCTCGAGCTTCTGCAGCTCCGCGGCGGTACTCGGCTCGAGGAAACGCTTGACCCAGACGAACGGCTGTTCGGATCGCAGGCGTTTCAGCAGGTCCGCTCGCGAGATGTCGAGGGCCCGCGCCAGCACCGTGGCGGCGTGCTCGGGATCCTCGATCCGCTGCGGATGTGCGTAGAGCGAGAACGTCTCCAGCGTCGACGCCAGTGAGATTCCGTTGCGGTCGACGATCGCTCCGCGCCGCGCCTGAACCGTTACGACCTGTTCCTGCTGCATCTCGGCCGCCTGACGCAGGCGGTCGTGACTCAGGACCTGCAAGTGGTACAGCCGTGCGCCGATGCCGAGACACATCAGGCACACGGCGGCCGAGACCTGGATCAGCCGCGATCGGTTGACTTTCGTCACGGCGCGGGCTCCGCGCCGGCCACGAGCTGCCCGTCATTCGTGTTGCGGCGATGGACGATGTGGACATCCCGTGGGTCGGGCTGGACCAGGCCGGGCTGCCGATCGGCCCAGCGGGTGATGCGCGTCAACGCTTCGAGTCGCGAGCGTTCGAGGTCCAGCCGGCGCTGTTCTTCGATCAGATCGCCAGATTCCGCGCGGAGTTCGTTGAGTTCGTACACGACCTCGAGGTAGGCGTTCTGATGGTAGCGATGCGCGCCGACGGGAAGCAGCGCGACGATGATGCCGAACAGCGTGCGCCACAACCAGCGTACGCGCTCCTCGTCGCGCTCGCGAACCAGCGTCTGATTGCGTCGCCATCCGTCGTTGGCGGCGGATGCCTGGCGTCGTTGCGTCACAGGCGCTCCGCCGCCCGCAAACGGGCGCTGCGGGACCGCGGATTGCGCGCGATCTCCTCGTCGGACGGGCGCGTCGGCTTTCCGGTCAGCAGGCGGACGATGTTCTCTCGGCCACAGCCGCAGACCGGAAGTCGCGGCGGGCAGTTGCAGCGTTCGGCGAGGCCGCGCAGCGTGTGCTTGACGATGCGGTCCTCGAGCGAGTGATAGGCCAGCACGACGACGCGGCCCGTGGGCCGCAGCAGCAGCACCGCGTCGTGGACCGCAGCCTCGAGCCGATCGAGCTCGCAGTTGACCGCGATGCGCAACGCCTGGAACGTTCGTGTCGCCGGGTGGATTTTGAAGCGTCGCGCCGCGGGCCCCAGGACCCGGGCGACCAGCTCGGCCAGCTCGGCCGTCGTCGCGATCGGTCGTTCGTCGCGGGCGCGCACGATGGCGCGGGCGATCCGTCCCGCCTGCCGCTCCTCGCCGTAGTCGCGCAGGATGCGCTTCAGCTCGGCCCCATCGGTCTCCGCGACCAGCTCGGCGGCGGTGCGCCCCGTGGTCGTGTCCATCCGCATGTCGAGCGGACCGTCGGCGCGGAAGGAGAAGCCGCGCCCCGGATCGTCGAGCTGCATCGAGGAGACGCCGAGATCGAGCAACACGCCGTCGACCGCGTCGAGCCCCTGCTGCCGGACCAGCTCACGTAGGTCGGCGTGCTCGCCGTGCAGGCCCACGAAGCGATCCCCGAAGCGGGCCAGCCGTGCTCGGGCCAACTCGAGAGCCGCGGTGTCGCGGTCGATGCCCAGCACGCGGCCGTTCGGACTCGTGGCCTCGAGCAGCGCTTCGGCGTGACCGCCGGCGCCGAGCGTGCCGTCGACGAAGACGGCGTCGCTGCGCGGAGCGAGTAGCTCGAGCGTCTCCGGCAGAAGGACCGGCTCGTGCGGCGCGCCGCTCACCGGGTACTCCGTTGTAAGGGCCGGAAACAAAGTCGCGCTCCGATGCTCAAAAGCCGAGCGAGGCCAGTTCGATCAGTTCTTCGGGCGTCAGCGGGTCGTTCAACACGCGGTCCTCGAACACGCCGCGGTTCCAGACTTCGAGGTAGTTCTGCTGGCCGACCACGGCGACCTCGCCGGTGATCGAAGCCTTCTCGCGCAGCCACGGGTGGACCAGGATGCGCCCCTGCGAGTCCATCGAGGCGCGCTGGCCCATGCCGTTCAGGGCGTTGCGCAGCTTGCTGACGAGCGGCTGTACACTGGACGCGTCGAGCAGGCGCTGCTCGAGCTTGGCGTACACTTCCATCGGATACAGGCGCGCCGATTCGCCGGTCAGGCTGGTGACGAAGAACTCGGTGCCGTACTGGGAGTCGATGATCGAGCGGAACACGGCAGGGAGCTTCAATCGCCCTTTGTCATCGACCTTGGCGAGTGCGTTTCCCCGCAGCATGTGCTTCCGTCCGTTTGGAGACAGGGATGCAGAGGAGTTGACGATTCACCGGCATGCCGTGCCTCAGCACCGGCGGGTCGCCGCTCCTCAATCTGCGCGAAAATGAGAGATATGGTCTCAGCTAGTCCACTCTGCTCCATTTCCGTCCACCAGCCCCGCCATGATAGGGAAGCACCCTTGGCAGTGTCAACAAGTTAGAGGAAAGAAAAGGCTGTGTTTTGAAGCGAAAACAGAGCGAAAACTTCCGTCCGAGGACCCTGTGCGCTCGCCCATCGCCCGATCCCGTGGAGTCGGGACACCCGCTCTCGCCGGTGATCGTTCCGTCGTCGGCCTTCGCCTTCGAGAGCCAGGAGGCGATTGATCGGTACCACGATTCGCGCGAAGGGTTTCTCTACGCGAGGTACGGGAACCCGACGATCGTCGAGGTCGAGGGTCGGCTGGCCGCTCTCGAGGGCGCGGAGCGCTCGGCGGTGTTCTCCTCCGGCATGGCCGCCATCACGACGACCCTGCTGGCCGTGGCAGGCCGCGGCGCACGGATCGCGATACAGCGCGACGTCTACGGGGGCACGATCGAGCTGGCGCAGCGTGTCCTGTCCGATCTGGGCATGAGCGTGGACTGGCTGGGACACGATGACCTGCTTCGTCTCGAGCCGGGGCGTATCGAGGGCTGCGGGTTGCTGCTGCTCGAGACCCCGGTCAACCCGACGCTGCGCGTGATCGACCTCGATCCTCCCGTGCGCGCCGCGCGCGAGGCCGGGGTGCCCGTCGTCGTCGACGCGACGTTTGCGACCCCGATCCTGCACCGACCGCTCGGGCAGGGCGTCGATCTCGTCGTTCACAGCGCGACGAAGTACCTCGGCGGGCACGGCGACCTGATCGCCGGAGTCGTCTCCGGCTCCGACACGGTCGTGGAACGCATCGCCGACATGCGGCGTGTGATGGGGGGGATACTCGATCCCTTTCCCGCGTATTTGCTGCACCGCGGCCTGCGCACGCTGGCCGTCCGGATGGAGGCGCACTGCCGCGCCGCCGCCGCCGTGGCCCGGATGCTGGCCGACCACCCGCGCGTGGCGAGCGTGAGCTATCCGGGCCTGCCGGATCACCCGGACCACGAGGTGGCCGCGCGTCAGATGGACGACTTCGGCGGCATGATCGCCTTCGAAGTCGACGGAACGCCGGCGGATGCCGTTCTGGTGCACGATCGCCTACGGCTCTTCGCGCGCGCGGGCAGCCTGGGGGACGTCGAGTCGCTCGTCTCGATGCCGGCCCGCATGTCGCACCGCAACCTGGACGACGAGACGCGGCGCAGCCTGGGCATCCCGCAGCAGTTGCTTCGCCTGTCGGTTGGGCTGGAAGATCCGCGCGACCTGATCGCGGATCTGGAGCAGGCGCTGGCGATGTAGTTTTCGGGGAGTTTCTTTCGGTTCTCGGAGGGTGGACCCCCGGGGGCTACTGCCCCCGGACCCCCGCTACCGCACTCCACGACGGCCGCAGACGGCCATCGTTCCGTTTGGTCCTGGTTCTCTCGGACGAGGTGCGATCGTTGCTCTTTGCCTCGTCACGGCGACAGTCCTCGATCCAGTGAGAAACGGAATCCGCAGAAGCGGCGAACAGCTTCACCCGACCGCATATCGCCCTCCGAGAGAAAAGGACCAAACGGAGCGACGCCGTTCTGACGGCGTCGTGGAGTGCGGTAGCGGGGGTCGGGGGGCAGTCGCCCCCCGGGGTTCCCCTCCCGAGCCATCGAAGAAGCTCCCCGAACCCGCCGACGACATCGAACGAAAAAGGGCCGCGAGCTAAGCCCGCGGCCCCATGAATGGACGATCTTCGATCGGTCGACTTACTTCGAGGTGCTGCGTCCGATGGATCCCACCGGCGCCTCTTCCTCTTCTTGGGTCTCTTCGCTCTGCCCGCGCTTGCGATCTCGCTCGGAGACAGGCCGGGGTCCGCGATGTCCGAACGGGTCCGGACCGTCGTTGATGCCGTGCGTTCCGATGGCGGTCGACGCCAGCGGCAGGGCGAGGTCGAGGATCTGGATCTGGTTGCCGACGAGCGCGGCGATGACGAGCGAGCCGCCGACGATCTTGACGCTCGGGGCGGCGGCGCGCACGGAGTGTCCCGTCAGCAGGCGCGGCAGAGACCAGGCGCCGGTCTCGCCATCGAGCGCGGACAGCACGAGGCGGCCGGCGTCGACGAACACGAGGTAGATCGAACCGTCCTCGGCGATCGTCAGCGCCGGTTGCGACTGACTGCGTCCGTCGTGTCTGCCGAAGAACTGCGGTTCGCTCCACACACCGGTGCTGTCGGTGTGGGACACGGCCAGGTCGTACTCCGCGCCGTCGCGGTAGGCCCAGGCGGCCCACAGACGATCGTCGGTGGGACTCTTGATCTGGACCAGTCCTTCGTCGAGGGAGCCCGGGGCGAACCGAGCCGGATGGCCGAGCTCTCGCGGAGCGGCGGACGTCAGGGTCGTGCCGACGGCGAGGATGCAACACAGGGCAATGAAACCAAGGACGATGGACCTACGCATGGCGTCGGCCTCCTTCCACGAAGTCATCGAATACTTCAACCTCGGGCAGCCTGCGCTCGAGGCTCGACCGTAGCGCCTTCAGGCGGCCGAAGGCGATCTTCTCCCGCGTGGGGTTGTCCTCTTCCTGAGCCATTCTCCATTCGTGGAAGGCATTGAAGAAGAGCACATCCGTTTGCTTTTCGTTGTTGTACAGGGCCAGGGCGTCGGACTCGCGGAAACAGCTGCGAGCGCGGCGCCAGTCTTTCATGCGGAAATAGGCGTCCCCGATGTTGCTCCAGGCGACGGCCTCCAGGCGACGGTGGGAACTGCCGCGGGCCTCGTCGAGCGCGCTGCGCAGCAGGCGGACGCCCTCGCGCGACTTGCCCAACTCGATGTAGCACGAGCCGATGAACGTTTTGACTCGAATCGCTTCGTAGGTGTTGCCGGCCGCGGCGTAGAGTCGGGCCGACTCGCGGAAACGCTGGATCGCATGCGCCGGACGTCCCTGGTCGGACAGCACGCGACCGAGCGTGTGCAGCGCCATGGCGGCCAGCTGGTCCATTTCCAGATCCCGGGCGGCCTCGTAGGCTTTCTCGGCTTCCATCTCACTGAGGAATCCGTCGCCCTGGTCGGCGTGGATGTTGGCCAGCAGCAGGAAGGACCGCGCGCGCAACTCCGGAGACAGGTTCTCCTGGTCGCGCAGCGCACCGCGCAGTTCCTGCTCCGCCAGCGACAACTTGCCCAGACGGTGCAGTGCCAGCGCCTGGTTGACCTTGGCGCGGCCCATCATCTTCTGTCGATCGATGCTCGCCGGGGCGTCGAGCAGCATCTCCACCGCTCTCTCGAACAGGGCGAAGGCACGACCGTTGTTGCCGGCCTTGGTCTCTTCGATGCCGCGATCGACCATGCCCGAGGGGTCGCCGGCGAGCGGCTTGAGCTCCTCGAAGGATTCAAGATCGACTACGTCCGAAAAGGACTGGATGGAGACGTTGAACACGTTGGCCAGAATCCTTAGCTTGTCGAACGAGGGGTAACAGATTCCCTTCTCGTATCGACTGAGCTGCGAGTTGTCGATCTCGCCGCCTTCCGCCTTGGCTCTCTCTTCGACACGGCGAAGCGAGTAGCCGTAGCCGCTGCGCAGCTTGCGCAGGTATCCGCCAAGCCTGACGCTTCCTTTAAGATTGGCCTGCTGTGACCCCATGCGCCCCTCCTATCATCGAGAGAAGACTAGGATCCGATCCAACGCCCCCGTTCATCGAATCCCGGGCATTCCAAACATGACAACGATATCAAAGGCCGAATGCTTCTGATACTTACACTATGGCGACCCGGCAACCCGGTCAACGAGGAACTTCCGGGGTCGGGCCGGAATGCGGTGAGAATGCAGCGGAGTGGCCCCGAGCCCCGAAAACGATAGAATAGTCGTGGTTTCAACGAGTTAGGCTGGATCCAGGGACGGGAATGTCAACAAGTTTTCGCCAGGTTTTCGCCCGATCGGGTCGCGGAGAGACGGTCCGCGCTTTTTTGCTGTTCGGCGTTCTGCTGCTCGTCCTGGTCGGTGTCGCGGGCAACCTCGCGCTGCGCGAGCTCAACGTCAAGGTACTGAGCAACCGGCTCGATCTGATCCGTCACGAGGCCGAGCGCATCGCCCGCACGGTGGCCCACCTGGGTGGAGATCCGGGCAGCATCGACTTCTCCCGGGTGCGCGCGGGGCAGGACGCGTTACGCAACGTGATCCACGAACGATTCTCACGTCGGTTCTTCATGCACCACGTCGAGATTCGTGACCGCTTCGGCGTGCGCCAGATGATCTTCTTCCGCGAATCCGTGCCGATGCCCCAGCCCGAGCTGAAGCCGGGCATGGTGCCGGTCGACTGGCCCACCGGTGGGCAGCAGGAGGTTCGAGTGCCGCTTGGATTGTCCGAAGGCGAGGTCATCGTCGGAATCGCGGCGCAGCCGCTGCTCTCCGAGCTCGAGAACCTGCGCAGCTCGCTGCGGTTGAAGGTCGTCGTCGCCGCCGTGCTCGCGGTGGGCGTGCTGGTGGCCGGGTTCTTCTACGTGCTGCACCTGCTGAAAAAGAACCGGATGCTCGAGCAGGCGCGCCAGTCGGCCGAGAGGGCCTCGTACGTCGGTTTGCTGGCCTCGGGACTGGCCCACGAGATCCGCAATCCGCTCAACGCCATGAACATGAACCTGCAGATGCTCGAAGAGGAGCTGCAGTGCAGGCCCGATTGCGCCGACCTCGATTATCACGAGCTCCTGGGAACCAACCAGAGCGAGATCAAGCGACTCGAGCGACTGGTGAACAACTTCCTGGCCTACGCACGGCCGGCCCGGCCACGCTTCGAGTCCACCGACCTGAACCAGATCGTCTCCGAGGTCGCACGGTTCCTCGAGGGTGACTTCCGCCAGAGTCAGGTCGAGTTGTCCACGGAGCTGGAGCCGATGGTGCCGCACGTCGAGATCGACGAGACGCAGTTCAAGCAGGCGTTGATGAATCTGCTGGTCAACGCGCGCCAGGTGTTGCCGGCGAACGGTCGCGTCGTCGTCCGCACCCGTCCCGGGTCGCAGGGCGAGGTCGTGCTGGAGGTCGAGGACGACGGCCCCGGGATCCCGGCCGAGGCGCGGGAGCGCATCTTCGAGGTGTTCTACTCGAGTCGTGGTGGGGGCACGGGGCTCGGTCTGCCGATCGCGCGCCAGATCGTCGAGCGCCACGGAGGGACGATCGACCTCCGGTCCGAGGAGGGGAAGGGGACGACCTTCATGATCCGCCTGCCCCGGCGCCATCCTGCGCACGCCGCGTCGAACGACTGATTCGCTCCAGCGCCCTGCGCGGGGCGCTCCAGTCCGGCCGTAGCTCCGCGGCGGCGCGGTAGTGCTCGGCCGCCTCGTCGAGGCGCCCGCGCGCGGCGAACACGTTGCCCAGCCCGTGATGCGCCCCAGCGGCGGCCGCGTCGAGTTCGACCGCGCGGCGGAACGCCGCCTCGGCCTCGTCGAGGCGACCCGCCTGGGCCAGCAACGCCCCGAGCCTGGCCTGCAGGGCCGGGTCGCCGGGGATCGAAGCCGCGGCGCTCTCGTAGTGCGGCAGCGCGGCGCCGAGATCGCCGCTGCGCTCGAGGGCGATCGCGAGATTACGCTGCACCTCCGCACCCGCCCCGGGGTCCTCGAGAGCGCTGCGATAGTGCTCGATCGCTCCTTCGAGATCCCCGCGCGCCAGCAGCAGGTTGGCGAGGTTGTTGTGGGCGTCGGAATAGTCAGGACGCTCGGCCAGCGCACGGTGGAAGCTGCGCTCGGCATCGTCTTCCCGCCCGGCTCGCTTGTGGGTCAGCCCTTCGTTGTTGAACACGTGCGCGTAGTCGGGAGCGCTCTGGCCTCGGTCGAGCGACGCGCGAATCGCTTCTGCATCCTCGGACGACCGCGGGCCGAGCGCCATGCCGCCCGGTTCCGCGAGCCAGGCGCGCAACGCGTCCGCCGCGACGCGGCAGCCCTCGACGGAAGGGTGCAACCGGTCGCCGACCGTGTACAGCAGGCGCGGGCTTGCGTTCGAGCCGCGTCGCGCCAGGTCGGCGCGGAACGCCGGCGCCAGACGGCGCACGCTCAGGCCGTGCATCGCCGCCAGCCGCTCGACGATCAGTGCATCCGAACCCGGCATGGCCTCGGGATCGACGATGCCGTCGTCCTCGAACACCGGCCACACCGCCACCCCGACCTCGAAGCCGTGCGCCTCGGCCAGCTCGCGCAGCAGCGCGAGCCCCTCGCTCACGTTGCCCTCGCCGATCGCCCGCCGATTCCAGCGCACGGGATCGAACTCCGCGCCGAAACCGAAGAGGTTCGTGCGGATCGAGCCCGCGCGGAACAGGTGCGAGGCGTGAAACAGGCGCTCGGCCCAGGCCGGTCGCGCGAGGTCCCCCTCCAGGCGATACGCCTCTCGATTGAAGTCGTCGAAGTCGTTCGCGACGAAGACGAGCAGCACGACGTCGGGCCGAAACGCCAGCCCCTTGACACGCAGCAGCTCGACCTCGGCCCGCGTGCAGTAGCCGCTGACGCCGAAGTTCAGCACCTCGACATCGCCAGCGGAGTTCCGCTCGAGTCGGCGCGAGATCGTGTCGTCGAGATCGCGGATGTCGTGGCCCTCGACGACCGAATCGCCCAGCAACAGCACTCGCCGGCCCCCGGGACGCGCCTCGACCGTGCGCTCGACGTCGCGCTGCCCCCAGGAGTTCGTGCTCGGGTACGACCGCGCGAAGTCGGCGTCGGGGTTGCGATAGTCGGACTTCAGCTCGAACCCGAGGATCGGGTTCGTCGAGCGGCGGTAGACCGAGTCCGCGCCGTCGATCTCCAGGGCCTTCACCGCGGGCGCGACCCCCAGCGCCCGGATCGCGCCCTCCGCCAGCAGCAGCGCGAGGACCGTGGAGCCCAGGGCTGCCAGCAGCTTCGCGGCGCGGCCGGCGCCCCGGCGCGTTGATCGGTCAGGTTGCATCTCAGCGTTCCCCGGGACGTGCCGTTCCGGCAGCGGACGGCTATTGTGTCACCGATCGAGAGGAGGCATCCGAATGAAAGCCAGCTCGCAGCTTGTCTATGCCGCGCCGTTTGTCTGCGCCGCACTGTTCGCGACGATGGGGTGTGACGGGGGCGGCTCCGGCTCGGCCGGTGGCGACCTGTCCGCACTCACGCTGGACCCCGACCAGGAGATCCACCGCATCGCCTTCGGATCGTGCGCCGACGAGACGGCGCCGCAACCGATCTGGGATGCGATCCTCGAGGCCGACCCCGACCTGTTCATCTTCTCGGGCGATGCCGTCCACAACAGCGGCGGGCCCGCCGCGCTGGACGAGGCCTACGCCAAGCTGGCGGCGATCGAGGGTTTCAGAAAGCTGCGCGAGACGAAGCCCATGCTGGCGATCTGGGACGATCACGACTTCGGCCTCAACGACGGCGGCGCGAGCTTCGAGGGCAAGGATGTCGCGAAGCAGAAGTTCCTCGACTTCTGGCAAATCCCGGCGGACTCCCCGCGCGCGACGCGACCGGGCCTGTACGACGCGGTGACGGTCGGGCCCGAGGGGCGGCGCCTGCAGATCATCCTCATCGACACGCGCTGGTTCCGCGATCCTCTGCGGCGCTCCGAGGTGAGCACCGGAGGACACGGTCCGTACATCGAGCACGAGGATCCGTCGGCGGAGATGATCGGCGAGGAACAGTGGGAGTGGATCATCGAGAAGATGGAGCAGCCGGCGGACGTCCGCATTCTCGTCAGCAGCATCCCGTTGCTGACGTCGCGCGAGCACTGGGAGAAGTGGACCAACTTCCCGGAGGACGTGTCGCGCATCGTCGGCGTCATCGAGACCACGAACGCCTATCACACATTGATCGTCAGCGGCGGCCGTCACTTCGGCGCGATCTACCGCGGTGGACTCGGCGTGCCGTACCCGCTGCACGAGGTGGCGACGGGGTCGTTGAACATGGCGGATGCTCCTCCCGCGGAGGCCGTCCGGGACATGACCCGCATCGGAGATCCGTTCTACGTCCCCAACTTCGGCGTGATCGAGATCGACTGGGAGAAGGACTCCGTGCGTCTCGAACTGCGCGACGAGAAGGGCGTGACGTTGCGCCACATGATCCTCGATCTGGCGACGCTCGAGATGTAGGGGTCAGACTGTGCATTGTGCGATATGCACAGAGCACAGTCTGACCCCCTACTTCTTTGCGCGATGCACGGTCTGACCCCTCTTTCGTGCCCGGTCTCGACGGCTTGCGGCGGGTGTCCGCTGATCGACGAGCCGTACTCGCGGCAGCTCGGGATCAAGACGCGCATCGTGCGTGACGCGCTGGCGCGTTGGCCCGCGCTGGCCTCGACGCCGGTTCGCGATTGCGTTGCGGCACCGCAAACGGAGGCCTACCGCAATCGCGCGAAGCTCGCGCTGCGCGCCGACGCGGGGCGCGTCGTGGCGGGCCTGTATCGCCGTGGCACCGACGAGGTCGTCGACATCTCGCAGTGCCGCGTCCAGGGGCACACCTCGCTCGCGGCGCTGCGCGAGGTCGTGGCGTGGTTGCAGCGGCATTCGCTGGCGCGTCCCGGCGGGCCGCTGCGCAACGTGGACCTGCGCGAGACCGCGGCGGGGGGCGTGCACCTGAACCTGGTCGCCGAGACCGGGCCGAACGACGCGCTCGAGCTTCCCGTCGACGACCTGCAGATCGACGGCCTGTCCGGCGTCTCCGTCAACTTCAACCCACGCGCTTCGTCCTACGTGTTCGGCCCGACGACGCGCACGCTGCGCGGCGAGCGCACGTTCTTCGCCGCCGCCGTCGGGCCCGATGGCGAACGGAGGGAGTTCGAGGTCCCCGCGGTCGGCTTCTTCCAGGTCGCGACGGGGCCGCTGGCTGCGATCCACCGCGAGCTGTCGGCCCACCTGGGTCGCGGCGGCCCGCTGCTGGACCTGTACTGCGGCGTCGGACTGCACGGACTGACGTTGAGCGCCCCGGAGGCCGGGGCCGCACCCCTGATCGGCATCGAGGAGGTTCCCGCGTCCGCCGCGTGCGCGCGCCGGAACGCGGCGCGGATGGGCGTCGCGGCCCGCTTCCGCACCGGCCGGGTCGAGGCGCTGGCCGCGGCCGAGATCGAGAAGCTCTCCGGCGCCCGCGTGATTCTCAACCCGGGACGCCCCGGTTGCCGCGATTCCGTCCTGCGCGCGATCACCGCGGGCGACGTCCGCCGTATCGCCTACCTGTCGTGCAATCCCGAGACGCTGGCCCGCGACCTCGCCGCGCTGGCGGCCGCGGGACGCGAGGTGGTCTCCGTCACGCCGTACGACATGATGCCCCAGACCGCGCAGGTCGAAGCGCTGGCCTTGCTGAGCTAACCTGGCGCCATCGTGAACCGGAGGAAGCCCAATAAAGTCCGGATGCGCGCGGCGGAGCTGCGCGAACGGATCGCGCGTCACCGCAAGCTGTACTACGTCGACAACGACCCGGAGATCTCGGACTCCGAGTACGACGCGCTGGAGCGCGAGCTGCTCGCGATCGAGCGCTCGCATCCCGAACTGATCGCTGCCGACTCGCCGACGATGCGCGTCGGCGGAGAGCCGGCCGACGGTTTCGCGACGTTCGCGCATTCGACGCCGTTGCTGTCGCTGGACAACGCCTACGGCGAGCAGGAGCTGCGCGACTGGGAGGCGCGCCTGCGGCGCACGCTGGAGGACGAGCAGCCGACGTACGCGGTCGAGCCGAAAGTCGACGGGCTGTCGATCTCGTTGCACTACCGCGACGGAGTGCTCGAGCGCGCGGTCACGCGCGGGGACGGCAGGGTCGGCGAGGATGTGACCGGCAACGTGCGCACGATCCGCTCGATCCCGCTGCGACTGATCGAATCCGTGCGTTACCTCGAGGTGCGCGGCGAGGTCTTCCTGGCGCGCAGCGCGTTCGAGGAGCTCAACCGCCGGCGCGCCGAGACGAACGAATCACTCTACGCCAACCCACGCAACGCCGCGGCCGGGTTCGTGCGCCTCAAGGACCCCAGGGTCACCGCGAAGCGCCCGCTCGACTGCTTCTTCTACGAGCTGGCCGCCGACGAGGACGGGCTGCCCGAGCGCCACGTCGCGGGGCTCGATCGCATCCGCGACCTGGGCCTGAAGACGAACCCGCTGAACGACAAGTGCGAGAGTCTCGACGAGATTCTGGCCTACGTCGAGCACCTGCGCGAGCTGCGCGACTCGCTGGACTACGAGATCGACGGCGTCGTGGTCAAGGTCGACGAGCTCGCCGTGCGCCGCGAGGCGGGTGCGACGTCGAAGTTCCCGCGCTGGGCCGTCGCGCTCAAGTACCCGGCGCAGCAGGCCACGACGCGGGTGAGCGAGATCCGCGTTCAGGTCGGACGCACCGGTAAGCTGACCCCCGTCGCCGAGCTCGAGCCGGTCGCGCTCGCCGGAACGACCGTCTCTCGCGCGACCCTGCACAACGAGGACGAGGTCGAGCGCAAGGACGTTCGCGTCGGCGACACGGTGCTGATCGAGAAGGCCGGCGAGATCATCCCGCAGGTGGTCAAGGTCGTCGAGACCAAACCCCGCGGCAAGCGCCGGTTCGAGATGCCCACACGCTGTCCGGTCTGCGACTCTGCGGCGGACCGCGAGGAAGGGGAGGTGGCGCGCTACTGCACCAACGTCGCCTGTCCGGCCCAGCAGCGAGAGAAGCTGCTGCACTTCGCGTCGCGCGGGGGGATGGACGTGCAGGGACTCGGCGAGGCCTTGGTCGAGCAGTTGACGGCGAAGGAGCTGGTGCGCGACGTGGCCGACCTGTACGGGTTGGAGCTGGACTCCCTCTCCGAGCTCGAGCGTATGGGCGTCAAGTCGGCGGAGAACCTGCTGGCCCAGCTCGAGGAGTCGAAGACGCGTCCGCTGAACCGGCTGCTGTTCGGGCTCGGCGTCCGGCACGTGGGCGATCGGGCCGCGCAGCAGCTCGCGCAGAGCTTCGCCTCGCTCGATGCCCTGGCCGAGGCGGAGGCCGAGGCGCTGGAGGAGCTCGACGAGATCGGTCCCAAGACGGCCGCAGCGGTGCGACTGTTCTTCGATCAGCCCGCGAATCGCGAGTTGATCCGGCGGCTGGTCGAGGCCGGGCTGCGACCGCAACCCGTCGAGCCTCCGGCACCCGTCGCCGAGGACTCGCCGTTCGCCGGCAAGACCGTCGTGGTCACGGGAACGCTTCCCGGGCGCTCGCGCGCGGAGGCCAAGAAGCTGGTGGAGGCGCTCGGCGGCAGGGTCGCGGGCAGCGTGAGCAAGAAAACCGACCTCGTCGTTGCGGGCGAGGCCGCGGGGTCCAAATTGGATAAAGCGAGAGAACTCGGAATCCGCGTCGTCGACGCGGACGAATTCGAGTCTCTCGTCTAGAATCTCGGTGGGTCCATGAACGACACGGTCAGCATCATTCTCATCGAAGACGAGGAGCCGAACCGGCGCACGCTCAAACGCGCGCTGACCTCGGTCGGCTACGACGTGGCCGACTTCGCCGGCGCCGATCCTGCGCTGGACCACCTACGCAACCACGCGGAGGTGACGATGATCATCACGGACCTGATGCTGCCCGGCACCGACGGGTTCGGCGTGCTGGACCAGGCGCGCAAGATCAACCCCGACGTGGGCATCCTGATGGTCACCGGGCACGGCTCGGTCGAGTCGGCCGTGGACGCGATGAAACGCGGCGCCGACGACTACCTGACGAAGCCCGTCGACCTGTTCGAGTTGCGCAAGCGCACGTCGGCGATCGTCGAGAAGCGCATGCTGTCCCGCCGCGTGGACGAGCTCGAGAAGCGGCTCGGCGAGAAGTTCGGCAACCTGATCGGCCGCTCGAAGGCGATGGAGGGGTTGTTCCGGCAGATGGACCTCGTCGCGCCCGCGCGATCCAACGTGCTGATCATCGGCGAATCGGGGACGGGCAAGGAGCTGGTGGCGAACGCGCTGCACGAGCACTCTCCTCGTCGCGATGCGCGCTTCCTCCCGATCAACTGCGCGGCGATCCCCGCCGAGATTCTCGAGTCCGAGCTGTTCGGTCACGAGAAGGGGGCGTTCACCGGGGCGTCGGCGCGCAAGGTGGGCAAGTTCGAGCTGGCCGACGGCGGAACGCTGTTTCTGGACGAGATCGGTGAGCTGCCGCTCGAGATGCAGGTCAAGCTGCTGCGCGTCCTGGAGCAGCGCGAGTTCATGCGCGTGGGCGGGACCGAGACGATCCGCGTCGACATTCGCCTGGTCGCGGCGACCAACCAGGACCTGGAGAAGATGGTCGAGGAGCGGCAGTTCCGCAGCGACCTGTACTACCGGCTCAAGGTCGTGACGATCCAGATCCCGCCGCTGCGCGACCGCGAGGGTGACATTCCGTTGCTGGCGAACCAGTTCCTCGAGCGTTTCGCCAAGGAGAACGAGCGCAAGGAGCTGCGCTTCAGCGCGGACGCGATGCGCGTGCTCGTCGGGCACCGCTGGGAGGGCAACGTCCGCGAGCTGAAGAACACGGTGGAGAGCCTGGTCGTCCTGGCGCCCAACGACGAGATCGGCGTGGAGGATCTGCCCCCGGAGTTGGCCCGAGACGTGCCGGCCGCGCCGGCCGGCGGCAGCGCGACCCCGGCCGGCGACGCGTCCGGCGAGGACCTGACGATGGGCGAGATCGAGCGCCTGGCGATTCTGCGCGCCCTGGAGAAGACCGACGGGAATCGAACCCAGGCCGCGGAGATGCTGGGGATCGGCCTGCGCACGCTGCAGCGGAAGCTCAAGGAGTACCGGATCGCCGGGACGGCGGAGGGCAATTGAGCCCCCGTAGTCGCCTCCGACGCGCCACATTGGCGTCCGTGTCGCGCCTGCTTGGCTCCGGCTCGTCCGCCGCGCCGCAAAAACCCCGGAATCTCACACCCCACGCCCAGGCACAAGCCTTGCTACTTTGTTAAGCGTCATGTCACCCCGATGCAACGATTGCTACACGGTCCTGGTCGTCGACGACGATCCGGCCGTGCTCGCCACCTACCGCCGCCTGCTGACCCGGGCCGGATACAACACGGTGGCCCAGGCCGATCCGCGCAAGGTGCTGACCCACGGACACGACGGCGCCGATCTGCTGCTGATCGACTACAAAATGCCCGGAATCGACGGCTTGACCCTGCTGGCCGAGCTGCGCCAGCGTGACTGCACGGCTCGTTGCATCCTCGTTTCCGCCTACCTGAACGACGACGTCAGGAACCAGGCACGCCACCTCGGGGTGGACCGGGTGCTCGACAAACCGGTCGACATCTGCGCCCTGCGGCGCGTGATTCAGGAGTTGCTGCCGCGCGAGGCGGCCAGCCCGGCAAACGTCGGCAGATGAAATACGTAAGACATTCCGAGGGGCCGTCACGGAGATCCGTACGATGAACAGTCGTGCTTTCGGGTTCTTTTCGCTTCTGCTCGTGATCGGCGCGAGCATCGTCTTCGGCATGCTGCTCGGCGGCAAGCTCAACGCGCCCGACGTGGCGCATGCCGCGCCGATGCAGAATCGCCTCGAGCTCGCACCGGCGCGTTACGTGCCCTCGGGCTCGGAGACGATCGCCGACGTGGTCGAGCAATCGCTGCCGGCCGTCGTCAGCGTGACCGCCACGCAATTGACCGGAAAAGAAGCCGAGGAGAGCGAAGGCGAGGACGTCCCCGAGATGTGGGAGTGGCTCTTCCCGCCCGAGGACGAACAGCGTGGCCCGAACCGCCGCCCGCGCGTCGGCGAGGGATCCGGTTTCGTGATCTCCGACGACGGCTACGTGTTGACCAACAACCACGTCGTCGAGGATGCGGATCAGATCGAGGTCGGCATGCAGGACGGTCGCAAGTTCGCGGCCGAGGTCGTGGGCGCCGATCCGTCGATCGATCTCGCGTTGCTCAAGGTCAACCCGCGCGGAGAGACTCTTCCGACGCTGCCGCTGGGCGACTCGGAGTCGCTGCGCGTCGGCGAGTGGGTCATCGCCATCGGCAACCCACTCGACTTCGAGCAGACCGTCACGGTCGGTGTGGTCTCCGCCAAGGAGCGCCGCGTTCCGATCGGTGCCACCGACTCCATGGTGGTCAGCTTCATCCAGACCGACGCCGCGATCAACTTCGGCAACTCCGGCGGCCCGCTGCTCGATGGAGCCGGCAACGTGATCGGAATCAACACCGCGATTCGCCGCGCGAACTTTGCCGAGGGAATCGGCTTCGCGCTACCGATCAATCACGCCCGCGCCGTGATGGACCAACTTCTCGACCGCGGCTACGTGCGCCGCGGCTACATCGGTATCACGATGAACCGCAACGGGATCGACGACACTGCGCGTGAGTGGTACGGCCTGCCCGACGGTTTCGGCGTCATCATCGACGACGTCGCCGGCGAAGGACCGGCCGAGCGCGCAGGGCTGAAGAAAGGCGACATCATCCGCAAGGTCAACGGCGAGCGCGTTCGCGACAACCGTGACCTGGTGGGCAAGATCGCCTCGCATCAACCCGGCGATCACGTCGAGCTCGAGGTGTTCCGCCGCGGAGGCAGGACCTTCACCGCCCGCGCGACCCTCGAAGACCGCGACGAGGGGCTGGCCGCGATCAACAACCGGCCGTTGCCCGACCGCGAGGAGCGCCGCGCGACGCCGAAGTCCGGGACCGGCCTCGGGATCACGGTCGAGAACCTCACGCGTGAGCTGCGTGAGTCGATGGGCCTCGGTCGCAGCGTGCGCGGCGTGATCGTGGCGGACGTGACCTTCGACAGCGAGGCCGCCGACAAGGGCCTGCTGCGCAACAGCATCATCACCAAGATCAACGACGATTCGATCGCCGAGGTCGACCACTGGATCGACGTCGTCGAGGATCTCGGGCCGGGCGCCGCCGTGAAGATGGAAGGCCTCCAGCCCAACGGAACGATCTTCACGGTCTTTCTGCGGGTGCCCGGGCAAGCCGACTGACGAGCATTCGCCCGTTCTAGAATCCGATTGCACGCGGGGCGCCTCCGGATGAGGCGCCCTTCGTGTATATTGCGTTTCTTGCACGTGCTCGACGGGTTCCCCTCATGCCGCTGAAGACCAAGCCGCGAATCCTGCTGGCCGACGACGAGGCCGATATTCGGTCCTCGCTGCGCATGATTCTCGAGTACGAGGGGATGGAGTCGATCGAGGCCGCGACCGGCCCCGAGGCGCTGGAGAAGGTCGCCTCGGACGAGCCCGACGCCGTCCTGCTGGACATCAAGATGCCGCGGATGGACGGGCTGGAAGTCCTGGCCCAGCTGCGCGAGAAGCATCCGGATGTTGCCGTCGTCATGATCTCCGGCCACGGCACGATCGAGACAGCGCTCGAGGCGACACGGCTCGGCGCGCTGGACTTCATGGAGAAGCCGCTCGAGCGCGAGCGTGTCCTGCTGGTTCTGCGCAACGCCCTCGAACGCAGCCGTCTCGAGCGCCAGGTGCGCGAGTTCCGCTCCAGCGCCGAGGAACGCCACCGCATGGTCGGCGATTCCGCCGTGCTGCGCGAGATCCGGGACGCCGTGGCGCGCATCGCGCCGACGCGCGCCTCGGTGCTGATCACCGGCGAATCGGGAACCGGCAAGGAGCTGGTCGCGCGGGCGATCCACCGCAACAGCACGCGATCCGACAAGCCGTTCGTCAGTGTCAACTGTGCGGCGATTCCCGAAGAGCTGATCGAGTCGGAGCTGTTCGGACACGTCAGGGGCTCGTTCACGGGAGCCAGCAAGGATCAGATCGGCAAGTTCGTGCGCGCCGAGGGCGGAACGATCTTCCTCGACGAAGTCGGTGACATGAGCCTCAAGACGCAGGCCAAGGTGCTGCGCGTACTGCAGGACGGCAGTGTCGAGCCGGTCGGCGCGGCCAAGACGCTGGCCGTCGACGTGCGAGTCGTGGCCGCGACCAACAAGGACCTGCCGCACGAGATCTCGGCCGGCGCGTTCCGCGAGGATCTGTACTTCCGCCTCAACGTCGTTCCGCTGCACCTGCCGCCCTTGCGCGAGCGAGCCGACGACGTCGAGGCGCTCGTGAAACACTTCGCCGGGACGTTCTGCGCAGAGAACAATTATCGCGAGAAGGAGTTCGACGCCGCCGCGATTCGTGCGCTCGCGCGCCAGCCGTGGCGCGGCAACGCGCGCGAGCTGCGCAACGCGGTCGAACGGCTGATCATCATGGCGCCCGAGAGCACCGTCCGCGCCTCGGACCTGCCCGCCGGTCTCGGCCTGGCGCTGGCCACCGAGGGCGCCGCGGCGGCCGACGGCGTGTTGCCCATCGCGTATCACGGCGCGACGCTGCAACGGTTCAAGGAGCGAGCCGAGAGGGCGTACATCGTTGCGATGCTGCGCGCGAACGACTGGAACATCGCCGGGACGGCCAAGTCGATCGAGACACCGAGATCCAACCTGTACAAGAAGCTGGAAGCGCACGATATCAATCGTGAGAAGGACGGTGCGTCATGAACGGCGATCGAGATGTCGTCGTCGTCGCAGGGGCTCGCACGCCGTTCACCAAGTCGGCGGGCCAGATGGGAAACGTCTCGGCCGTCGAGCTCGGCCGGGTGGCGATGCGCGAGGCCATCGAGCGCGCCGGCATCCCGCCGGCGGAGATCGACGAGGTCGTGGTCGGCAACATCGCCGGTCCTCCCGACTCGGCGAACGTGGCCCGCGTCATCTCGCTGCTGGCGAAGGTGCCGCAGTCGGTGCCCGCGTTCACGGTCAACCGCAACTGCGCCTCCGGGCTGGAGTCGATCGTCGAGGGCGCGTATCGCATCGGCGCCGGGCACGCGGACCTCATCGTCGCCGGCGCGGTCGAGTCGATGACCAACATCCCGTTTCTGTTCAGCGAAGATGCGCAGCGGATCTGGACCCGGCTCGCCCGCTCGAAGGGGCTGCTGGCCCGCCTCGGCACCGCGACCGCGTTCCGGCCCGCGCACTTCAAGCCGGTCATCGGCCTGATGCTCGGACTGACCGACCCGGTCTCGGGCCTGAACATGGGAGAGACGGCCGAGGTGCTCGCGCGCGAGTTCGCGATCAGCCGCGAGGACCAGGACCGCTTCTCGCTGCGCAGCCACCAGCGCGCCGAGGCTGCGTGGGCCGAGGGCCGCCTCGAGCCCGAGGTCGTCCCGGTTCCGATTCCCCCGAAATACAAGGAAGCGGCACAGCAGGACGACGGCATCCGCGAGGGACAGTCGCTCGAGGCGCTGGCCCGGTTGCGAACGGTGTTCGACCGCAAGTTCGGCACCGTCACGGCCGGAAACTCGTCCCAGATCACCGACGGCGCGGCGGCTCTGGTGCTCGCCTCGGCGCGGCGAGCGCGCGAACTCGGGCTACGCGTGATGGGTCGCATCCGCTCCTGGGGCTTCGCCGGCTGCGACCCGGCGCGGATGGGGCTGGGGCCCGTCCTGGCGACGCCCGTCGCGCTGCGCCGCGCGGGTGGCCTGACGATGGACCGCATGGACGTGGTCGAGATCAACGAGGCCTTCGCGGCTCAGGTGCTGGCCTGTTTCAAGGCGTTCGAGTCGCGGAAGTTCGCCGAGCGTTTTCTGGGTGGCGCCCCGATCGGCGCGCCGCCGATGGAGCGGGTCAACGTCAACGGCGGAGCGATCGCGCTCGGGCATCCCGTCGGCGCCACCGGTGGCCGTCTGGTGCTGACCGCGTTGCTCGAGATGGAACGACGCAACGCCAACCTGGGCCTGGTCACGCTGTGTATCGGCGGCGGACAGGGCGGAGCAATCGTGTTGGAGCGTGCGTGATGTCGGTGCCTGGCATGACCCATAAGATCGATGCCGAAGGTATCCTATACATCGTCTTCGATCGGCAGGGCGAGAAGGTCAACCTGCTGGGCAAGACGGTCCTCGAGGAGCTGGCGCGGGTGCTCGAGGAGGCGAGCCGGCGCGACGACGTGCGCGCCATCCTGTTCGCCAGCGCCAAACCCAAGATGTTCGTCGCCGGAATGGACGTCGAGGAGATCTCCTCGGTCAACGACGCGTACCGCGCCGCCGAGGGCGCGCGCTTCGGCCAGGCGATCTTCGAGCAGGTGGCGCAGATCGGGCGCCCGTCCGCCTGCGCCATCGGCGGCACGTGCCTCGGCGGAGGCACCGAGCTGGCGCTGGCCTGCACGTTCCGCGTCGCCGCCGACGAGCCCTCGCTGCGCATCGGCCTGCCCGAGGTCAAGATCGGCATCGTCCCGGGCTTCGGTGGAACCCAACGGCTCCCACGGCTCGTCGGTCTTCCGGCGTCCCTCGACATGATCCTCACCGGACGAGGGTTGACCGCGAAGCAGGCCAAACGCATCGGGCTGGTCGATCGCATCGTTCCGGCGTCCTACCTCGAGCGCGAGGCGTTGGGGTTGCTGCGCCGCGCGGCGGCCGACGGCATCGACGCGGTCGTCCGTTCGTTGAAACGCCCGCGACCGCTGGCCGCGCGTCTGGCGGGTCGCATCGGCCCGCTGCGCCGCTACGTCTTGAACCAGGCACGCAAGAAGACGGAGTCCAAGGTCAATCCGCTCGAGTACCCCGCCCCGTTCCGAGCGATCCACGCCGTCGAGGCGGCCTTCCTGCACGAGATGCCGCAGGGGCTGGACTACGAGGCGCGCGTCGTCGGCGAGCTCGTGCCGACTCCGACGTCGAAGAACCTGATCTGGCTGTTCAAGAGCCACGCGTCGCTGAAGGGCGACAACGCGGGCATCCAGGCGGTGCCGCGCAGGGTACGGCGTTGCTCGGTCATCGGCGCCGGCGTCATGGGCGGCGGAATCGCGCAGCTGGTGGCCAACAGGGAGGTCCCCGTCCGTTTGAAGGACGTGCGCTACGACGCGATCCTCACCGCATTGCGCACCGCGCGCTCGGTCTACGATCACAAGCTGAAGCGCCGCCGGATGACCGAGCGCGAGGTCGCGCAGAAGATGGCCTTCATCGCGCCGACGCTCGACGACAGCGGCCTGCGCCAGGTCGACCTGGTGATCGAGGCCGTCGTCGAGAGCCTGGAGATCAAGCGCCAGGTGCTGGCTCAGGCCGAGCACCACCTGGACGACCGGGCGGTCTTCGCCACGAACACGTCGTCGCTGCCGATCCGCGAGATCGCCGCGCACGCCGTGTACCCCGAGCGCGTGGTCGGCCTGCACTTCTTCAACCCCGTGCACCGCATGCCGCTGGTCGAGGTGATCAAGGGCCAGCGCAGCTCGCCCGAGGCTCTGGCCACGGTCCGCTCCTTCGCGCTCGCCCTGGGCAAGGTGCCCGTCGTCGTCCGCGACGAGCCGGGCTTCCTGGTCAACCGCATCCTGATGCTGTACCTAAACGAGGCGCTGGGCTTGCTGCGCGAGGGGCTCAAGATCGAGACGATCGACGCCGCGATGAGCGGCTTCGGCATGCCGATGGGCCCGCTGGCCCTGCTCGACCAGGTCGGGCTGGACACGGCGGGGCACGTCGCGGACGTGCTGAAGGCCGCCTTCGGGGCCCGCCTCGGCGGGGACGACACCCTCCTGCGGGCGATGGTCGCCTCGGGTCGGCTGGGCCAGAAGAACGGCAAGGGCTTCTATCGCTACCGCGACGGCAAGCGGACGACGCCGGACGCCGAGGTCTACGGGCTTCTCGAATGCGAGCCGGGGACCGAGATTCCCCCGGAAACCCTGCAGGAACGCATGGTTTTCGCCATGATCAACGAGGCGATCGTTTGTTTACAAGACGGGGTCGTCCGCGAGCCGCGCGACGTCGACCTGGCGATGGTCATGGGCACCGGATTCCCCGCTTTCCGGGGAGGTTTGCTGCGCCACGCGGACTCCGTCGGAATACCGATCGTCGCCGACCGGTTGTCGCGCCTGGCGGAGGCCCACGGCGAGCGATACCGTCCTGCGGGGAGTTTGCAGCAGATGGTTCGGGAGCAGAGACGCTTCTACGCGTGATTCACCGAACATTTTGTTCTGAAAAGCCCGCAAAACGGGGCACGTGCGAAGTGGCCTGCGCAGCGGGCCGGGTCGATGCGGGGTCTGAACCCGCATACAATGACATGCGTATGAGATACCGAGGCATTTCACATATCTCGCCGGAGGGAGTCATGGATCACTCGAGGAAGGTCCTGTCCACGCAGACCGTGATCGGTTTGCTGGCGGTCCTGCTGATCGCGGTGCTCGCAGCGCCGTCCGCGCTCGCGACCACGGAGCGCGTTGCGCTGAAGGACCTGGATGAACAGCTTGCCGCGTCGCTGCAGGCTCCGCTGCGGGCCAAACTGGCCGAGATCAGCGGCCAGAAGAACGACGAGGGCATCAAGAACGTCCGCGGTTCGTACTCGCGGTTGCTGTCCAAGGTCAGCGACGAGAAGTACGAGGTTTCGTTCCTCGAGCGCCGCGCCGACCCGGACACGCTCGTGGCGACCCGAATGGCGCTGACTCTCGAGCCGGACCCGGCGAAGAAGGAAAGCTGGAAGATCACCAACGAGGAGGTCGTCGAGACGTACGACGACATGCATCGTGCCCTCGGTCTCACCTGCTACGACTTCGACAAGTTCGACTTCGACCGCGAGGGCTTGAAGGTCACCGGCTCGAACGGCTCGGTGTGCGAGTACTACCGGCAGGGTACGGTGATGGGCTTCGCGCTGATCACCGACGACCTGAAGTACGACTATACCGCGCCCAAGTATCTCGACTTCTACACGTTGCAGCAGATGAACGAGAGCGATTGGCCGGAGTACGTGGATTTCGATCCGAAGTTCATTGAAATGTACTGCGATGCCGACACCTGCGAAGAGCTGCTCGACGAGCTCTTCACCGGGCTCGATCGCATCCCTGCCGACCAGCGTAAGGCGGAGATCAAGGGCAGAACGGACTCGCTGCCCGCCGCCGCGAAGACGTGGATGGACAAGCAGGTCCAGAAGATGGTGGACCGCCGGAAGGAGAGCCCGTTCGCCGACTTCGGCCCCGACACCCCCCCCGGCAACCGCAATTACGTCGTCGCCGTCAACAAGAACGACAAGGAAGCGGTCGGGCTGCGCTACAACAACTGGGGCGGCTTCGAGCTGACGTTCTGGGCTCGGATCAACGATCCGGCCTTCGGCATCCAGAGCGCCAACCTGTACGGTTACTACACCGAGGAGACCACGAAGACTACGCCGCCCTACGAGCTGGAGGCGCGCCCGGATCTCGGCAACCGCTGGTACGACCTGTACAAGGTGACCGGCGAGGTCGAGGTCGCGCTGAACGACCCGGAGATGATCTCCGGCGACGTGGAGTACGGCGTCAACATTCGGCAGGACATCGACGTCCTCCCGTTCTTCGTGGCCACCAAGCCGCGTGAGAACGTCAAGCGCCCTTCGCTGTTCCTCAACTCGGTCGAGTACGAGGGCAAGGATCTGACCTGGGTGCAGGTCAACCCCTACGGCGGGTACATCGTCTTTCCCGAGGTGATTCCCGGCGGTACCAAGATCGACCTGCGTATCGTCTTCTCCTCGCGCGCGCTGCACAAGGTGAACCACGCGTTCACGCGCACGCCGCGCGGCTCGTGGCTGCCGCTGGTGCGCTTCGGTGACTTCATCGAAGAGTTCGACATGGTCTACAAGAGCCCGTCGAAGTACACGCTGCTCGGCATCGGCAAGAAGGTGCACGAGTCGACCGAGGGCGGTGTGACGAGCTCGCGCTGGGTCGCAGAGAGCCCCGTCGAGTTCCCCAGCATCATCTTCGGCAAGTACCAGTCGGTCGCACCGAAGGCGATCCAGGCCAAGAAGCTCGACGGAACGCCGATCCCGATTGCGGTCCACGTCGACGAAGTGAGCAAAATGCAGCTCGACGCGTCGATCCAGACCTTCGACGACGCCAAGGAGTTCGGCGACGCGGCCCGCACCGGCGCCCGCGGAATTCGCTCGGGCCAGCAGCGGTCAATCGGCGAACAGGCCGCGGCCGCGATCAACATCTACGCCGAGGTCTCCGGCGTCGACTACCCGTACGGCGAGCTGAACCTGGTCAACGACCCGGCGCCCGCGCTGTACGGCCAGGCGCCGAGTTCGCTGATTTACCTCGGCTCGTGGGTCTTCCGCGGCGAGGGCACGATGTCCGGCGACACCGTGCTCGGCGGCGGAGGAAAGAACATCTCCAAGTTCCTCAAGTCGGTCACGGCGCACGAGGTCGGCCACCAATGGTGGGGCTCGCGCGTGGCCAACGCCAACGGGCGCAACTACTGGTTCGTGGAGACGCTGGCCGAGTACTTCTCGGCGATTTACCTCGAGCGGACCGGCGGACCCAAGGAGTACCAGGAGCAGGTCGACGAGTGGCGCCGCGTGGTCCTCGACCGCGACATGCGCTCCAGCGTTCAGAACGCCAGCGTGCTGTGGGCCGGGGAGAACCCGGGTGGCGCGTATCAGGCGGCCGTGTACAACAAGGGCCCCTACGCGTTCCATATTCTACGCCAGACCTTCGGCGACGAGCGCTTCTTCGCTTTCCTGAAGAAGTTCACGCAGGAGCTGACGGCCAAGGGCGAGATCGTGTCTCGCGACATCCAGATCGCCGCCGAATCGGCCCTGGGCGGCGTCGACGAGAACGGCCAGGAGTACCGCGTCGACCTCGAGTGGTTCTTCGACCAGTGGATCCGCGGTGTCGGCGTCCCGCAGTACAGCTTCAACTACGACGTCCGCAAGTCCGAGGAAGGCAAGTTCATCGTCGAGGGCAGCATCGAGCAGCGCGTTGTCGTCGGCGACAAGCGCAGCTACCACGTGATGGAAGACAAGTTCTATCGCGGCGTGGTGCCGATCACGATCAAGACCAAGAGCGGCAAGGAGTACAAGGTTCCCGTCGTGATCGAGGGCGCCAAGACCCCGTTCCGCCTGCCGCCGATCTCGGAGAAACCGATCGAGGTCGCGCTGAACAAGTACGGCGACATCCTGTCGCACGATGTGCTGGACAACCAGGACTTCTAACGTAACCAAACGATCGAACCGTCGAACCCGGCTTGCCAACGCAGGCCGGGTTCTCTATTTTTGGGCGGATGTCTGAATACGAGGCGGTAATCGGGCTCGAGGTACACGCCCAGCTCAAGACGCGGACGAAGATCTTCTGCGGCTGTTCCACTGAGTTCGGGCGCCCGGCCAACAGCCAAACCTGTCCCGTTTGCCTGGGCCACCCCGGCGCTCTGCCCGTGCTGAACCGGCGCGCCGTCGAGCTGGGGGTGCGCGGAGCGCTGGCCCTGGGCGCCGAGATCCGCGAGCGCAGCATCTTCGCGCGCAAGAACTACTTCTACCCCGACCTGCCGAAGGGCTACCAGATCTCGCAGTACGAGGAGCCGCTGGCCGAGGGCGGCGGCGTGCCGATCGAGTGCGGTGGCGAGGCCACGACGATCCGCCTGACCCGGCTGCACCTCGAGGAGGACGCGGGCAAGTCGATCCACGATGGGATGCCCGACTCGGAGCGGGCGTCCTACGTCGACCTCAACCGCAGCGGGACGCCGCTGGCCGAGATCGTCTCCGAGCCCGAGATCCACAGCCCGCGGCAGGCGTACCTGTACCTGCAGCGGCTGCGCAGTATTCTGCGCTACGCCGACGTGTGCGACGGCAACATGGAGCAGGGCTCGTTTCGTTGCGACGCGAACGTATCCGTGCGGCCGATCGGCGAGGCGAAGCTCGGCACGCGGACCGAGGTCAAGAACCTCAACTCGTTCCGCAACGTCCAGCGCGCGCTGGAGTTCGAGTTGAAGCGTCAGATCGAGATCCTGCGCTCGGGCGGGCAGGTCGAGCAGCAGACCATCCTGTGGGACGCCTCGGCGGGCGAGACCCGGCCGATGCGGGGCAAGGAAGAGGCTCACGACTATCGCTACTTCCCCGAGCCGGACCTGCCCCCGGTAGTCTGTGGCGAGGCGTTCGTCGAGGAGATCCGGCGCTCGCTGCCGGAGCTGCCCGCGGCGCGCAAGGCCCGGCTGGTGGCGGAGTACGGCGTGGGCGCGGACGAGGCGCACCAGCTGACCCTGGAGGCGCCGCTCGCGGACTACTACGAGGCGGTCGTGCGCGCGGGGGCCGGGGGCGCCGCGGTGGCCAACTACGTCCTCAACGACCTGCAGCGGGCGCAGAACGAGGCGCGTCGCGCGGATGACGAGATCCCGCTCCCGGCCGAGCATCTCGCCGAGTTGATCCGGCTGGTCGACGACGGCACGATCAGCTCCAGCGCCGCGAGGCAGGAGGTCTTCCCCGAGATGTACGCGAGCGGCGGATCGCCCGCCGCGATCGTCAAACAGAAAGGGCTCGAACAGGTCAGCGACGAGTCCACGCTGCAGGTCGCGGTCGAGGCGGTCGTGGCCGAGAACCCGGACGAGCTGGCCAAGTACCGTGGCGGCAAGCAGGGCCTCATCGGCTTCTTCGTCGGCAAGGTGATGCAGAAGACCGGCGGCAAGGCGAACCCGAAGGAAGTCAACCGACTCTTGCGAACCCATCTCGATCCTCCCGACTCCGGAGACCCGACGTGATCCGTCTGCACGACGTCTCGAAGAAATATCCCGGCGGGGTGATGGCCCTCAACGATGTCAACCTGGAGATCGAGCGCGGCGAGTTCGTGTTCATCACGGGTGCCTCCGGGGCGGGCAAGACCTCCCTCCTGCGGCTGCTGCTGCGACAGGAGCTGGCCAGCGGAGGCCAGGTGCTGGTCAACGGCCAGGACGTCGGAGCCCTGCCGCGCTCGCGCGTGCCGCAGTGGCGGCGCGGCCTGGGCATCGTGTTCCAGGACTTCAAGCTGATCCCGCGCAAGACGGCGCTCGAGAACGTGGCCTACGTGCTCAACGTGGCCGGGCACTCGCGCGAAGAGCAGCGCCGACGGGCGTACAACGCGCTGCGCGCCGTCGAGCTGCACCACCGCGTCAACGTGTTGCCCGAGGTGCTCTCCGGAGGCGAGAAACAGCGGCTGGCCATCGCGCGCGCGGTCGTCAGCGAGCCGGTGCTGTTGATCGCCGACGAGCCGACGGGCAACCTGGATCCCGACCTGGCGGTCGAGATCATGCGTCTGTTCCGCGAGATCAATGCGCGCGGCACGACGGTCGTCGTCGCGACCCATGACCGCGACCTGATCCAGCGCATGCAGCGCAGGACGATCGTGCTCGAGAACGGTACGATCCTCGACCCCGGGAAGAAGCCATGAAGAAACTGATGCACCGCCTGCGCTTCTTCATCTCGGACGCGTGGGACGAGTTCCGTCACAGCCCCGGCATCAACCTGCTCGCGGTGGGTACGCTGGCCACGGCGTTGTTCCTGGCCGGCCTGTTGTTGCTCGTGTTGTTCAACGTCGAGCATCGCGTCGAGCGCCTGCGCGAAGACGTGCGCCTGTACGTCTACTTCCTCGACGACGTCTCGCCCGAGAGGGTGGACGAGCTGCGCACGAGCCTCGCCGGACGGCGCGGAGTCTCGCGTGTCGAGCACATCGACGAGCAGCAGGCGCTCGAGCGCTATCGCGAGTGGATTCGCGACGACATGGTGGAGCTGCTCGACGAGCTCCCCGACAATCCGTTGCCGGCGTCGCTGGACGTGTACCTCGAGTCCGGGCCGCAGGCCGAGGAAGTGGGCAACGGCATCGTCACCGAGCTGACGGGACGCGAGGGCATCGAGAGTTTCCGCTTCGACGTCGAGACCGTGCGCCGGCTCGAGTCGTTGCTGGAGCTGGCCCGGGTCGGAGGATCGGGCTTGGCCGTGGTGGTCTTCGCGGCCGTGGTGTTCGTCATGGCCAGCGTGTTGCGGCTGGCGGTCTTCGCCCGCAGGCACGAGATGGAGATCATGCTGCTCGTCGGCGCGACGCCGGCGTTCGTGCGTGGCCCGTACCTCGTCGCCGGGTTGTTCCAGGGTCTGTTCTCTTCCGGCGTGGCGCTGGTGGCGATCGAGGGCGCGCGCCGCCTGGCCCACGCGCGGGTCGACTCCGGCGGTAGGGCGCTGGTCGAGCTGCTGGCCGCGCGGCCGCTGACGCCGGCGCTGGCCGGACTGATCGTGCTGGTCGGTCTGCTGGTCAGCCTGATCAGCTCGTGGTTCGCGGTGCGGCGTGGCGAGACGAGGTGAGGGGTCAGACTGAAGTCTGACCCCCGGCTTCGTCTTCTTATTCCTTCTTCAGAAAGCTGTCGTCCCAGCGCACCCACTCATCATCGTCGTCGTCGCGCTTCGGCTCCACGCCCTTCTCTTCGTCCGGCGGCAGCTCGACGAGCACGTCGTCGCCCTCGATCCGAACCGGGTAGACGGGGATCCGGCACCACGACTTGGTGTCGCACTCTCCGCTGCCGAGGTCGAAGTTCCAGTGGTGCCAGTGGCACTCGACGCGCCCGCCCTCGACCTTGCCGTCGGCCAGCGACGCGCCCATGTGCGGGCAGGCGTCCACCGTGGCGCGCCAGCCCTCGGGCGTGCGGAACACCGCGATCGTGCGGCCGCCGACCTTCACGGCGCGGCCGCGACGCTGTGGAAACTCGTCCACCTTGCCGACCTTCGTGAACTCTCCGCTCACGCTGCCCTCCGTACGACAAGCATAGTTTCAGCCGAAGCTGCGCGCGATACGAAAGCCGACATCTTCGGCGCGCAGGTCCGGGTCCGCGCGGCGCCGGGCGGAGCAGCTCAGCGTATCGCGGTCGACGCGGAACGACCCGCCGCGCAGCACTCGATCTCTCGCGGAATCCAGGTCGTCGCGCCCGTCCCCGGAGACGACCGGATACGCCGCGTACAGCGAGGAGGTCCACTCCCAGACGCCACCGAGCATGCACTGCAGTCCGAACGCGTTCGGCTTTTTCTTTCGCAGCGGAGGGATGCGCTCGCCGCTGTTGCGCGCGTCCCAGACGAACGGCTCGGCATCGTCCGGCTCCGCGCCGAAGAAGCACCGCGCGCCCGAGCCCGCGCGGCAGGCGAATTCCCACTCGACCTCGGTCGGAAGCCGGATCGGCTTGCGCGAGACACCGGCGTACCAGTCGCAGTAGTTTTGCGCGTCCCCGAAGCGGATCCCCGTCGCCGGGTCGTCGTCTCCCGGCGACAGCGGGCTGCGCGCGAAGTCGGGCGCGAAGGCCTCGTACTGCAGGTTCGTCACCGGCAGCTTGCTCAGGTAGAACGACGCGACGTCCACTTCGAAGGACGGCGCCGCGTCCGCCTCCGCACCCCCGATCACGGCCCGGTCGCTGCGGATCAACCACAGAATCGCCCGCGGGTATCGCGTGTAGCTATCCCTGCGCACGTTTCCAGGCGTACCATGGGACGGTACGCCGTGCCAGAGACGGAGGAACGAGCTTGACGAAGCGCCTTGCAGCGACGGGTGTTGTGGCGCTGCTGGTGTTTGCCGCCGCCGCCGGGATCGTGCGCATGCGCGACCTGGAGCAGCGCGTCCGGCTTGCCGAGCGCCGCGGCTACCTGGCGACGGTGCACGCGGCTCATGCGGACGTCCGTGCACAGGAGATCGAGCACGCGAAGGGCCTGCTCGAGAGCAGCCCACCCGAGCTGCGCGGCTGGGAGTGGGACCACCTGAGCGCGGCGGGGGAGGCCGGGAAGGACGCCTTGATCTCCGGTGTGCGCTCGCTGCGCACGTTCGCCGTCTCGCCCGATCGAATGCGTATCGCGCTCGGCTCCGGAAGCGGCGGCATCGCGTTGTACGACGCGGCCACGGGAGAGCGGAAGGCCTCGCTCGACGGACACGAGAAGTTCGTCACCGCGCTGGAGTTCGATCCGACGGGCGAACGGATCCTCTCGGCATCCGTCGACGGGACGCTGCGGCTGTGGGATGCCTCTTCCGGAGAGGTGCTGCGCGTGATCGAGTCGACCCAATCGCGTGTGCGCGGCGTGGCTTTTTCGCAGGACGGGCAGCAGATCGCCGCGGCGGGCGCCGACGCGATTCGCCTGTGGGACGCGACCACGGCGCAGTCGCGCGGCGAAGTCGTGCCCGGTCGAGGCGGCCCCGCGCATTCGGTCCACTTCCTCGAGGACGAGGAGCGACTGATCAGCACCGTGGGCAGCCGGATCACGGAATGGAACCCCTCGACCGGGGAGGTCGTGCGACAGCTCCGCGGGCACCGGGGCACGGTCAACGTGCTGGCGCTGCACGAGGAGACCGCCCGGCTGGCATCGGGGGGCGTCGACGGCCTGGTCGTCATCTGGGACCTGGAGAGCGGAGATCGCTTGCACTCTCTGCGGGGGCACAGCGACTCGGTGCTGTGCGTTCAGTTCAGCACGGACGGCAGCCGGCTAGTCTCGGGAGGGTCGGATCGCACCGTGCGCGTGTGGAACGCGCTGACCGGGACCCCGCTGGCGCTTCACGCGGGGCACGGCGACGTGGTCTACGGTGCGAGCTTCGATGTCGACGGCTCGCACGCATACTCGGCCTCGGCGGACGGGACGGTGCGGGTCTGGGACGCGGACGGGATGGGCAGCACGTCCCGTGTGCTGGCCGGACCTGCCTGGCCGCGCGGGCGACGGGCGGTGGAGATGCCGGCGATCAGTCTCGCCGTCAGCCCGGATGCCACACGCGCGGTCGTCGGCACGCGGCACGGCAGCCTGCACGTGATCGATACCGATTCGGGAAGCGTCACGACGAACGCGTACCAGATCGGCAATGCCATCAGCGTGACGTTCGCGGCGGGAGGATCGAGCTTCGCCGTCGCGTTCCCCGCGGGACTGGTCAAGATCTGGGGCCCCAACGACGGAGAGGCCGTGATCGGACGTTCGGCGGACGAAGAGTTCGTGCCGTTGCGGGCGATCGATCACGACGGTCCCGTGTACCACGTGTCGTCCAGCGCCGACGGCAGCCGCCTGGCCTCGGCCTCCGGGGATCGTCTCGTGCGCGTGTGGGACACCGGACTATTTCGCCCGCTGCGACAGATCGAGCACGACAGCGAGGTCCGGCTCGCCGAGCTCGATGCGGAGGGTGTCCGCGTCGCCACCGTCACGGGGGACGGTATCGTCCGGCTGTTCGAGGTCGACTCGGGCGAGCTGTTGCGGCAGCTCGAACCGCAGGACGGTCAGATCCTGTCGATCGCGTTCGCCCCGTCGGGCGACCGTCTGGCGACGGGCGGGGACGATGGCGCGCTGCGGGTATTCGACGTCCAGTCCGCCACGCTACGAGCTCGGCTCTCCGGGCATCGAGGCCCCGTGCACTCGCTGGCCTTCAGCCCGGACGGATCGCGTCTGGTGTCGGGTTCGGAGGACCGGACGGTGCGGCTGTGGCACGTCGACTGGGCCGAGCCCCTGCTCGTCTGGCGCGACCACACGGCGGCCGTGCGCGCGGTCCTGTTCACGGAGGACGGCGGGAGGATCTACTCCGCCTCCGACGACGGGACCGTCCGCGTCTGGACGCGGTGATCCGGCTCGGTCAGAAGTCGAACGTGATGTAGAAGTCCGTTCGCGTGCCGCCGCCGTCGACCTTGACGATCGTGTCGGTGTCCACGATGTTCGGGCCGACCTGCAGATAGGCCGAGTGGTCCAGTCGCTGGGCCCAGGTCCAGTTGAACTGCAAGCCGCCGAGGAAGAAGAACTGGAAGCCGACTCCGTAGGACGCACGCCCGTCGAACAGACGGTCGTTCTCGGAATCCCAGAACTTGAACCCGACCGGCGCGAAGCCGGAGCCGGTGTCCTCGAAGCGGAAGTCGCCCAGCTCGGGGTCGTAGAACAGGTTGTCCTCGTACCACGCCGCCCCGACGTCGAGGAAGAAGAACCCGCGGATCTGCGTCAACGCGAGGATCGGGAAGCGCAGCTCGTCGACCAGCGGGAAGCGGAACTCCAGGTTGGTCCACGCGATGTTGGAGCCGAAGAAGTCGCGATAGTCGTAGCCGCGAAGCTGGTTCAGCCCGCCGAAGCCGTAGCTCGGGGTGCGCTCGCCGGTGTTGAATATGCCCGCGACGCGGAACGCCAGCAGTGAGCGGCGAGTGGCCTGTTTGTAGGCGCGGAAGTCACCGCGGTACTGAATCCAGTCACCCTCGGTGTCGCCCGAGATGTGCGGCGCGAACATCGCGCTGACGCTGAAGCGCTTACCCTGAAACGGGCCGAAACTCTGGTAGCGCGTCGTGTCGCCGACCAGCTTGGCCTGGATCTGGCCCATGCGGTCGTCCGTGTTGACGAAGTTGATCTCGCCCGTGAATCCGTCGACGACCGGGTTGTTCACGGCGCTGTCGAGCAACCCCACCATCCCTTCGATGCGGAAGTGCCGGCTGAAGGGGTAGGCGATGTATGCCTGGACGCCGGTCTGCGCGTACTCGCGCTCGATGCGCTGGCCCGTCGACTGGTCGACGAAGTAGTCGCGGTAGTCGTACGCCACGCCGCCCCAGGTGTAGCGTTGCTTGAAGTTCGCGTAGCTCGCCGAGTATTGCTGGAACTCCGAGACGGTCGCCGCGGTGACGTTGATCCTGTGGTTGCCCAGCAGGTCCGTGAACTGGATCCCGGCGCTGGCCAGGAACGTCCCGTCGTCGGCCACACCGACGGTCAGCGAGGGTGCCTCGATGTCCCACTTGATCTTGTACTTCGCCTTCTTGTCCTCGTCGACGCTGAGTCGGAGGTCGGGCTCGAACGGCTCGGCCTCGACCGGCTCGGACAGCCGCTCGGTTGCCTCGATCTCGAGCTCGGGCGCGCGCAGCGGCATGCGGTACAGCCGAAACGTGCCCTCGAAGAAGGCGGTGAACGCGAGGTAACGCTCGCCGTCCCGTTCGGCCATCTCGATCGGAGTGAACGTCCCCCCGACGACGTCGGTGTACTGCTTGACGTTGCCGGTCTCGAGGCTCAGTGAGTGGATGTTGAACACGCCGTACGGCCCACGGTCGGAGGTGAAGTAGATCGTGTTGCCGTCACGTGAGTACGAGGGTTGGATGTCGCTGTAAGCGCCGAACGTGAGCTGTGTCTTCTTCGAGGCGTCGGACAGATCGACGGAGAAGATCTTCCAGTGGCTGCCGATGCGCCGGTTGTACAGCAGCGTCTGGCCGTCGGCCGAGTACCACGGGTTGGCATCGAAGTAGTCGTCCTGTGTCAGGTTACGTACCTCGCGCGTGTCGAGGTCGATCTCGAGAATCTCGACCACGCCGTCGCGGTTGCCCTCGAAGGCGATGCGGCGCCCGTCGGGCGAGAAGGCCGGCGACGCGCACTCGAACACGTCGTCCATCACGATCTCTTCGACCAACTTCCCGCTGAGACCGTCGAACAGCAGCAGCGGCCAGCGATTCTCGCGGCGCGCGAAGACCGCGATCTCGTCGGCGACCGGCGACCAGGCGACGTCGCGCTTGCCGGCAAACGCCTCGGCGACGAGCTTGCGGTACTTGTTCGTCCAGCCCTTGGTCAGGTTCTTCACCTTGCGGCCGTCCTCGGCGGAGAGGACGACGAGGTCCAGTTCCATCGAGGGCGTCGACAGCGCGGCGATCAGCTCACCCGACGGCGACAGCGTCGGGCCGAAGGTGAACCTGCCGCGGCGTCGCGTGCCGAGCTCCGTCCCGTACTCGTCGGGAGACTTCTTCTCCAGCAACACCGGGAAGTACTTGCGGCGCAGGTAGCGATTGAAGCGCCGGTTGAACTCGTCCAGCTCGTAGCCGAACGCCTCCTTGATCGCACGGCCGAGGTTGCCCGTCAACAACACCTTCTTGAACTCGAACAGGAAGCTGCGCATGCCCTCCTTGCCGTGTTCCTGCTCGATGTAGTCGAAGATCGCGTGACCGTAGCGGTACGTCAGGAACGACAGCACGTTCAGGGCCTGGATCGGCGGGAGGATGTTGTTGACCACCGCGTCGCGAATCGCCATCTGGTCCAGGTTGCTCTCGTCCTCGGCGAGGTACGAGGCCATGCCCTCCATCAACCAGGTCGGCGGTCGTGCCCGCAACGTGCGCCCGAGGTAACCGTCGAAGAACAGCGAGTACTGGAAGATGTGCACCAGCTCGTGGGCGATCAGCTCGTACAGCATGTCCGGCGGCTGGTCGATCGGCAGCACCATGCGGTACTGCACCGGCTCGGCGAACGCGGCGACGCCGTCGGGCAGCTCGGACAGAGTGATGTTCGTTTGTTGGAACTCGCCGTGAGTCTTGTACACGACGAGCGGGACGCGAAAGCGCAGCTCGTGATCCAGGTCGTTGCTGATCTTGAGGTACGCGCTCTCGGCGTCCGAGACGATTTCCTCGAGGAACGGCTCGATCGCCGGGTAGTAGTGCACGTCGAAGTGCGGTGAGCGGTACACCTTCCAGTCGAAGGCCTCGTACGAGACCTTGTTCTGTCCGAACTGGGCCCATGCCGGGGCCAGCGTGACCAGCAGGCAAACGACCAGCGCGACGCCGCGCGTGGGGAACTTGAACATGGACGCCTCCGACCCCTCTGGTAACGTCACATCTTGAAAACCACGCGACCGTCGCGTCGAACGCGTGGCACGACCACGGACAGCACGTCAGCCGCGATCGAGTCGCTCATCTCGTAGAACGCCGTCAATGGATCGTTCTGCTGGCCGCGAAAGATCAGGGAACGCCTCATGCGCTCGCGCACCAGCAACTCGCCCGTAGATCCTCGCATGAAGAACAGGTCGAGCGTGTAGCGGAATTCTTCCTGGTCGACGAAGCGCGTCTCGCGGACTTTCTGCCCCGTTCGCGCGCTGACGACGTCCACGTCCTGGAACCCGGACGCATCCTCGCGGTCGTAGCGCACCACGCCGGACACGATGATGTCCGCCCCGTACTCGCGGGACAGGTGCTTCCAGAACTCGTGGTTGGCCAGCAGGTCCTCGACGCGTTGCTCCGGCACTGCGGGCGGAGGCACCACGGGCAGCACGTCCAATCCGGTGCGCTTGCCGAACTCGCTGCGCAGAAAACGCACCAGCTCGCGGTTAGTGTCGATCAGAGCGTTTTCTTCGGTCAGGAAGCTGGCGACCAGGATCGACTCTGTGCCTTCCAGCTCGAGCCGCGGCGGCACGGGAAGTCCCACCGTGGCGCGGAACACCTTGCCCGCTCCCTTGCCCTTGCCGGCCGGGGGAGGCGTGTGGACCAGCATGTCGCCCGCCGGCTCGGCGCCGGTCTCCTCGGCGATCTCGCGCCAGAAGCGGGCGAAGCGGTTGTGGTTGTCGTGGATCCGCGAGTCGCCGTCGGCGGCGGCGAGGGCCTTGCGGTAGTAGTCGCGCGCCTCGGCCTCGTCGCCGAGCGCCTCGGCCGCGACCGCCAGGTTGTTGAGGATGTGCGCGTTGTCCGGCTGCTCGCGCTCGATCATCCGCCAGCGATAGCGCGCCTCGCGCCAGTTGCCGCTCTTGGCCATGTCGGCGGCGAAGCGCAGCGTCTCCTTGGTTTTCTTCCCGGCCTGGACTCCGCCGGACCCCAGCGCCGCGCAGAGCGCGACGACGAGGAACAGACGTAGGGGGTGAGCGCGCGCGATCATCAGAGTTCCACCGAGATGGCCGGGAAAGTGCCCATAATAGCCATCCTACGGCCAAAAAATGATACTACACTGGCCAGCGATGAACCTCCGTCGCATCGACACCGCAAACGCATCGTTAGAGGCCCGTCTGAGCGCCGCTCCTTCGAAGAGCGTGACCCATCGCGCCCTGGTATCCGCCGCCCTGGCCGAGGGCACCAGCGCCATCCGCCGGCCGCTGGTGGCCGACGACACGGTCGTTACCCGTAACGCCTTGCAGGCTCTGGGGATTCCGATCCGGGTGGACGGCGATATCTGGAGGGTCGAGGGCTGCGGTGGGCGCGTCCCCGGCGGGGGTGACTTCGATTTGATGGAGTCCGGCACGTCGCTGCGCTTCTTGCTCGCGGTCGCCGCTCTGGGCGAGACGGAGTCGCGGTTGGACGGGGCGCCACGGCTGCGTGAGCGGCCCGTCAGCGATCTGGCGGAGGCGCTGGGGCAGCTCGGCGCCCGAATCGAACTGACGCCGGGAGGAGGCGGCCTACCGGCCCGTGTGGTCGGTGGAGCGCTCGGAGGAGGCTCGTTGCTCGTTCCGGGCGATCGGAGCAGTCAGTTTGCGAGCGGCCTGCTGCTCATCGGCCCCTGCCTGGGTGGCACGCTCGACGTGCAGCTCGAGCCGCCGGTCGTCTCTCTGCCCTATATCGAGCTGACCGCGCAGGTCATGCAGGTCTTCGGAGCGCAGATCCGGCGTACCGGGGAGTGCGGCTGGAGGACGACGCCCGGGATCGGCCGCGGTACGGACTACGTGGTCGAGGGCGATCATTCCTCCGCCTCGTACTTTCTGGCCGCCCCGGCCGTGGTCGGCGGTCGGGTGCGGGTGGAACGGATCGCTCCGACCAGCCTGCAACCCGACGCCTGTCTGGGTGACGTCCTCGAGCGCGTGGGATGCGCGGTGCATCGCGGTCCGGACTGGGTCGAGGTCGAGGGGACGGGGAAGATCGAGCCCTTCGAGCTCGACATGGGACACGCCCCGGACGTCGTTCCCACGCTGGCGGTGATGGCTCTGTTCGCCGACGGGCCGAGCGAGATCCGCGGGGTCGCGCATTTGCGCCACAAAGAGTCCGACCGGCTGGCCGTGCTGGCTCGGAACCTCACGGCTCTGGGGCGGCCGACGACCGTGGACGAGGATCGGCTCGTCGTCGGGGCGCCGGCGGGGCCGTTGCGGGGCGCGCGCATCGCCACCGCCTCGGATCACCGCATGGCGATGGCCTTCGCGATCGCCGGGCTGCGCATTCCGGGAATCGAGATCGACGACGCCGACTGCGTCGCCAAGTCCAATCCGGACTTCTGGACGCAGCACTCGGTGCTGACCGGCGGTGCCGGGGCCTGACGGTCTAGAACTGGTAACCGACCGTCGCGTGGAACCCGTCGAGGATGTAGTCGCGAGTGTTGAACAGCGCGGACGTGCCGGCCGAGGCTTCGTTCGGGACCTGCGGGACGCGGATGGACGTCGGGATCAACAGCGCGTCGAGAAAACCGGTGATGCTGTAGCCGACCTCGATCTCCACTCCACTTTTCAACGTGAGCCTCGCGCCAGCCTCGAATCGATCTTGCCAGGCGCTCTTGTTCCGGTGGTCAATCAGCCGTCCTTGGACCGGAACTACCGTCCCGTTTGTATCCTCAACGGTCGTGACGAACGCACCGGTGTCCAGCTCGAGGTCCAGCAACATGAACGCTGCTTGGCCCTGCAAGTACAGCGATAGCCGCTGATCGAAGAAACCCCAGTTTGCTTCGAGCGTGCCCGTCGGGCCGAAGCCGGTTGTGTCCTGCCTGAGCGTCAGCAGGCGCAGGGCCGTGCCGTCCGTGTACCCGGTTCCCGGTGTTCCGCCGGACGTGCCGACCCATGCGGCAGCGGGGAGGTTCCCCGCATACTCGAAGTACCGTACTCCGCCCCACCAGCGGCCACTGAACCGGCGCTTGCCCCACGTGCGTCCGTACACGACGTCGTAGGTCTGCGCACGATTCTGTAGATCGTCATTGATCGAGCGCTCAATCGTCAAGTCAACAACGGTAAGAAGAGGGTCGAGCTCGTTCACTTGCGCCTGGCCGTCCAGATTGGTGTCGTTGCCCGGGTCGATGAGGACGGGGGGGTCTTGGGATTCATCGAAGATCGCAGGAGCCCAGTGCGGCGTGGTGCGCTCGAGGCGGAAGTGACCCGTTTCTGCGTGGATGTTGAACCAAGGCATAGGATCCGCGACTTTTTGCGGCGGCACTCCGGGGATCTCCGCCAACAGCCCGACGGCATCAAATACGTAGCCGTCTTCTTTGTAGCCGTTGAAGATGAGCCGGATGTCACCCTTGCCGTCGGCAAGTTGCCAACCGACCCCTGCGCGCATGTGAAACTGGTCTTCCAAGTCGAGAAGGTTGTTCGAGAAGCCGGAGCCGGACGTGTCGATTGACGTGTTGATCTCATCGGCAGTAACCGAACCCCCACCGGTCATTGCATAGAGAGCCCACTTCTTCTTTTTCTTTTCGCCATCTTCCTGAGTCGAGTCCGGCGCGGCCGCGGGCTCCTCGTCGGTTTCTTCCTGCGCGAATGCGAACGAAGAGCCGAACAGGAGGGACAGCAAGCACAAGACCGCAGATATTCCCTTCAACTTCATGTACGTGTGCTCCCTGCAAGCCTGCCGAACGTCCGTCCGGTACGCGGTTCGGAGTCGTCTCACCGTGAAAGATCAACCTATATAGAAAAACCGGCGGTCCGAGTCAAGGGCCGCCCCCCAGAAAGGCCGCCTCGGCGACGAACCTGCTGCATCGGTGCAGCCGCAAAAGTGGGCCTGATATGCCTCGACGCCCCATAATGACTCGCGTGATCCGCTTTCGCATCTCGGCCACGCTGCTGGTCGCCGCCCTGGGCTTCGCGCCGGCCCCGGCGCAGGAGCAGACGGTGGACGTCGAGCGCCTGCTCGAGCTGCACCACACCGAGAGCGAGCAGGTCCGTCTGGTCCTGGTGCCGGTCCTGGTGACCCGCGGCCGCGGGCGCATCGTCAAGAACCTGAAAAGAGAGGACTTCCGGCTGCTCGAGGACTCTGTGCCGCAGGAGATCCGCTATTTCGGGGCCGAGCGGAACCAGTCGATCTCGCTGGCATTCCTGCTGGACATTTCCGGAAGCATGGGCCAGCTCCACAAGCTGGACGACGCGAAGGAGGCGATCCGGATATTCCTCGAACAGCTGCAGGCCGGAGACCGCTACGCGCTGGTCACGTTCTCCGACGGCGAGGTTCGCTGGAACACCGAGTTCACCCCGGATCGTGAGCGTTTCCTGTCCGCCCTGGACGCCCAGCAGCCCTTCGGGAAGACCGCGTTGTTCGACGCTCTGGCCGCCACGCCGGCCCTTGTGGACGCGCGGATCCAGGGCCGCAAGGCGATCGTCCTGATCACGGACGGGTCGGACAACGCCAGTCGGCTGAACAGCTTCGAGGCCATCCAGTGGGCGCGCAGGACCGACGTGCCGATCTACATCGTCGGGCTCCGGTCGCCGGCGAGGAAGGCGTTGGGGCGCGCGCGGCACATGGGCGTCCCGCTGCTCGACCGTTTCGCGCGCGAGACCGGGGGCCGCCTGTTCTCGGTATTCGATCCGGCGGACCTCAAGGAGGCCGTGCTCGACATCCAGGACGAGCTACGATTTCGCTACGTGATCGGGTACTACCCGGTGCAACCCCACTGGAACGGGAAGTTCCGCCGGATCCGACTCGAGACGCCGGATCACGGCTGGACCGTTCACACGCGGCGCGGTTACTACGCCGATCCCTGACGGCGATCGTTCGCGTCTCCGCCGCGCCAGTTGTGTGGCACCTAGACGGGGTCGGCTGAGAAAGGTCCGGCAATCGGCGCTGGGAGACGTTGCACCGCGCGGATTCGATGATCTACAGTAGGGCGCCCGAACGTCAAGACTTTCAAAGGAGTGGGACTCATGCGACATCGTTTTGTTGCGCTTGTTGGGCTGGTCTGCGTGGTTGCGCTGGTCCTGTCCACGGGCTGCGTGTCCAAGGGCGCTTTCCGTAAGAACCTCGAGGGCACCGAAAGCCGTATCGACTCGGCGGAAGACGCGATCGAGAGCAACCAGCGCAAGCTCAAGGACCTCGAGGATTCGACCGGTGCGCGTGCGCAGGAAGTCGACAAGAAATTGGCCGACACCGATCGCCAGGCGTCCAGCGCGTTGAACACCGCGCAGCAGGCCACGCGGACGGCCGATCAGGCGGCGAAGGGCAAGCTCCTCTGGGAGGCCGTGCTCAACGACGACCGCGTCAAGTTCGGCTGGAACGAGAACGCGCTGTCCGACGACGCCGTCTCGGTTCTCGAAGATCTAGTGCGGAAGATCAAGGGCTACGGTAAGGCCGTCTACGTCGAGATCCAGGGCCACACCGACAGCTCCGGCAGCAATGGCTACAACCAGGAGCTGGGTGCTCGTCGCGCCATGGTCGTCCACCGTTACCTCAACGAGAAGGGTGGGATTCCGCTGCACGCGATGAACACGATCTCGTACGGTGAAGCCGACCCGATCGCGGACAACTCCTCGAAGGGCGGCCGCGCGCAGAATCGCCGCGTCGTCGTTCGCGTGCTGGAGTAGTCGCATCTCGGGTTTCCGGGTCGACCGTGGCTCGTGACTTCAGGCAATTGCTGGCCGGTCGCATCGTCGTCTTCGACGGGGCGACCGGCACACGCCTGTACGACGCCGGGGTCTTTCTCAATCGCTGCTTCGACGAGCTGAACCTGACCAACCCCGAGTTGGTCGAAGAGGTTCACCGCGCCTACGTCGAGGTCGGCGTCGACGTGATCGAGACCAACACGTTCGGCGCCTCGCGACCCAAGCTCGCAAAGCACGGCCTGGACGACGACGTCGAGGCGATCAACGAGGCCGGGGCGCGCATCGCGCGCGCCGCCGCCGGTGACGACTGTCTCGTTGCGGGCGCTATCGGCCCGCTGGGCCTGCGCATCGAGCCCTGGGGGCCGACGTCGGTCGCGGAGGCGGCGGGGCTCTTCGCCGAGCAGGCCCGCGCGTTGGTCGCCGGCGGGGCCGACCTGATCTGCCTCGAGACCTTCTACGACCTGGCCGAGGTCGAGGCCGCCGTGCAGGGTGTGCGGCAGGTCTGCGACCTGCCGATCGTCGCGCAGATGACGATCAACGACGACGGCAACAGTCTCGAGGGGGTCGCACCCGACGTGTTCGGCCCGCGGCTGGCCGCGCTCGACGTCGACGCCGTGGGGGTCAATTGTTCGGTCGGCCCGGCCGCGATGCTGGCCGCGCTCGAACGCATGGTGCCGGTCGTCTCGAAGCCGCTTGCCGTGCAGCCCAACGCCGGACGTCCCCGCGTCGTCGAGAATCGCAACTTCTACCTCTGCAGCCCCGAGTACATGGCGGTACACGCGAAGCGCATGATCACCGCCGGGGCGAAGATCGTCGGCGGTTGCTGCGGCACGACTCCCGAGCACCTGAAGGCGATCCTGCGCGCCGTCCGTGCGATGGAGCCCCAGCAGCGGAGCATGAGCACCGCGTCGTCGGCGGGGACCATCGAGGAGTCGAAGGCGGTCGAACCGGTCCCCTTCGAAGAGCGGTCGCGCTTCTCGGGTGGCCTGGCCGAGTCGCGCTTCGTCGTCAGCGTCGAGATGTTGCCGCCGAAGGGACACGATCTCTCGCGCTGTCTCGCCGGTGCACGCAAGTTGCACGACGCGGGCGTCGACGTGATCAACATCCCCGACGGGCCGCGCGCCTCGGCGCGCATGAGTCCGATGGCGCTTGCGGTCGCGCTGCAGGCGCAGGTCGGCATCGAGACGTTGATCCACTATTGCTGTCGAGATCGCAATCTACTGGGCATGCAGTCCGATCTGCTCGGCGCCCATTGTCTCGGGTTGCGCAACGTTCTCGTCATCACCGGCGATCCACCGAAGCTGGGCGACTACCCGGACGCGACCGCCGTGTTCGACGTGGACTCGATCGGTCTGACGAACATGGTGCGCCGCCTGAACTGCGGGCTCGACGTCGGCGGCAACCCGATCGGTGAGCCCACCTCTCTGTGTGTCGGCGTCGGCGCCAATCCGGGGGCGCTGGACATCAAACGCGAGGTCTCGCGCTTCGAGTGGAAGGTCGATGCGGGCGCCGAGTTCGCCATCACGCAGCCCGTGTTCGACGTCGATGCGTTCCTGTCGTTCCTCGAGCGGATCGAGCACGTGCGGATCCCCGTGCTCGCCGGCATCTGGCCCCTGGCCTCCTACCGCAACGCCGAGTTCATGAACAACGAGGTGCCCGGCGTCGATGTTCCGCAGAGCGTCCTCGACCGGATGCGTCGGGCCGAGACGAAGGAGGCCGCGCGCAGAACCGGCATCGAGATCGCGCAGGAGATGCTCGAGACGTTGCTGCCGCACATCCAGGGCGTCCAGATCGCCGCGCCCTTCGGACGCTACCAGACGGCGATCGACGTGATGCAGGCCATCCCCGCGGACCGCCTCGGGGGAGAGTGACGCGACCTCCGACACGCACCGTCACTCGCTGCGTCAGCCGGCGACACTCCGTGACGTCGCGCCAGAAAGAACTGGCAAAAAGCCCCTGACGGTCGGAATCTTAGTTCAGGCACATCGCTTGCTAGTTCGTACAGCAACTCGGAACCGCGGCCGGCATTGAGGTCGAAACCGCGGGAAACGAGAGGTGACGACATGCCGAATCGTCAGGAAATGATGAGGAATTTCAGGGACCACTTGTCGGACGGCTCGCTTCTGATGCTGATCGCCGCCCTGCTCGTGTTCGTCGCCGCCGGCGGCCTGTAAACGCCCGGGGCCGGCCGCTCCGCCCCGACTCCTCGCCCGCTCGCCACGCGCCTCTCCGGCGCCGCACCCACCCCCCTAACCGACAGCGACTCGCCGTTTTCCACCCCTTCGGCCATTTCCGGTTCGCGGAGGGGCTGACCTCGCGAAAGAACGATCTGTCCCTGCCTGGGGACAGTCGCGGCGCCCGATCGAGCCCGAAAACGGGGTTTCCGGCCCGGCGCGGCGCTTGCTATTCCCGTGGCAGGGCCGTCGCCCGTATGCGACGCCCGCACGGAGGCCGAGATGAAGAACTCCCGTTTCCCGTATGTCCTCGTAGCCCTCTTGTTGCTCGCGCTCGTCGCCGGTCCCGGCTTTGCCCAGCGCGGGCAGCCGCGTGCCGACGCGGCGTTTCAGGTGCGCCTGGGATACTTCTTCCCCGACGGCGACAGCAACGTCTGGCAGGACAACGAGGAGATCTTCACGCTGGACACGTCGGACTTCGATGAATTCGTCCTGGGGTTCAGCTTCGTGCGCTCGCTCAACAACCACGTGGAGGTCGGGTTCAACGTCGATCTCTACTCGGACGAGCAGCTCTCCAGTGACACGGAGTTCGTCGACGAGCTGTTCAACCCGATCTACCACGACACGAACCTGGAGATGGTGCCGCTGACGATCGACGTGCGGTTCTTGCCCGCGGGCCGTTACCGGGTTCGCCCGGGAGGCCGCTACGTGCTGCGCCCGGCGTTCTACGTCGGCTTCGGCGCCGGCGTGAATATCTGGGAATACGAGGAGGTGGGGGACTTCGTCTTCACCACCGAGGACTCCCCGGGCGTCTTCGTGGACGAGATCCTGTACGACCGGTTCAAGGACAGCGGCGAGACATTCCAGGCGCATGTCCTGGCGGGGTTCGAGCTGCCGATGGGAGACTCGTTCGGCCTGCAGTTCGAGGGGCGATACAGCTGGGCGGAGGACGACGTCGACGACACGTATCTGGGCCCCGGCGAGCTCGATCTCAGCGGACCGTCCTTCTACGTCGGGGGATCATTCCGCTTCTAGCGCGGTCTCGGCCGCGCGGTCGACGTGCGACAGCTCTTCGACGGCGGCGTCCACGCGCGTGAGGCGGCGGCCGGCCTCGTCCATCTGGCGCTGCGCGTTGCCCAGGTGCTTGCCGACGATGTCGAACGACTCGCCGAAGAGTTGTAGCCGCGTCCGGATGTCGCCCAGGCGGTTCATGATCTCTCGGGCCTGGGACTCGATGCTCATCCCGCGCAGCCCGAACACGATGATCTGCAGGTAGGCGTAGAACGACTGCGGCGACACGGGAACCACGCGCCGGGACATCGCGTAGTGCAGCATGTCCAGCCCGTCGTCGCCGTCCTGGTGCAGCAGCTCCTGATATACGGCCTCGGCGGGGATGTACATCATCGCGAACTCGTACGTTCCCTCTGCCGGCCGGATGTAACGCTTGGCGATGGCGTCCACGTGACGCCGTACGTCCATGCGAAACGCCCTCCGCGCCGCGCGCAGCTCCGCCTCGTCGTTGGCGACCTCCGCCTGGCGCAGGCGGCGGAAGTTGTCGAGCGGGAACTTGGCGTCCACCGGAACGAGCCCCTCGCCCAGCTCGATCACGGCGTCCACGCGCTCGCCGCCGCCGAACTCGTGCTGTAGTCGGTAGCGCGCCTTGGGTAGGGTCTGAGCCAGAAGCTCACCCAGCATGTACTCGCCGATCCCGCCCCGGACCGTGGGCGAGCGCAGCAGCTCTTGCAGGTCGCGCAGCCCACGCGCCGATTCGTTGACGGTACGAACCTGCTTGTCCACCGCGCCCAGGCCGCGTCGTACGTCGCCGACGATGCGGTTGGTCTCTTGCAGGCGCCGGTCGAGCTCCTCCCGGCCGCCCTCGAGACTGGAGCGCACCTGATCGCGCAGCGCATCGATCTGTTGCTGCAGCAGCAGCAGGCTCGAATCGGTCTCTGGCGGGGTCAGACTGGCGATACGCCGGAGGATAAGGGAAATAGCGAGCAGGAAAACGACGACGAATCCGATGAGGATCCACAGGGTAAGCGAGGTCAGGTCATTCACGAGAGATCACGGTGTTCGAAACCAGGTTCTCCTGCTCCGGGTCGCGGCCGAGGACCGCGTCGACCTTGCGCAGCAGCACTTCGTCGACGTTCATCGATTTCATCACGATGTCGTCGGCGCCGAGCTCCTGCAACTCCTCCCACGAATCCCCGTACATCTCGGATTCGTCCTTGGCCGTGAAGATCAGTATAGGACAAGGCTTGACCGCGAAGCTACGCAGAAGATCGAATCCGTGGTCGCCGCCGTCGAGCGTGAGATCGAGCAACAGCACGTCGATGTCGCCGTGGATGAGTTGTTCGTGGGCCTCGGCGACGGTCGATGCGGTACGCACCTCGTACAGCTCGGACAGCGCATCGACCGCGATCTGCTGGAAGTAGCTCATGTCCTCGACGACCAGCACCGTCGGCCGCGCTTCGCTCGCCAGCCGGGGCCGAGTCGCGGCGTTGCGCGGCGCGAAGTGCAGCTTGCAACGCGGGCAGACCACCTCCGCCACCTCGTCGCCGATCCCGGGCCCCGTCCCCTCGACGACCGGCTCGGGCTCCTGCGGGACCGACGCCAGGACGTCGATGCGGCTCGAGCAGCCCGGACAGAACAGCTCGCCGCCGACCAGGGTCTGTTCCTCGACGAGGTAACCCTTCTGGCAGGCTGGGCAGCGGACCTCGATCTTCATTGTGTCGCCTCATCATTGCGCGCGAAGTAGGGCATCGGATCGACCGGCACGTTCTTGCGCCGCACCTCGAAATGGCAGTGATCGCCGGAAGCGTTGCCCGTGCGGCCGACGCGGGCGATGTGTTGCCCGCGTTTCACGCGCTCGCCCTCGCGAACCAGCAGGACGGCGTTGTGTGCGTAGAGTGTCCGCAGCTCGGCTTTGTGCTCCACGATCACGGTCTTGCCGTAGTCGCCGCTCGAGCCGCTGTAGACCACGCGTCCGTCGTGCGCTGCGAGCACCGGATCGCCGGTCTCACCGTCGATGTCGATCCCCGTGTGGCGACGGTTCCCGCCGCGCGGGACGCCGAAGCGCGACATCAGGGCTCCTCCCCGGACGGGCCAGGTGAGCCGTGCCGCGACGCCGGCCGGAGCGGCCAACGGGACTTCGCGCACGGTGGTGGCTCCGGGGATGAACAGACGCCGGCCCACCTCGAGTCGGGTCGGGTCGGTGATGCCGTTGACCCGCGCCAGCGCGTCGAGCCCGACGCCGTAGGTGTGCGCGATGCGCCACAATGTCTGGCCGCGTTGCACCACGTGGTGCACTCCCTCCGGGGACGAGCGTGCGCTCGGTTTTCCCTCGTCCGTGGGCTGCGCCGGGATGCTGACGGGTGACTGCGGCGCCCGGCCTCGGGAAGCACAGCCGACCAGCATCGCGACCAGACCGATCGCAAGGATCGCCCTTCCGGTCCGACAGGAGCCGACAGACACAACAACACTGAGGAAACCGCTGGTTTCCATGTCCAAACTATAGGGTCCGGGTTTTCTGGACGCCAGGATGGCCCGCCTTGTCCGGTTTCCGGCCACTCGATACACTCCTGCCGTCTTTGTTGCCGGATTTCGCGCCATTCTCCGCGGCGCCCCCCAAATGGAAAGGATCCGCTATGAGCGACATCCGCGGTATTCCGACTCAGCAGTTCCGACCACCGAAGATCCCGATGCGTTCCATCGCCATGGGCGTTCTGGTCGTTCTGGTGCTCGCCTTCGGTTCGACGATGGTCTTCCAGGTCGAGCCCGAGGAGGTGGCAGTCGTTTTGACCTTCGGCAAGTTCACGTCCGAGGCCAAGCCCGGGCTGCGCTTCAAGCTGCCCGCCCCGATCCAGACCAAGATCAAGGTCCCCGTTCAGCGCCAGCTCAAGCTGGAGTTCGGTTTTCGCACCGAGGTTCCCGGCACCAGGACCCGCTACTCGACAGCCAGCTTCGAGGGCGAGTCCCTGATGCTGACCGGCGATCTGAACGTTGCCGAGGTCGAGTGGATCACGCAGTACCGGATCGAGGATCCGTACAAGTTCCTGTTCAAGGTCGACCGTGTCACCGAGACGTTTCGCGACATGAACGAGGCCGTCATGCGCGACGTGGTCGGCGACCGCAGCGTCACCGAGGTGCTGACGATCGGACGTCAGGAGATCGCCAGCGAGGTCGAGAACCGGTTGCAGGTACTGTGCAAGCAGTACGACACCGGGATCAAGATCGACCAGATCGTCCTGCAAGACGTCAACCCGCCGGACAAGGTCAAGCCCTCGTTCAACGAGGTCAACCAGGCGCAACAGGAAAAAGAGCGGATGATCAACGAGGCTCGCTCGGAGTTCAACAAGGTCGTTCCGCGCGCGGCAGGTGAGGCGCAGCAGATCATCCAGGAGGCGGAGGGTTACGCCACCGATCGCGTCAACCGCGCGAGGGGTGACGCCGCGTTGTTCACGGCCGTGCGTCAGGCCTATCAGCGCGCTCCCGAGGTCACGCGGCGCCGGATCTATCTCGAGACGATGCAGGGCGTCATGCCGCGCATCAAGCGCAAGATCGTGATCGACGACGATTTGAAGGGGCTCATACCCCTGCTTTCGCTGGACAAGGCGGTGCAGAAATGAAACAGATCGCCATCATCGTTGCGGTCCTGATCGTGCTGGCGGTTCTCGTCACTGCCGGCGGTGCGGTTTACGTCGTCGACGAGACACAGCAGGTCGTGATCACGCAGTTCGGACGACCCGTGGGCGAGCCGAAGACGGAGCCGGGACTGAAGGTCAAGGTCCCGTTCGTGCAGAAGGCCCGCTATTTCGACAAGCGCTTTCTGGCCTGGGACGGCGACCCGAACCAGTTGCCCACCAAGGACAAGCGTTTCATCTTCGTCGATACGTACGCGCGCTGGCGCATCGTGGACCCGTTGCAGTTTCTCGAGAACCTGCAGGGTTCCGAACGCGAGGCGCAGTCCAAGCTGGATGACGCCCTCGACGGCGAGACGCGCAACACGATCGCGCGCTACAACCTGATCGAGGTGGTGCGCAGCTCGAATCGGGAGTTCTCCGTCAGCGAGGACGAGAGCGAGACGCCGACCGAGGCCATCGAGTCCGGCCGCGACGCGCTGACCGTCGAGGTGTTGGAGAACGCCAAGGCGCGTGTTCGGCAGTGGGGGATCGAGATCCTCGACTTCCGCTTCAAGCGCCTCATGTACGTGACCGAGGTCCGCGAAGAGGTGTATGCGCGGATGATCTCGGAGCGCAACCGGATCTCGGAGCGTTTCCGTTCCGAGGGCGCCGGTGAGGCGGCGCGCATCAACGGTGAGCGCGAGCGAGAGCTGAAACGGATCCGCTCGGAGGCGTACCGCGAGGCGCAGAAGATCAAGGGCGACGCCGATGCGGAGGCGGCCGAGATCTATGCCAAAGCCTACAACAGCGACCCCGAGTTCTATCGCTTCCTGAAGAGCATGGAGGTCATCGGCAGCACGCTCGACGAGGAGACGACGTTGCTGCTCGGCACGGGCGGGGAGCTGATGCGCTATCTCGACACCTCGAAGTAGGGGTGCAGGGGCTGGCGCGAGTTCTGGAGGCCTGCGAGTCCGTTGTCCGGCGCGGTGAGCCGGCCGCGCTGGCGACGATCGTTCAGGTCGCCGGATCGGCGTACCGCCGCCCGGGCGCGCGCATGCTCTTTCCGAGTGAAGGACCGCCGGTCGGCTTCATCAGCGGTGGGTGCCTCGAGAGCGATCTGGCCGAGCGGGCGCAGGGCGTGCTGCGCTCCGGGCGCGCGGAGACGGTCGTCTACGACATGCGCTCTCCGGACGACATCGTCTGGGGTCTCGGGCTCGGGTGCAACGGCGAGGTGCGAGTGTTGCTCGAGCGCCTCGGGCCGGGAGCGTTGCCCGACTACCTCGAGCGGATCCTCGCGGGGCGTCGTCGACGCGAGTCGCTGGCGCTGGCGACCGTGTTCGGCACCGAGGGTGCCGGCTTGTCGGTCGGCGATCGCGAGGTGCTCGCGGATTGCGGCGAGGCTCCGTCCGGACCCGCCGCCGCGCTCGACGGGTTGCGAGGCGACCTGGAGCGTGCGCTGCGAGACGGGCGGTCCGCGGTGAAGCGCTACGAGTCCGCGGGAACGTGGTCGGACGTGCTGATCGAGCATCTTCCGCCCCCGATGCGATTGGCCGTCTTCGGCGCCGGTTCGGATGCGCAACCGCTGGTGCGCATTGCGGGAGAGCTGGGCTGGGAGGTGACCGTTTTCGACCACCGGCCCGTGTTTGCCTCGCCCGAGCGGTTTCCCGAGGCGGCGGCGGTGCGCTGCGTGGACTTCGATGAGCTCTCGGCGGCGGGAGTGTCGATCGACGACCGGACTCCGATGGTCGTCATGACGCACCATTTCCTCAACGACGCGACCCTGCTCTCGTTTCTCCACTCGACCCCGGCGCCCTACGTCGGCGTCATCGGCCCGAAGCAGCGGCGCGAGAATCTGATGCAGGAGCTCGATCGGCGCGGAGTGCGCATGGCTCCAGAGCATGAGAGCAAGATCTTCGGCCCGGTCGGTCTCGACATCGGCTCCGAGACGCCGGAGGAGATCGCCCTTTCGATCCTGTCCGAGATCGTCGCCGTCCTCTCGGGCCGCCGAGGTGGTTCGCTGCGCGACCGGGGCGGGCCGTTGCACGATTGGCCCGAATGATCGCCGGCGTCGTTCTGGCGGCCGGAGACTCGTCGCGTCTGGGCCGCCCCAAACAACTGCTGCGGCACCGAGGCAGTACCCTGTTGCGCAACGCGGCGGACGCCTGCGTGCGGGGCGGATGTCGCCCCGTGGTTGTCGTCCTCGGGTTCCGCGCCGCAGAGATGCGGCCCGAACTCTCGGGGCTGCCGGTGCGCGTGGTGGAGAACCCCGAATGGGCGAGCGGAATGGCGTCGTCGATACGTGCGGCGATCCGCGTCCTCGAGAGCGAGGTGTCGGATGCGGAGGCGGTGGTTCTCGCGCCTTGCGATCAGCCGGCCCTCGACTCCTACGTCATCCGGCGGGTCTGCCGGGCGTTCGATGGGTCGCGATCGGCGGTGGTGGGGTGCGAGTACGCGCAGACGATCGGTCCACCGGCCCTGTTCGAACGATCCCTGTTCGATCGGCTGGGCCGGTTGACCGGTGACTCCGGGGCCAAGGCCCTGCTACAGCGGCCCGGCGCGCTCCTGACCCGGGTGGACTGGCCCGAAGGGGCCTGGGACGTGGATCGACCGGATGACCTGAGAGACCCCTGAAAACGCGGTCCTCGGTACCCCGGTGGACCGGCGCGGGCCCGGAGGCCTACCGTATAATGAACACATTCCCGGCAGGCTCTATATTGACGCCCTGACGTGAGGGTCCAGATGCACTCGTTCAATCGATTCAGGCTCGCTTGTGTTTGTTTCGCCGCCGTCGTCGTTCTGACGGGGCCAGGCTGCAGTCCGGCGGACGCCCAGCGTTCGGCGGAGAAGGGTGGCGAGGCCTCTTCGTCGACCAAGAGCGACAAGGGTCACACCGTGCGTCATCCCGCGGCGCCGACGAGAAACGTGGAGCCTCTCGAGTTCGGCGGACCGTTCCCGTCGATGAAGATGACCAACTTGAATCCGGGCTCCGCGACCGAGCTGGTCGATCTCGACGAGCACCTCGGCAAGCGTCCCGTCCTGTTCGTGTACTGGATCCCGGGCAATCCGCGAGCCGAGGAGTTCCTGCAGCAGGTCATCGACGTCGTCGACTCGGTCGGCTCGGACAAGCTCGCTACGTTCGGGTTGGTCTTTCCCAACGGCGAGGGTGCGCTTCAGGCCGCGCAGGATCGCTCGAAGGCGCTCGATCTGAAGATCCCGGTTCTCAACGACGTCGGATTCCAGCTGGGACAGAAGCTCCTCGTACGCAGCGTTCCGTTCGTCGCGATCGTCGACGGCGAGGGGAAGCTGCAGCTGGCCAACGGCAGCAGTCTCGTTCAGGAGATCGAGTACAAGCTGAACCTCGATGGGGCGATTCGACGCGTCGCCACGACCGGCAAGATCGGCAACCACGGCTATCTCCCGCGCTGGTACCCCGTCCAGGAGCTCGTCGGGCAGCGCTGTCCCGACTTCACCGCGCCGCAGGTCGACACCATGGTCGAGCGCCGCTGGCACTCGGTCCTCGATCAGGACAAGTTGAACGTGCTGATCTTCTGGTCCGTCGATTGTCCCCACTGCCGCGAGTCTCTTCCCGAGATCAACGCCTGGCTCAAGGCCAACCCCGACGGAATCAACGTCTACTCTTCGGCGCACGTCGACAACGCCTCCGCCAAGTCGCGTACCAAGGAGTTCTGCGAGGTCAACGAATTCGTTTTCCCGACGCTCGTGGACCAGCAGCACAGGATCATGGGCCTGTACCAGATCACGTCTACGCCCACCATCCTCTTCATCAAGCCCGACGGGGTCATCGACTCGGTGATGCTCTCCGGAATCGCCGACTTCGGCAGCATGGTCGAACGCAAGAAACGGGAACTCCTCTAAGTCCCAGGCATCGCATCCCCCGCCCCCGAATTCGCCAAACATCCTATTCCCGCCGCATGACACGGCGCCGGAAGCTCGCGTGCGCGGAAAACGATGCGATCTGCCCAGGATCGCTCCTTCTCCACCTGGGAGCGCGGTGCGCCATCGAGTGTCAGAGCGTCAATCTGGGTCGGGTGGTTGTTTGCTGGTGTCGTGCTTTGTTCTTGGGTCGGGGATAGACTCCTCTCCGATGGAGCGATCCTGTGGCATGGCGGCCCTGTTGCTGGCGTTGCTCGCCGCGGCGTGCAGTGCGGACCCGGAGCCCGCGCCGGTAGCGACGGATCTGGAACGGCTGCGCAGCCTGCCATACGTCGGACAGTCGCGGATCGGTGACGAGGGCACGGGCCTGGTGCATCGTGATCCCGCACGCTCGTCGCCCGGCTACACGCTGTACACGATGCAGATGCTGGCCCGCGCGGACCTGATCGACGAATACGGCGAGGTTGTGCGCAGTTGGTCGGACCCCGACGCCGCACGCTGGGCCCGGGCGGAGTTGCTGCCCGACGGAGACCTGCTCGCCATTGGTGTCGACGCCGAAGGCGTGGACGGACTTCGGGTCCCCGATGGAGCGCGCTACGTGATGCGCATGACGTGGGAGGGTCGTGTGCGATGGAAGCGACGGATCACCGCGCACCACGACGTCGAGCTGACTCCCGCAGGCGACCTGCTGGTTCTCACGTTCAAGCGCAAGCGATTGCCGCGAATCCACCCGCAACTGGACGTGCGTGACGACCACGTCACGAGGCTGGATGAGCAGGGCAATATCGTCGATGAGATCTCGCTACTCGAGGCGCTGGGAAGTCGTCCCGACGTCCTGTCGCTTTCGCGCGGCGGACCGAACGATCTCGGCGTCCGTCCCTGGCTGGACATGTTCCACGCCAACTCCGTGGAGTCGATGCGTCGTCCCGATCTGGCCAGGACACATTCGCTCTACTCCGGCAACAACGTGCTGGTATGCATGCGCCACCAGAACGCGGTCGCCATGATCGACGCAGTTCGGCGCGAGGCGGTGTGGGCCTGGGGCAGCGGGGAGCTGTCGGGCCCGCACGACGCGCAGGTGTTGGCGAACGGCAACATCTTGATCTTCGACAACGGGCTCGGCCGTGGCTGGTCGCGTGTTGTCGAGCTCAATCCGCTGACCCGATCGGTGGTGTGGGAGTACAGAGCGACGCCGGCGGAGGCGTTCTACACCGCGAGCAAGGGATCGGCGCAGCGGCTTCCCGGAGGCACCACGCTGATCGCGGACTCGGACGGCGGGAGGGCGTTCGAGGTGACACCGGAGGGCGAGATCGTCTGGGACTTCTTCTGCCCGCACGAGGTCGAACCCGGGCAACGCGCCGCCATCGTCCGCGCCGTGCGCCACGGTCGAGAGTCGATCGACGGCCTGCTGGACGGTGGAAAGGAGTGAAATGAGCGACGAGAAACGCACCACGTCGGCGCAACACGATCTGACGGACATGGGGAACGACGAGTTTCGCGATGCGGCACACACGGTGGCCGATCATGTCGCAGACTACCTGGAGCGTCTCGAATCGTACCCGGTTCTGCCCCGTATCGAACCGGGCGAGACACGCGCTGCGATGTCGTCGGCCCCTCCGGCAGCACCCGAGCCTCTGGACGATATCCTGAGCGACTACCGAACGCTGATCGAGCCCAACATCACTCACTGGCAGCACCCCGGATTCATGGCTTACTTCCCCAGCGTGGCTTCCGGCCCCGGAATCCTCGGCGAATGGCTGGCGGCGGGCCTGAACTCCAACGTGATGTTCTGGCGCAACGCTCCGGCGTCGACCGAGGTCGAGCAGCTGGTCGTGGACTGGATGCGCCAGATGCTGGGGCTTCCGGACGACTACGACGGCATGTTCACCGACACGGCGTCGATTTCATCGATGCTGTGCATCGTCGCCGCGCGTCACGCGATACCCGGTCTTGATTCGAACCAGCGCGGCCTCGCCGGACGCGCCGACGTAAAGCCGTTGCGAATCTACGTCTCGGCGGAAGCTCACATGTCGATCGAGAAGGCGGCGATCGTAGCCGGCATCGGGCGCGACGGGGTCAGACACATCGACGTCGACGACCGCTACCGCATGCGCCCCGACGCTCTCGAGGAGGCGATCGCAGAGGACCGAGAGGCCGGGCTGCAACCGTTCTGCGTCGTCGGCACGCTGGGGACGACGTCGTCGGCCGCTGTCGACCCGGCGGCCGAGCTGGCGCGGATCTGCGAGCGGGAGCGACTGTGGCTGCACCTCGACGCCGCGTACGCCGGCGCGGCGGCGCTAATCCCCGAGAAGCGATCGCATTTCGACGGCTGGGAACACGCCGACTCGATCGTCGTCAACCCACACAAGTGGATGTTCACGCCGTTCGACGCCTCGCTACTGCTGTTTCGCGATGCGAGTCACTTTCGCAATGCGTTCAGCCTGGTCCCGGAATACCTACGCACCGACGTCTCCGAGGACGTACGCAACTTCAACGAGTACGGCGTGCAACTGGGCCGGAGGTTTCGCGCACTGAAGCTGTGGATGCAGATCCGTTACTTCGGGGTCGACGGCATCGTGGCCCGTCTGCGCGAGCACTGCCGGATGGCGCGCGAATTCGCCTCGTGGGTCGACGCCGCGGACGACTGGGAACGGCTGGCGCCCGTGGACTTCGGCCTGGTCTGCTTTCGCCACCGCCCAACGGGCCTCGCTCCGGCGGAGCTGGACGAGCACAATGAGCGGATCATGGGACGAGTCAATCGCGACGGTCGCGTCTATATCTCGCACACCGCGCTGTCGGGCCGTTTGACGTTGCGTGCGGTGTTCGGCAACCCTCGCGCGACGATGGAACACGTCCGGACGTGTTGGCGCCTGCTGCAAGAGGCCTCCAGTGGGGCGGACCAGGTACCTACCAGCTGAACCCGGCGACCAGGCCGAAGTGCGTGCCGCCCGCATCCCAACCGCTGAGTCCGAAGATCTCGAATGCCTCCGTACTCGCGGCGGTGTACCGAGCATCCACGCCGAGATGGAAACGTCTTCCCAGTCGAACCGATAGTCCGGCGTTTGCGAAGAGTCCCAGTCCCGTATCACTGTCGGAGATCGGGGTGACACCGCGACGCATCAGGTTGTTGTCGGTCGAGAGGGCGAAACTCGAATCCGCTGGCTGGATGTCCGCCGACACCTTGATCATGGCGGCCCCGGCGCCCACATAAGGTTGCCATCGATCGCCCCAGAACTTCCGAAAACCAACGTTGAACTCCTGACTCTCCGCGTCGACCGAGAACAGGGTCGGGTTGTTCGCGAGGAAGCCGTCCGAGTCGCCGGAAGACCAGAGCAAATCGATCGCGATCATCACCGGCCAGTGCGATTGCCCGATCGAGAGCATCGCACCGAACTCGCTGTGGCCATCGGCGACGATCTCGTCGTCCATCGTCTTGTTGCCGCCGAACAGATACCCGCGACCGGAGGCCAGCGCCGGCGAAAACGCCACCACGAAGATCGCCAGCGACAGTAGAACCCGGACGAGAGTCGCACGCATGAGTCACTCCACCTCGATCAAATGAGCCCAAGGCTAACGGTTGGGCTCGAAATCGGTCAAGGACTTTCCGCCGGTGCGGGGAACAAAGCCACCAAGGACCTTGTTCTCTCCGCGGGCACCAGGTTAAATCACGGCCCTGGGAGGGTGCATCCGATGAACAAGGTGAAGGTAGCGGAATGGTCCGAGCTCGCTCCGCTGGCTCCGGCGCATGCGCTGGTCGCCAACGTGGATCTCGTGGTGATCCGCTGGCCGGACGAAGAGAACGCGTCCGTACTTTATGGTCGTTGCCTGCACCGCGGCGCCCTGCTCTCGGATGGCCACGTCGACGGAGAGAACCTGATCTGCGGCGTGCACTTCTGGGACTATCGCTACAAGACCGGCATCAGCGAGTACAACAACGCCGAACGCCTGCCCAAGTTCACGTCTTTCGTCGAGAACGGCGCGGTGTGGGTCGACGAGGACGAGGTCGCGGAGTGGGAGAAGGCCAACCCGCAGCCGTACGATCGCGGCGCCTATCAGGGAGCCTACGCCGACGTGCACGGCACTCCGCTCGAGCCCCACGTCAAGCTGATCCAGGAGCTCGCCGAGCACGGCCTCGAGAAGAGCGGAGCGCACGGCCCGGTATCGGCGATGGGCGTCCCGGCGACCACGCTGCCGTGCTGGGATGACATCCAGGTCCTGACCGCCCAGCTGGCGCGCCTGCCGCAGCTCGACGAGGCCGAGATCGGCACGGAGCTGGTCGTCGGTCCGAACGCGAAGCGCCCGCTGAAGCTCGACATCCCGCTGATCGTCTCCGACATGAGTTTCGGCGCCCTGTCCGAGGAGGCTAAGGTCGCGCTCTCGCGCGGGGCCGAGCTCGCGGGGACCGCGATCTGTTCCGGGGAGGGTGGGATGCTGCCCGAGGAGCAGGCGGAGAACTCGCGCTATTTCTACGAACTGGCATCCGCCCGATTCGGCTTCTCGATGGACAAGCTGCAGCAGGTTCAGGCGTTCCACTTCAAGGGCGGCCAGGGCGCCAAGACAGGCACCGGCGGTCATCTTCCGGGCCATAAGGTCCGCGGCAAGATCGCCGCGGTACGAGGTTTGAAGGAAGGTCAGTCCGCCATCTCGCCGCCGCGTTTTCCGGATTGGGACTGCGAGGACGACTATCGCGACTTTGCCACCGAGGTGCGAGAGCACACCGGCGGCATCCCGATCGGCTACAAGCTGTCCGCGCAGCACATCGAGGACGACATCGACGCGGCCCTGCGCATCGGCGTCGACTACATCATTCTCGACGGCCGCGGTGGGGGAACCGGCGCTGCGCCGAACATCTTCAAGGACAACATCTCGGTGCCGACGATTCCCGCGTTGGCCCGCGCGCGGCGTCATCTGGACCGCGCCGACCGCAAGGACGTGACGCTGTTCATCACCGGTGGATTGCGCACGCCGTCCGACTTCGTCAAGGCGCTGGCTCTCGGCGCCGACGGGGTCGCCGTTTCCAACTCGGCGCTGCAGGCGATCGGCTGCCTGGGCATGCGCGCCTGCCACACGAACAACTGCCCCGTCGGAATCGCGACGCAGAAGGAGAGCCTGCGTGCACGATTGCTCGTCGAGCAGGCGGCCCGCCGTCTCGAACGTTTCTTTCGTGCCAGCGTGCACCTGATGGCCACGCTCGCCCGCGCTTGCGGTCACACCCAGCTGAACCAGTTCGGCCACCGCGACCTGACCACGTGGAGCCGCGACATGGCCTACCTGTCGGGGGTCGCCTTCGCGGGCGCCGTTCCGGTGAACGACGGAGGAGATCATGACGGACGCAGAGCCGGTCTGAAATGAACGAGACCCTGGCCGGCGCTATCGTCTCGATCTTCGGCATCTACGTCGCGGTCGGTATCCTGTTCGCGGTTCCGTTCGTGATTCGAGGGGTCCACCGGATCGATCCCGTGGCGCGCAAGGGCACGTGGGGCTTCCGCCTGATCGTCCTGCCCGGCGTCGTGGCGCTGTGGCCGTTGCTGCTGCGACGCGTCATGGTCGCATCGCCCCCGCCGGAGGAATGTAACGCGCATCGCGCAGCGGCAGCCCGGCACCACACATGATCCGCTCTTTGCGAACGCGTCACCGAGTGATGGTCGTGACCGTCGGGGTCATCGTCGCGCCGCTGCTGATCGCGGGCTTGCTCGCGCGGCGCCCGGTTCCGCGCATGGACGCCGGGCCCGTCGTGCCGGTCGCGAAGTCGCAACACGCCGCCGAGGGGCTGTGGGGTGATCTGCCGCTGCGCACGACCTGGAGCGCCGAGGGGGAGCGGTTGACCGTGCGGATCGAGGCGACGGCCGATCTGACGCTGCCCGACCTGTTGCTGTATTACGCATCGTCGACGATCGAGGGCGCCTCACTGCCGCAGGACGTGCGACTACTGGGTGCGCTCGAGGGAGCGAGGCCGTCGACGGTCGTGTTGCCCGCGGGCGGGGAAGGTAGCCTGGTTCTGTACAGCCTCGCGCACCATGAGATCGTTGCGCACGTCCCCGCCGCCCTGTTCTCCGCCGGGCGAGAGTCCTAGGAGTGGGACTCAACTACCAGGCCGTCGGCTGGAACCGGCAGAAGAAGATCTACGATCTGACGATCGTCGGAGGCTGCGTCACTTACCTCGTGCTGTTCGTGGGCCTCGGTTTCATCGTGCGCCCCCTGGCCAGCGCGGAGACACTGATCATCCGCGGCTTCGGCACGCTGGCGTTCTTGATGCTGCACGTCGTTCTCTCGATCGGGTCGTTGTGCCGCCTGGACTCGCGTTTCCTTCCGTTGCTCTACAACAGGAGGCATCTCGGGGTCGCGACCTTCCTGGTGGGGACGGTGCACGGCGGTTTCGCATTGTTCCAGTTCCACGCGCTGGGTGACGTCAATCCGCTGGTCAGTGTGCTGACGAGCAATCCGAACTACTTCAGCCTGACTCATTTTCCGTTCCAGGTGCTCGGGCTGGCGGCGCTGTGCGTCCTGTTCCTGATGGCGGCGACAAGCCACGACTTCTGGCTGGCTAACCTGACGGCGCCGACGTGGAAGGCGCTGCACATGCTGGTCTACGTGGCCTACGGCGCCCTCGTGTTGCACGTCGGACTCGGCGTGCTGCAGGCCGAGACCAGCCTGTGGCTGGCCGCGGTTCTCTGCGTCGGCGTCACGTGGGTGCTGGGGTTGCATCTCGTGGCCGGTTTTCGCGAGAGAGCCGGCGACGCTGAGGGCGGATCGCCGCGGGAGGACGGTTTCGTCGACGCCGGTCTCGTCGATGAGATACCGGACAACCGCGCGCGCGTGATCAGTCTCGGCGGCGAGCGAGTGGCGGTGTTCAGGTACGACGGAAAGCTGTCTGCCGTGTCCAGTGTGTGCCAGCACCAGAACGGTCCGCTCGGGGAGGGCTGCGTCGTGGACGGGTTCATCACCTGTCCGTGGCACGGCTTCCAGTACGTCCCCGAGACCGGAGCCTCCCCGCCGCCCTTCACCGAGAAGATCCCGACGTTTCGCGTCCGCGTCGCGGAGGGTCGAGCCTGGGTGCACCCGACGCCGAATCCGCCGGGGACGCTCGTCGAGCCGGCACGCATCGCCACGCCGGAGGGCACGTAGCCATGCGCGACGAGTTCTACGTCGGCTACGTCGACCGAGCGCCGGGCGGCATCGCCGCAAGGACGCGGCGGACGGTCGTCCTCGTGTTTCTGGCGGCGGCCGTGCTCGCGCTGTTGCTGGTCAACGCTCAGCGCCGCTTCGCCGCCTCGACGTTCGAGTTCGGCGTCATCCGCGAGTTCAGCGGGTTCGTCATCGAGAAGCCGTATCCGATGCTTCGCGTGCCGCGTCCGGGGCCGAACGGGGACGTGACTCCGAGCTCCCACTACCTGCTGGTCGCCGTCGGCAAGCACGGCGCGAGCTCGCTGGTCGAGGGGCTCGACGGACGGGAGGTCCGTCTGCGTGGGTCGCTGGTGTATCGCGACCAGCGGACGATGATCGAGGTCGTGGCCGGTTCCGTCACGCGTCTCGACGGCGCGGAGGCCGAAGCGACGGCCGTCCAAGCCGACGCCCCCGACGTCGCCCTCGGGCAGCGGACTCTGACCGGCGAGATCGTCGACAGCAAGTGCTTCCTGGGTGTGATGAAGCCCGGGGATTCCAAGACGCATCGCAGTTGTGCGACCCGTTGCATCAGCGGGGGCATTCCACCGGTGTTTCTCGTCCGCGACGCTGCCGGGCGTGCGACGTACTACCTGCTCGTCTCGGCGGGCGGAGACTCCGTCAATCGCGAAGTTCTGGGGCTCGTCGCGGAACCGGTCGAGATCACGGGTCGTGTCGTCTCGCGCGGCGACCTGCAACTGCTCTACGCGGATCCCTCGACCTACCGGCGTCTCATCCGTTGACCCCGTGGCGGTCGAGGACCGTCATGATCGTGCCCTGCATGCGGGCCACCACCTTGGTTGCGTCTCCGTCGCGGACGAGCGCCTCGCCGGTACAAACGGAGATCGTCCGGCCCGCGCGCTCGACCCGCCCGCGCGCGGTCAGCGTCGGGCCGACGGCGGGGGACATCAGATTGACCTTGAATTCGATGGCCAGCACCCCGGCTTCGGCCGGCATCAGCGAAAACGCCGCATAGCCGCAGGCGCTGTCCAGCACCGTGGCGACGATGCCCGCGTGCAGAAACCCGTGCTGCTGCGTCAGGTCGTCGCGGAAGGGCAGCTCGATGTCGATCTCGCCCGGTCCCACATGCGTCAGCTGGGCGCCGATCGTGTGCATGACGGTTTGCCGCTGAAACGAATCGCGAACGCGTGAAACGAACTCCGGATCGCGGGGCGTGAAACTCGGCATGGTGGCTCTCCAGAATTCTCACACCGCGAACAAACTGCGGCGATGCGTACGCGTTCATTATCACTCAGGCTAGAATGCGTTCCTCATGAAAGAGGGCCAAGGCACTGGAAAGCGATTGCTCTCGGCGGTTCGCATCGGCGCATACCGCTGGGACCCCGAGCTGAACCGCATCATCGGACCCGGTGGCGAGCGAGAGCTCGAACCGCTGGCGATGGAAGTGCTGACGTGTCTGCTCGACAAGCCCGGTCGCGCGGTGCCGCTGCGCGAGTTGCTCGATCATGCCGGCAAGGATGGTGCTGCGGGAAAGCAGATCATCGCCCGCGCGATCGCCCAGCTGCGTCGGACGTTCGACGACGAGGCGCAATCGCCGCGCTACATCCAGCGGACGGAGAACGGTGGCTACCGGTTGGTCGCCGCCGTGTCCCACACCGCGGTGATGCAGTCGATGCGGGGTCGGTCTGCGATGCCCGGACCCCTCGGCGAGGGCAGCCGGCGCCGTTTCGGGCCGACCGCTTTTGTCGCGGTGCTCGTGCTGGCCGTCGCCGGGCTGCTGCTCGCCCTGTGGCTCGTCGGGAGTCGAAGCGGCTCTCCCGGCGGCGCGGAGCCCGTCGTGTCGACGATCTCGATCCCCGGCGAGCACGCGCCCGCGCTGACCTGGTTCCGCTCGTTTGCCATCTCGCCTGCCGGCGATCGTATCGTCTACGCGGCCTCGCTCGACGGTAAGTCGCCGCTCTACTCGCGCTACCTGGATCGGGACGAGAGCGACCCCGTCGACGGCACGCTGGGCGGCTACGCCCCGTTCTTCTCGCCCGATGGACGCTCGATCGGGTACTCGTCGGGCGCCTTCCGTCGCATTCCGGCCGAGGGTGGCACCGCCGTCGAAATCAACCTGGGTCGGGGCGTGGTCGACTCCGCCAGCGCCTGCTGGGCGCCGAACGGGACGCTGATTTTCAGGGATTTTTCGACCGATGCGCTGTTTCGGCTGGTCCCCGGCGGGAAGGTAACCCAACTGACCCAGGTTGATTTCGGGGCCGGTGAGCGCGCCCACCTGTGGCCCCATCTGCTCCCGGACAACCGGCATGTCGTCTTCACCGTGTGGCGTGGTGGCAGCATCAACGACTCCGACGTGGAACTGCTGGATACGGAGACCGGCGAGCGCCGCACGCTGGTCCGGGGCGGGTCCGCACCGCGCTACCTGCGCGATGGCCGGTTGCTGTTCGCCCGCTGGGGCACCCTGCTCGCGATCCCGTTCGACCCGGATCGGCTCGAGCCGACCGGCCCGCCCGAAGCCATTCTCCGGGGGTTGATGACCGATCCCCTGACCGGGGCGGCGCACTACGCCGTCGCCGACAGCGGCACCCTGGTCTACGCAACCTGGGACGCGTTCAACGCGACCCGTGGCCTGTACTGGCTGGACGAGAACGGTCGTTTCGAACCGGAAACGGCGGATGTCGGCGTCGCGCTCACGCCGCGGCTCTCGCCCGACGGCAGCCGTCTGGCGATCACGGACGGCACGGACGCGTTGCACGTCTGGATCCACGACCTGCAGCGCGGCGGCGCCGAGCGGCTGACGACCGACGGCACCAACCTGTGGCCGATCTGGTCGCCCGACGGCCGGCGCGTCGTCTTCGGCTCCGAGCGCTCGGGCCCGTTCAACCTGTACTGGAAGGACGTCGACAGCGACGGGCTGGCCGAACGGCTCACCCGGTCGGACCGCGTTCAGATCCCGGGGTCGATCCGTCCCGACGGCAAGGTGCTGGCGTTCTCGGAGTTCAGTCCCAAAACGGGCTGGGACATCTGGACGCTGCGGCTGAAGCCGGACACCGAACCCCGGCCGCTCCTGAGCACGCCACAGCACGAGACCTCTCCGGCGTTCTCGCCCGACGGTCGCCTCCTGGCCTACACGTCAGGCGGTCGCGTCCACGTACGATCGCTCGGTGGTGCGGAGGCCGATGTCCGGGTCGAGGGCAGCGCCGGTCAGGACCCGCGGTGGTCGGCCGACGGCAGGCAGCTCTACTTCCGCACCCCGAAGCAACTGATGGTTGTCCCGATCGAGACGCGGCCCAAGCTGCGCGCGGGGCCGCCGGTTCTCGTCGCGCGCGACTTACCGATGTCCGTGCCGGTGATCGACATGCCGACCTACGACCTCGCGCCCGACGGTCGTATCCTCACTCTGCGCGTGCACGACCCCGCCCCACGGCTGCGTCTCGAGGTGCTCGCCGGCTTCGGTCGCTGACCGGCCGCGAATCAGGACTCGTCGAGCGTCACATCGACCATCAGATCGTGCGCCAGTTGCTCGAGTGCCTCGCGCAGGTCGTCGACCGACAGGTCGTGAGGCGCGCGCAACGATGCCCAGGCCTTGAACAACGACGACCCCGCCATCGGCGCGTCGGTGCGCTCCGTCACGAGCTCCTCGACGTTGACCGACCGCCGCGCCAGCGCCTGGGAGATGTCGTGCACGATTCCGGGTTGATCGCTGCCCACGATCTCGAGGCGCAGGCCGCGCGCCGCCGCGACGTCATCGCCCACGGCGCTCTGTTCCACGACCGTCTTCAGGCCCTGCGACTCGAGCGCCAGGAGGGCGGAGGTCAGGTCCGACGAACGTGGCTCCGCAACATCCACGCGCAGGATCCCCGCGAACTTCCCCGCCAGCCGCGACATCCGGCTCTCCAGCCAGTTGCCCTCGTGCGCGGCGACCGCTTCGGAGATCGACTCCACGAGCCCGGGTCGATCGGGTCCGATGACCGTGACAACCAGCGATACCGACACGACACGCCTCCTGTATGATGAACGTCAGTATAGAGCAACCGCGGGGCGAGAAAATGAGCCGACGTTTCAGAGTGGCGTGCATTGCGGCGGTCGCTTTCTTCCTCATCGTGACGTTTCCCGCCTGGTCGCAAGAGGCGGCGAAGGAGCCGACGGAAGCCGGCCTGTGGGATGTCGTCGCGTCGCTGTACGAGGTGGCCAAGGCCAGCGGCGAGAAGATACCCGGCGACGTCTACGACTGGCTGAGGCAGGACCTGCAGAACATCGGGGCCTGGCAATACCGCGTGGAGACGGTACCGCGAACCGAGTCTGCGGCGCTCGAGAAGCTACTCAACGAGGTCGGAGCCGAGCGTTGGGAGTGCATCTGGATCGAGCGCGAGGGCAGCAACTACCGCCTGATCTTCAAGCGCCCGGCAAAGAGCTATCTCAAGACGATCCCCGAGTGGGACGTGCTGCGCCTGCTGCGCGGCGATGAGGAAGGCAACGAATAGCGCTACGAGCCCGGCCGCTCTCGCGGCGGCTCCGTTTCCGGGAGCGGGTTCGGCAGATCGCGCTGAAGCCGCCTGCGCGCCTCGTCGAGTTCGAAGTCCAGACGCTGCAGCAGTGCAGAGAGATCCGTCTCGGTCTCCGCGTTCTCATGGCCGATCTGGGTCCGATCGCGGTCGTCCTGAGTCATCACACCCTCCATGCAGCCCCCGGAGGAACGTGGTGCCCGGTGGGCGCCGGAGTCAAGACGACCGCTCGCTTGACCTGTCTATGACTTCACACTCTAGACTCCGGAAGTGGCCCGGGCGTGGTACCCGACGGCCGATGAAAGGAGAACTACCAATGGCGGAAGGATTCGAAAAACAGCAATGGGTCGATCTTTTTCGCGAGATCGGGCTCAGCGAGGACACGATGCGCGAGTGGCACGCGGCCTTCGAGAAGAGCTGGCCGCAGACGCACCAGAGCTTCCTCGAGTGGTTGAAAGTGCCCGAGTCGGACATCGACCGGATTCGTCGGTCGTCGCGGTCCGACTGGGCCCGGAGCTGACCGCGAGTCATGTTCACGATCGGAGATCTCGCTCGCCGTTGCCGGCTGTCGCGTAGCACGCTGCTGTACTACGACTCGATCGGACTGCTGCGTCCATCCGCGCGGACGCCCGCCGGTTATCGGCAGTACGACGAGGACGCCCTCTCGCGCCTGCGGCGGATCTGCGGCTATCGCGACGTCGGGCTGAAGCTGACCGAGATCAAGAACATCCTGGACGGAACGCGCGGTCGCACTGCCGAGGTGCTCGAGGGTCGGCTCGAGTCGCTCAACGACGAGATCTGCCGGCTGCGTGAACAGCAGAGGGTGATCGTGGGGCTCCTGCGAAACCGCTCCAAGCTGCGCGGCGCACGGGCGCTCGACAAGGAGCGCTGGGTGGCGTTGCTGCGCGCCACGGGTCTCGACGACGACGACATGCGGCGCTGGCACGTCGAATTCGAGCGCATGTCGCCGCAGGGCCACCGGGATTTTCTGCAATCGCTGGGGATCCCCGAGCGTGAGATCCGCCGCATCCGCGACTGGTCGCGGTCGGCGGCGGGGTCGAGCGAGCAACGCTGAAAACAAAAGAGGCGCCCCGCAAGGGGCGCCTCTCAGGCTCAGCGTGTGAAAAAGCGGCCTTAGTAGCGGCCACCACCGCCGAAGCCGCCGCGGCCACCACCACCGCCGCCGCCACGCTCGCGCGCTTCGTTGACGGTCAGCGTGCGGCCGTCCATCACGTGGCCGTTCAGATCGACGACTGCCGACGCGGCCTCGGAATCCGAACCGAACTCGACGAAGCCGAATCCACGCGGACGTCCCGTTTCACGGTCCGTGATCAACTTCACGTCCGTGACGTTGCGATCGTTCCCCCCGAACAGATCGCGAATCTGATCTTCGTTCGCGCTGTACGGAAGATTGCCGACATAGAGCCTGTTGCCCATACTCTCGAACTCCTCACATATCCCCGGAGAGGGACCCAACCAGATTCTGACATCCGGCCCGACCGCCGGGTCCGGACAGGCTCCGGGAGCGAAGTTCCCGGACGCCCCACGCTCCGTATTCAAGAGAGAATGGGAACAGAACCTGAGCAAACGCTACAGGGGATTGGACCGCGATGTCAAGACATCGCTGCACGAAGAGGTGCGGCACGGAAACTCCGAAAACACCGTAGAAAACCGCTGTTTTCCGGTCTCCGGCAACGGCCCGATCCGCAGCGCGCTACTGGCAACTCGCCGCGGCCGAGTCGATCTCGAGATCGCGACTGCCGGCCTGTCCCACGCCGCCGGAGTCGTAGGTGAAGCTCTCGGTCGGAGATGCTCCGCGCACGACGAACCACTGAGTCTCGCCGGGCGCCGGATCGGCGGAGTAGGGTGCGACGAGGTCCGCGAGGTTGTTCGGCGGCAGCAGGTCCTCGGCCACGCAGGCCTGCGTGGCCACGTTGTACTTGCCGAACGTGCTACGCAGCAGCCCCAGGTCGCCCTGCACGATGTCGTACGTGTCGGCGTCGAGCGAGGCCAGCCAGTGCAGCTCGTCACGACGCGGAAACAGCGGCACCTCGGCGGCCAGTTTGCGAATCTGGATGCCGTTCATCGGGGCGCCGACGGCGTAGTCGTCGTCGGTCGCCGGGGTCGGCACTCCCGAGTGCGCTCCGAGGAAGCCGGTGCCGCTCACGTCGATGAAATGACGCGCGTAGGTCAGCAGATACTCCTGCTCGTTGAGCGTCCACGGCCCGCCGCCGATCACCGGCATGTAGAAGTTCTCGAAATCGATCCGGACGATGGCGTCGACCGTCGGATCGGACGGCATCCACGCGTAGGTCAGGATCTCGTACCTTCCCGGATCGAGATTCCGGTAGAACATGCAGTTCTCGATCGCGCTGTGCGTGAGCAGCGCGTCACGCATGAACGTGACGTGGTCGCCGGACTGCGTCAACGAAGTCGGCAGCACTTCCAGGATCTCGGTGCCGCCGAACTGATCGACCGTGCCGACGATCGGGTCCCCCGCAAGGTCGAACAACGGATAGTCCGCGTCGGGGTCGAGCGCGTCCAGCTTGATCCACTCGCCGGGCATTCCCGCCGCGCGATAACGCGAGCTCGGCGGCGAGTCGTCGATGTTGCCGAGATCGATGTTGACGGATTGCGCGAAGATCGCCGGACCGCAGATCAGGGCCGATAGCGCAGCGCGGGCGAGCCAGGTTGTCTTCATGCGTTCCCCCCTACGTTGCCCCGAGACGCTCGTGAGCATACGGGGAATCGCGCCCCGCCCTCCGCAAGAAAAAAAGAATCTTCCGCGCGCGCTCCTACGTATTACCGATCGGGGAATTCGGGCGAAGAAAGTTCTTGACCACGATCGAAGCTAGTGCTAAATATTCAGCACATGCGAAAAAAACAGCAGAAGGACTCCACGCTGAGCCGCCGTGAGCGCGAGATCATGGACATCGTCTATCGCGTCGGTGAGGCCACCGTGAACGACGTGCTCGAGGCGATGACCGCACCACCGAGCTACTCCGCGGTCCGCAGCACGATGAACATCCTCGAGACGAAAGGGCACCTGGCCCATCGCAACGAGGCCAACCGCTACATCTACCTGCCGACGTTGGACCGTGACGCCGCGCGCCAGTCGGCGCTCGATCACGTGTTGAACACGTTCTTCGACGGATCGGCGGCGGATGCGGTGACCGCCCTGCTCGAAGAGCGCGGTGGACGGCTGAAACGGCAAGAACTGGAACGGATTTCCAAGCTGATTCGACAAGCGCGGAGGGAGGGACGATGACCCTGGAACTGACGGCCAAGGTAACGCTGATCCTGTGTCTGGTCGTTGCGGGCAGCTTGTTGCTGCGCCGCTCTTCGGCGGCGGCCCGGCACCTGGTGCAGGTGTTCGGACTGTGCGCGGTGCTGGTACTTCCGGTCGCCGCGATCGCCCTTCCCGTCTGGGAGCTTCCGCTGTTGAGGCCCTCGACGCCGCAGGCCGTGGTCCGGGCCGAGGCCGGCGCCGCGCCGGGGCAGCAGGTGACGCTAGCCCCTCGGCCGCCGCGCGACAGCTCGAGGCCGCGCGCGACCGAAGGTGAGGACTGCCGTTGCGACGGCGCCATCCAGGATCTGCCGTACCGTCCCGTCGGTGAAGAGCCGCTGCAGATCGCCGGCGCTCCGGCGTTCTCCGGACCGGCGCCCCCCGGGCTCGGCGCCGCCGGTTGGGCCACGCTGCTCTGGGGGCTCGGCGCACTGTGCGTGCTCGGTCGCCTCGCGTTCCACTGGCTGCGCATGACCACGCGTGCCATCGAGGCAGCACCGCTCGCCGATCGCGCGATGATGCAGCTCGTGTTGACCTGTTGCTGCCGACTCGGTCTGCAGCGCGTTCCGCGCGTTCTCGTCAGCCGCCGCATCGACGTCCCGGTGTTGTGGGGTTTTCTCCGCCCGACCCTGATGCTGCCCGAGAGCTCGAGGACGTGGTCGCGTGACCGACTGCGCGTGGTGTTGCTGCACGAGCTGGCACACCTGCGTCGCTTCGACGGCGCAGCCCTGCTGCTCGGCCGCGTCGCCGCCGCGGTCTGGTGGTTCCACCCGATGGTGTGGATCGTGGAGCGTTGGACGCGTCGCGACTGCGAGCGCGCATGTGACGACGCCGTGCTGGCGTGCGGCGAGCGACCGTCGAACTACGCCAGGCACCTGCTGGAAATCGCGCGCGAGCTTCCGGCGGCCCCGGCAGCGGCGCTGGCCATCACCGGCTCGTCCGGTCCGTTCGAGCATCGCGTCCGTTCGATTCTCAGCCCCGACCTGCGTCGCGGGGTCGGGCGGCGCGCCGCTCTGGTCGCGCTCGTCTCCGCCTCGCTGCTGTTGACCTCGGTGGCCAGCGCCAAGCTGGTCGCGCGCGAGTCGACTCCGCAGCCCGTCGAGGCGCTCCGGGTCCACGAGGCCGAGCCGTCGCCGGAGCCCGTGCTCCAGGCCGGCGGAATCCGCGCCGAGCCCACGAGAGCGGAGTATCTGCTGGCGCACGACGACCACAGCCACGAGGGCGAGAGCGAGTTCGACCGGGCCTCCGAGCTGCACCGCGAGGAGCAGTGGGAGGAAGCCTCGGCCCTGTTCGAGAAGGCCGCGGCGATGGGATATCGCGAGGGTACGGCGCTGTACAACGCGGCGTGCGGCCGGGCACGCCTCGGCCACGAGCGCGCCGCGATCGAGCTGATCGAGCGCTCGCTCGAGGCGGGCTTCGACAGCCACGAGCACCTGCTGCAGGACAACGATCTCGACCCGATCCGCAGCGCGCCGCAGTTCCGCGCATTGCTGGATCGCATGAACGAGGACGGCGAGTTCGACCGCTGGCCGGCGCGCGATCGTTACGAGGAGGCCGTCGAGCACTACGAGGATCTACTCGACGAGCGCTCGGAGGACGCGGGGGAATGGTACGAGGTCGGCAGCGACCTGCTGAGCCTGCGCGAGTTCGACCGCGGCGTCGAGGCCCTCGAACGCGCCGCCGGGCTGGAGGATCGCAACCAGAGCGCGCTGTACAACCTGGCCTGTGCGTACGCCTTGCAGGGCGACGCGAGCACGGCCCTCGATCGACTCGAGCAATCCGTACTGGCCGGGTTCGAACGCAAAGAGCGTTTCCGCAACGACTCGGACCTGGACTCGATCCGCGACGAGCGCCGATTCGCCGGGATCGAGAAGCTGCACGACACGCTATCGCTCGAACGCTTCCGGCTCGGGCGCTCCGATTCGAACTACTCCAGCCGCCGCTGGGCGCCGGCCATCGAGGAGTTCCGCAAGTTCACCGCCGAGCGGCCCGAGGTCGGTCGCGGATGGTTCAACCTCGGCTGGGCGCTGCACTTCTCGCGGCGGCACGACGAGGCGCGTGATGCCTTCCAACGCCAGCGTGCGCTCGGCTATCGCGCCGACATCGCGACCTACAACATCGCGTGTGCGTACGCGATGGAGGGCAACGTCGACGAGGCGTTGAACTGGCTGGACCGCGCAGTGGACACCGGGCGCATCGGCGCACACCAACTCGCGAGCGACGAAGATCTCGACGCGCTCCACGACGACGAACGATTCGAGGCGCTGCTGGAGCGCGCTGTCGAACTCAACGAAGAACACGGCTGGGTGATCCGCAAGAAGAAGGCCGACACCCAGAAGGTGAAGATCAAGCAGAAGACACGCTCGCGGCAGTACTGAGCGGAGCCGCTCAGGGGTCCAGGCAGTTGAGGGTCTTCGGCCGCTCGACGAGGTTGCTGTCGAAGCCGAGGGTTCCCTCGACCGCCCCCCAGGCCACGGCAATGTAGAAGTAGACCTGGCCCGGATGCGGTGTGTCGGCGTCGCCGAGCACGTTGGGGTAGTCGCAGAACACACGCGCGCCGTCGACGGTCGACGGACTCTGCGTGTAGTCGCCGCCGGCCTTCAGCACCGCGACGTCGCCGCGGTAGATGTTGTAGTCCGGCGGCTGCTGGCGCCCGAGGTCCCACTCGAACTGGGCGACGGCGTGCACCAGGCCCGTGACGCCCTCGTTCTCGCGGGCTCCGATGTCCGGTAGCGCCACGCCGCCGGCGTCACCGTCCACGGGACGCGGGATTCCGCGCAGGTCGGTCGCCGAGGCCCACGTCGGCGTCGCCGCGTCGATCAGCGGCGAGCTGGAGCGCGGCTGGAACCCCTCCGGCGTCTGCCTCTCGTCGACCAGCAGCGGATCGAGCGAGAAGTTGCCGTTCGATCCGATCACGGGCTGTGCCGCGACCACGTCGTCGAGCTCATTGCCGTAGATGTCGTTGTGCGAGAACACGGTCCCGCTATCGCCCCACTCGACGATTCCACCACCGTAGATATACGCGCTGTTGAAAGCGATGACGTTGTTGGCCACGGTACCGGTGCCGTAGGTCAGCACACCGCCACCGATCCACGCCTCGTTGCGCACGATCGTGTTGCCCGTCACGACCGGTTCGCCCCCGCTGACGAACACGCCCGCGCCGTAGTACGCGGCGTTGCCGGAGATCACGTTCGAGGCAACCCACGCGTTGCTGTCCATCAGCACCACACCGCCGCCGTAGCAGCAGTCGTAGCTGTCGACGATTCGGTTGTAGCTGATCACGGGCGAGCCGCCCTGGACGTGGATTCCCGGACCGCTGTAAGTCGTGGGACCCTCGCCTCGAATCACGTTGCGCGTGATCACGGGCGCTCCGGATTCGATCCGGATTCCCTTGCTCTGCGGCCACAGGCTCTGTTGGTTGCGCACCGTGAACGCCTCGAGCGTCGTCGCCGCTCCGATCCCGAGCAGTGTGACCGTCGGCAACTGGTCGTCGACCGGGTCGATCACGGTGCAGTGCGCGCCCTCCCCGCGCACGCTGACAGCGTCGCGCATGGTGATGTTCTCGGCGTAGATCCCGCAGCGGACGAGGACGTCGTCCTGTCCCGGGACGGCCGCGTCGATCGCGTGCTGGATCGAGCCGTAGGGCGTACTGCCGTCGTCGTCGACGATCAGCGTGGCCGGGTCTGTTTCGGAGAGGAGTCCGAAGGCGAGTAGAACGAACAGCGGAGCGACGAAGAACGTCTGCCGGGATCTCATCACGAGGCCCCCCTTGGATCGTACCCCCAGCCTACGCCGATGGCTCGAGCGGGTCAATCACACTACGTTGACGTCATGGATTGGTTGTTCAACGGGGCTCTTTTGATCGCGGATGTCGTGGCGTTGGCCGTGATTTCCCGCAGGCGCGACCTCTCGACGGGCGTCTTCGCCGGCGCCGCCGTCCTGCTGTTCGCCTTCGTTCTGGCCTTCGTGTTGCAGATCGGACCGTTCCATCTCCTGCGATTGTTCGCCTGGGGGCTGTTCGTCCACGGGTTCGTGATGCTGGCGGGCACGGCGTGGATTCTGCGCGCGACGCAGCGGCGTGGCGCGCTGCTGTTCCTCGCCGCGGCACTGGTCGTGGCGGTCGTGGCCGTCGACGCGTTCGTCGTCGAGCCGCACTGGCTCGAGATCGAGGAGGTTCGACTGCAGAGCGACGAACTGACGGAGCCGTTGACGATCGCGGTCGTCGCGGATCTTCAGACCGACCGCATCGGCGATTACGAGCGCAGAGCGCTGGCCGCCGTGATGGCCCGTGAGCCCGACCTGATCCTGCTGCCCGGCGACTTCATTCACGAGAACGACGCCTCGCGCAGATTGCAGCTCACCGCAGAGCTCCGCGCATTGCTGGACGAGCTCGACTTCTCCGCTCCGCAGGGGGCGTGGGCCGTGCGCGGCAACGTCGACCCGAAAGGCTGGGAGCGCATCTTCGAGGGCACGGGCGTCGCCCCGATGCCGTTCACGACGCACGTCGTGCTCGACGGCTTCACGCTGAGCGGCCTGAGCCTGGAGGACTCGTTCGACACCGGCCTGACGACGAACGCCGAGGACGGGTTCCACATCGTCTTCGGCCACGCGCCGGACTTCGCGCTGGGCGACTCGCGCGCGGACCTGTTGATCGCCGGCCACACCCACGGCGGCCAGGTGCGCCTGCCGCTGTTCGGCCCGCCGATCACGTTCTCGCGCGTGCCGCGCGGCTGGGCCGCGGGGGTGATCGACCTCGGCGACGACCGCACGCTGGTCGTCTCGCGCGGGGTCGGCATGGAGCGGCACAACGCCCCGCGCATGCGCTTCCTCTGCCGGCCGCAGATCGTCTTCGTCGAGGTCGTCCCGGCCCGCTGAGCTCGGCGGGCAGCCCGGTGCCCACGGCGGTAGAATCGGCGGCGTGAGCGAACCGAACGACAGCGAGCGCGCCGTCCCCATCGAGCGCGTGACGCCGGCGGGAGCCGAGAACGAGCAGGATTGCGTCGCCGTCGAGGAGCCGATGGAGATCCGCATCGCGTTCGGCGCCGCCGACGCGCGCCAGGCCAAGAGCCTGTCGATCACGATGCGCACTCCCGGGCACGACTTCGAGCTGGCCGCCGGCTTTCTGTTCACCGAGGGCATTCTCACCGAGCCTGCGCAGATCCGTAACGTCGAGTTCTGCGGTCCGCCGGCGCCGGGGCGCACGACGAGCAACATCGTGCGCGTCGACCTGGCCGAGGACGTGGCGCTCGACATGCAGCGCCTGCAGCGCCACTTCTTCACGACATCCAGCTGCGGGATCTGCGGCAAGGCGTCACTCGACGCGCTGCACGTGCAGGGCCTCGAGTCGGTCGACTCGAAGCACGCGGTCATGCACCGCTCGGTCGTCTACGAGCTGCCGCAACGGCTGCGCTCGAGCCAGGCGGTGTTCGATCGTACGGGCGGCCTGCACGCGGCGGGGTTCGTCGACGTCGAGGGCAAACTGCTCGACGTCCGCGAGGACGTGGGGCGGCACAACGCGGTGGACAAGCTGATCGGCCGTCGGTTCCTCGACGGCGCGACGCCGCTCGCCGATCATCCGATGGTCATCAGCGGCCGGGCCAGCTTCGAGATCCTGCAGAAGGCCCTCGTCGGGGGCGTCTCGACGATCGTCGCCGTCGGCGCGCCGTCCAGCCTGGCCGTCGACATGGCCCGGCGCTTCGGCATGACGCTGATCGGTTTCGCATCCGACCGGCGGTTCAACATCTATGCGGGTGCCCACCGTATACTCCCCTGATGCTGAAACACGGTGTGAACCGGGAACGGGTCCTGGCGCTGCTCGAGGAAGAGGGCGGCGTCAGCGAGGAGTCCGTGCGCAAGGTCTCGCGCGAGACCGGCGTGCCGGAGGCCGACATCTGGGGCGCGGGCCTGTTCTACACGCTGATCAACCGCCCCGGAAAAAGGGTGCGCGTGTGCGACGGCCTGACGTGCCAGATGGCCGGCGCCGACGAGCTGACCGACCGGCTGCGCGCCGAGGGCAAGGAGTGCGAGCGCGTGAGCTGCCTCGGGCAGTGCGATCGCGCACCGGCGACGCTCGACGAGTCGATGGCGCTGGTGACCTACGAAGGTCGGAAGCGCGGCGTGACGCCGGACGACCCCGAGCTGCCGATGAACCTCGCCGGAGCCGTCGACAGGAGCTACAGCGCGCTCGAGAAGGCGCGCGCGCTCGGCCCCGACGGGACGCTCGACGAGATCGCGGCGTCCGGCCTGCAGGGTCGTGGCGGCGCCGGTTTCCCGGCGCACGTCAAGTGGCGTGGGGTCCGCAGTCAGGCCGAGACCGAACGCTACGTCGTCTGCAACGCGGACGAGGGCGAGCCGGGGACGTTCAAGGACCGCGAGGTCCTGCTGCGCCAGCCGCACGAGGTGCTCGAGGGGCTGGCCGTCGCGGCGGCGACCGTCGAGGCCGGGGACATCTACATCTATATCCGTGGCGAGTTCACCGACGAGCGACGCGCGCTCGATCGTGCCATCGAGGAATCGCGCGAGGCGCTGTCCGCGTTTCGCCTGCACGTCGTGACCGGTCACGGCGCCTACATCTGCGGCGAGGAGATGGCGTTGCTCGAATCACTCGAGGGCAAGCGCGGCATGCCGCGCCTCAAGCCGCCGTTTCCGACGGAGAGCGGTTTCCGCGGCAAGCCGACGCTGATGCACAACGTCGAGACCGCGGCCTGTGTCCCGGCGATCGTGCGCCGCGGCGGCGCGTGGTTTCACGCGCTGGGGCGGGAAGAGCCGGGCACCAAGCTGTACTGCATCTCGGGCGACGTGCAGACGCCCGGCGTCTACGAGCTGCCGCTGGGCGTCACGCTCGACGAGCTGGTCGATGCAGCCGGCGGCTACGAGGGCACTCCGGTCGCGTTTAGTCCTGGAGGAGCATCCTCCGGATTTCTGCCGATCGACCGGCGTGACGTGCCGCTGGACTACAAGAGCCTGGCGGAACAAGGTTCGATGCTGGGAAGCGCAGGCGTCGTCGTGTTGAACGACAAGGTGGACATCGCGCAGGCCGTCGCGTGGCAGCTCGAGTTCTTCGAGCGCGAGAGCTGCGGGCAGTGCGCGCCGTGCCGCATCGGCACGCGCTACCTGCGCCGGCAGGTCGACGGTTACATGAGCAGCGGCGACCCGTCGTCGCTGAGGCTGGCCGACGACGTCGGCTGGGAGATGGAAGAGGGATCGATCTGCGGCCTGGGGATGGTCGCCGCCAAGCCGCTCGAGAGCGCGAGGCAGCACTTCCCCGAGGCGTTCAAGCCACGAGAGAGATCATGAGCGACACCTTCAAGATCCGGATCAACGGCAAGCCGTGCGAGGCGCGCACGGGCGAGACCGTCGTCGACGTGGCCCGCCGCGAGGGGGTCGACATCCCCACGCTGTGTCACGACACGCGCCTCGAACCCGCGGGCGCGTGCCGCGTCTGTCTGGTCGAGGTCGAGGGGCAACGCCGCATGCAACCGGGCTGCGCCTGGCACGTTCAGCCGGACATGGTGGTCACCACCGAGTCCGAGCGGATCGAGCGTCATCGCAGCGTGCTCTACGGGATGTACCTCGCGGACCACAAGCTCGACGACGGCGGGTTGCCGGTCGTGACCGGCAACGGCAACGATCTGCGTCGCCTCGCCGAGCAGACGCCGCCCCTCGTGCTGGAGCCGGTCGACGCCCCGCGCCGCGGGCGGCCGATGGACGCCAACCCGTACATCGCGTTCGACCCGGAGCTATGCATCCTCTGCGCGCGCTGCACGCGATACTGCGACGAGGTCGAGGCGGTCAACGCGATCACGCTGGCCTGGCGCGGATCGGAGACGACGATTTCCACCGCGGGCGAGCGCGGGCTGCTCGACACGACGTGCGAGCTGTGCGGCGGCTGCATCGACACCTGCCCGACCGGTGCGTTGATCGAGAAGAAGTCCCCGTTGCCGCTCTCCGCCGCTGCGGAGACGGTGCGTTCGACGTGCAACTTCTGCGGCGTTGGCTGCCAGGTCGACCTACACGTCGACGACGGCCGCGTGGCCAAGGTGTCGAGCCCACCCGTGGGCGAGACGCTCAACGACGGCAACCTGTGCGTCAAGGGCCGTTTCGCCTACGACTTCGTGCACCACGAGGATCGGCTCACGGTCCCGCTGATCCGCGGCGAGGACGGCGAGCTGCACGAGGCGACGTGGGACGAGGCGATCCGCCGCACCGCCGAGGGGCTGCTGGGCGTCAAGCAACGCCACGGTGCCGACGCGCTCGGCTTCGTCTCCTCCAGCCGCTGCACGGGCGAAGAGAACTACCTGATGCAGAAGCTGTCGCGCGCGGCGTTCGGGACGAACAACGTCCATCAATGCGCAGCCACGTGACACGCCCCGACGGTCGCCGGGCTGGTGACCATGTTCGGGGCGGGGGCGATGACGAACTCGATCTCGGAGATCCGTGACACGGACCTGATGTTCGTCACGGGGTCGAATACGACCGAGGCGCATCCGATCATCGCCATGGAGATGAAGCGTGCCCGGCAGCGCGGCGCAAAACTGATCGTCGCGGATCCGCGTGCGATCTGGATGGCCGAGATCGCGGACCTGCATCTGCAGTTGCGTCCGGGTACCGACGTCTGGCTGCTCAACGCGATGGCCCACGTCATCGTCACCGAGGACCTCGCCGATCGAAAGTTCATCGACGAGCATACCGAGCAGTTCGAGAACGTGCGCGAGAACGTGCTGAAGTACACACCGGAGGAGGCCGAGAAGGTAACGGGGGTGCCGGCCGGGGACATCCGCAAGGCCGCGCGCATGTACGCCGGCACGCGCAAGGCCGGCATCTACTACACGCTGGGCATCACCGAGCACACGCACGGTACGGACAACGTCTATTGCCTGGCCAACCTGACGCTGATGACCGGGCACCTGGGTGTGCGCTCGGCGGGGATGAACCCGCTGCGCGGCCAGAACAACGTCCAGGGCGCCAACGACGCCGGCGCCACGCCGACGTTCTATCCCGGCTACCAGAAGGTCACCGACGACGATGTGCGTCGGAAGTTCGAGCGGCACTGGGGAGTCGAGCTCTCGCCGGACGACGGGATGAACCTCAACGTCATGATGAAGGAGATGGCCCGCGGCAAGATCAAGGGCATGTTCGTCATGGGCGAGGACATCGTGATCTCCGAGCCCAACGTGTCGCAGGTCGAGAAGGGCCTGAACCATTGTGAGTTCCTCGCCTGCCAGGAGATCTTCCACAACCTGACGACGGGGTTCGCCGACGTCGTGTTCCCGGCCACGTGCTTCGCCGAGAAGGACGGTGTGTTCACCAACAGCGATCGCCGCGTGCAGCGCGTGCGCAAGGCCGTGGACCCGCCGGGCCAGGCGCGCGAGGACTGGCGCATCCTGTGTGACCTCGCGCGCGCGGCGGGCTACCCGATGCCCGACTACTCGGACCCCGCCGAGATCTATGCCGAGATGGCGGCCGTGACCCCGAAGGTCGCGGGCATCTCGCACGAGAGGCTCGACGAGCGCCCGCGCGGGCTGCAGTGGCCCTGTCCCGACCCGGAACATGAAGGCACACCGACGTTGCACCTCGACGGGCCGCTGATCGGCAAGGCGCAGTTCCAGGCCGTCGAGTATCGCCCCAGCGACGAACTGCCCGACGACGACTACCCGCTGGTGCTCTCGACGGGGCGAACGCTGTATCACTACAACGCCGCGACGCAGACCCGGCGCGACCCCGGGCCGGTGGCCAAGCAGAGCGAGAACTTCATCGAGATCCACCGTCGTGACGCGCGCAAGCTGGGCCTCGAGGACGGCGAGCGCGTGCGCGTCGTCTCACGCCGCGGAGCGATCGAAGCTCGGGCGTGGATCACTCCTCGCGTCCGTCCGGGCTGTACCTGGATGCCGATGCACTTCGCCGAGTCGCGGGCCAATTTGCTGACCAACGATGCCGGCGACGCCGTCACCGGCACGGGCGAGTACAAGGTCTGCGCGGTGCGCGTCGAGGCTTTGAAGGCAGCGACCGTCTGACGGCAGTCAGGCGCGAGCGTCCCACTGGCGCAGCAACTCGAGGCTGGCGCCCGCGCCGCCGCAGACCTCGACCAGCACCGGGCCGCGGCCGCGCACGAGGTCGACGCGCTCGTAGAGTGCGGCGAGGGCCGCCCCGCACGAGGGCTCGACCAGAACACGGTGGTCGTCGAGAAACCGCTTGCAGCCGTCGACGGCCTGCCGGTCGGTGGCCAGCCAGTGCCGGATCTCGTGCCGCTGTTTCCACTCGAGCAGCTTCGGAGCGATGCGCCGCGCGCCGAGCGTGATCGCCAGCGAGCGGATCTCCGGCAGCGTCACCGGCTCGCCGGCGTCCGCAGCCGCCTTGAACGACGCGGCGCCCTCGGTCTCGACCGCGACGACCGGCACGTCCGCCCAGCCTACGCGGTGCATGCCTTCGAGGATGCCGCACAACAGTCCACCGCCGCCGACCGAGGCGACGACGACGCCCGGGCGCGGCCCCTGCTTCGCGGCCTCCTCGATCACCGAAGCGTGCCCGTCCCAGATCACGGGGTGGTCGAACGGGTGTACGTATGCGGCAGCGTCGTCCTCGCTGAGGCCCAGCGCGTGTTCGTGCGCGTCGTCCCACGAGTCGCCGTGCTCGACGACGTCCGCCCCGAGGTCGCGGATCCTCTCGCGCATCATCTCCGACGTCGTACGCGGGACGACCACGGTGGCCGAGAGCTTCAACTCGCGGCAGGCATAGGCGATGGCGTAGCCCGCGTTGCCGCCTGAGCTGGTGTACACGCGCCGGGCGCCGTTCTGCGCCTCGATCGAGCACAGGCGGCCCATGCCGCGCAGCTTGAACGAGGCGACGGGCTGGAAGCAGTCCATCTTCAACCACACCGGCTCGCCCAGCAGGCGAGACAGTGGGTCGGAACGCCAGAGCGGCGTGACGCTGTGCAGCGGGGCGTGGGTCATGCGCCGAGTCTATCGCCTCGGCAGACCCGGCGCCGGTCAGCGGCGGAACAGGCCCTTGCGTCCGGTGTCGGTGGTCTGGGCCGCCTTGGAGGTCAGGTCGCGGACGCGCGTGTTCAGCCGCTCGATCTGTCCGTCGAGCTCATCGCGGACCGTCTGCATCTGGCCCTGCAGCCTCGAGTTCTCCTGTTCGAGTTCGCTGATGCGACCCTGCTCGGTGCTGCGGTCGGAGAGACGGGTCAGCTCAGCCCTGAGCTGCTCGATCTCGCGATCGCGCATCGTGATCTCGTCGGTGTGACGTGCCTGCAGCTCTTCGTACTGCCGGCCGATCTCCTGCAACTTGAGGATCTTCGAGAAGTCGGCGGTGGGTTCGGACATTTCGTCTCCGTGATGACTGCGATCGGATGCGCCGACGACCTTGCACAGCAACAGGTCGAGCGCGCCCGCATCGGAGCTGCTGGCTCGGGCCGTTTCCAGCGTGATCGTGCCGTGGATCAGCAGCGAGGCAAGGGACTGATTCATCGACTGCATGCTGTAGTACGACACAGACGATTCGATCTCTTCGTAGAGGCTGCCGAACTCGGAGTTCAGGATCAGCTTCGCGATCTGCGGCGAGCGGCGCAGGATCTCGACCGCGGCGACCATGCCGTCGCCGTCGGCTCGCGGCACGAGTTGCATCGATACTACCGCCTCGAGTCCCGACGAGAGTTGCTGGCACACCTGGCGATGGCTCGAGCCGGAGAAGCCGGACAGGATGCGGTCGATCGTCTGGTGCGCGCTGTTCGTGTGCAGGGTCGAGAACACGAGGTGGCCGGTCTCGGCGGCGGCGAGCACCGTTTTGATCGTCTCCTCGTCGCGCATCTCGCCGACCATGATCACGTCCGGGTCCTGACGCAGGATGCTGCGCAGCGCGATGGCGAAGTCGGGAGTGTCGATGCCGATCTCACGCTGACTGATCGACGACATGTCGTCGGAGATCAGAAACTCGATCGGGTCTTCGATGGTCACGATGTGGTCCTGGCGCGTGGTGGCGATGCGTTTCATCATCGCGGCCAGCGTGGACGACTTGCCCGAGCCGGTAGGTCCCGTGATCAGTACGAGGCCCTGCGTCAGATTGCACAGGTCGTTGAGCACGTCGGGCAGGCCCCACTCCTCGAGCGACGGGAAGTCGAACGGCACGCGGCGAAAGACGGCGGCACGCGTTCCGCGCTGGCAGTACACGGAAGCACGGAAGCGCGAGACACCCTTCACGCCGTAGCCGAAGTCGACCGCCATCTCGCGGCCCATCCGCTCGCGCAGGTGCTCGGGCAGGATTGCGTCGACCATGTCGTCCATCATCTCGATAGACAACGGCCCCTCGCCCAACTCGGTCAACTTACCGTTGACCCGCATGATGGGCGGACGCATCGGTTTGAGATGCAGATCCGAGGCCTGGCGCTCCACCAGCGCCGCGAGGAGTCGGTCCAACAATTCGCGAGGTTCTGACAAGTCTCGAGCTCTCCGTGGCCGGAAACCGGCGTCTTTCTCAAACATAGGGATCCGGTCTCGATCGGGTCAATTGTTTCGGGAATTCGCCGGACCGATTGCCGATGACGATTTCGAACTCTCCGGGGCCGTCCGACTCGCGGAGCGGCCCTCGGGCGCGATACAATCGCCACGCGCCGGTTCCGGACGCGACGGGGTGTCGCGAACGACGACGTTTTACGAGAGGGCGTTGGAGAAAAGATGAAGATCGACAGCAAACTGGGTGTGGGGATCGTGACTCTGGGAATCGTGTTGCTGCTCGCCGGTTGCCACGGGCACGACGGCGATCACGGGCACGCGGACGCGGACGCGGCCGACGCCGGCGGCGAGACCGAGCCCGCGGCCGAGGAGGCCTCGCTGACCGTTGAGGTCGGACCCGCAGCTCAGGCAATGCTGGCCCTGGCGGACCATGCGGACGGCGCGGGCGATCACGTCGTTTCGAAGTGTCCTGGTTGCCGCCTGGCGATGGAGGGCGACGCCGCTCATGCCATGAAGGCGGGCGAGTACGAACTGCACTTCTGCTCGGATACGTGTCGCGATGACTTTGCCAAGCACGCCGAGGAAGCGATCGTCGCGCTGGATCTGTCGGCCGAGGATAAACCCGAGGGCGAGGCGCACTAACAGCCTGCCGACTCCCGCCGCGTGGCGTTGGCTTGCCGACACGGCCCGATTGTCGTACGTGTACTTCGCGGTCGGAGGCCCGGAGCAACGATCCGCGCGGGGGAGTCAACATGAAAACGCGAAGGTTGATCGCGATCTCGATCCTGCTCTGTGCCGTCGGCGGTGTGTCTCTGGCCCAGTGGTCGACCGACCCGGCCCTGAACCTCGCCGTCTCCGACCCGACAGGCGACCAGGTGCAGCCGAAGCTCGTGACTCGCCCGGGTGGCGGGTACTACGTCAGCTGGTTCGACAACCGCGTGGGCGGCTACGACGTGTACCTGCAGCTGCTCGACGAGCAGGGCGTGGCGCAGTGGACGGCCGACGGCGTGCTCGTCGCCGATCGCGGGTTCTCCTCGACGCAGGACTACGGGCTGGGTGTCGACACGGCGGGCAACGCGTTGCTCGTGTTCCGCGACGATCGCTTCGGCGGAACGCAGATCACGGCGACGCGGGTCGACGCTTCCGGGGCGCAGACGTGGGGCGCGGGCGGCGTCCAGTTGACGAGCGGTTCCTCGTTCTTGGCGGCCCCGAAGATCGCCGGGACGTCCGACGGCGAGATCGTCGCGGCCTGGAAGAGCGATGCCGAGGCGCACATGCAGCGCCTCGATGCGGCCGGTGCCCCGCAATGGCCCGGCGGTGTCGTCATCAGCGACGCGATGTCGCGCGACTACACCGTGAGCGACCTGCGGGCAGTGGACGGCGCTTCGGTCATCGTGTCGCTCGTGTTCCAGCCGAGCGGGTTCAACGGACCGAAGCATCTGTACGCACAGAAGGTATCGGACCAGGGTGCGTTTCAGTGGGGTGTGACGCCGGTCGCCGTGTTCGACGGCGGGTCGCTGCAGTTCGGCAACTTCCCGCCATTCGTCACGGACGGTGCCGGCGGCGCGGTGTTCAGCTGGTACGACGTGAACAGCGGACTGAAGAACTTCGTCCAGCGCATCGAATCGTCGGGCGCCGAGAGCTTCCCGCACAACGGCGTCGCCGTGTCGACCAGCGCGCGCGAGCAGACGGGTCCCGCCGCGGCCTACGACGCCGCCAGCGGATCGACGTTCGTCTTCTGGCCCGAGCGCCAGCCCGGGCCGACGCCGCTGTACGGGATCTACGCCCAGCGCCTCGACGGCTCGGGCGCGCGGCAGTGGGGCAACGAGGGCGTGACGATCGAATCGCTCGGCACGGCCGACGCCGGCATGGCCAACGTGCAGATCGTGGACGGCGACGCGATGGCGTTCTGGGCGCGAGCTCCCAGCGTCACCACGCACACGCTGCACGCGACCCGCGTCGACGCCGACGGCAACGACGTCTGGAGCCCCGCCCTGGTCTCGGTCTCGACCGCGGTGTCGGGGAAGTCGCGACTCGGAACGACGATCGGGCCCGCGTTCGCGGTGCTCGCCTGGTCGGACGATCGCGCGGGCGACGACGACATCTTCGTCCAGAACGTGAACGCCGACGGCACTCTGGGTCCGGCGGCGGCCGGACCCGGTGCGGTGGACCAGCTCGCGGTCGACCGCACCCTCGCACCGCTGGAGTTGACGCTGACCTGGGCCGGAAGCTGCTCCACGGGAGCCGTCGATTACGCCGTGTTCGAGGGGACGCTGGCTTCCCTGCAGACGGGCGTCTACGACCACGAGCCGGTCGTGTGTTCGGACGCGGCGCCGGTACTGCAGGAGACGTTCGCGCCCGCGGCGGACGGTACCTACTACCTGGTCGCTCCGCTCGGTGCGGCAGACGAGGGGTCGTACGGCGCGGATTCGTCGGGCGGTGAGAGACCTCAGGCGACCCCGGCGTGCATCGCGACGCAGGATCTCGATCCCTGCCCCTGACTCGAACCGTCGTCGGGTAGGGAAGAGGATGGTGGCATCCTGAGTTGGCCGGGGGTCGGCCCCCCGGACCCCCGCTCCGCACTCCACGACGGCCGCGGACGGCCATCGTTCCGTTTGGTCTTGGTTTCTCTCTCCTCGGAGAATGCCCTGCAGTCTCCCATCTGCGCCCCCGCAATCTCGGCGCGCATGTCCAACATCTTCCCAAGGACCAAACGGAACGACGGCCGTCCGCGGCCGTCGTGGAGTGCGGAGCGGGGGGCCGGGGGGCCGACCCCCGGTCAATTCAGGATGCCTTCATCCTTTTCCCAACAAGCACACGATCAAGAAACCCATGAGCCCTCAGAACGGGAGGGTCTTCCCGCCGGGTCCCTTGAACGATCCGTTGTCGGCGGCCGTCGTCTCGAAACCGATGCGCAGGATCTCGCGCGTCGCCTCGGTCATGTCCAGCGGTGCGTGCGAGCCGCCCATGCGCGTCTGCACCCAGCCGGGGTGCACGGTCAGGCAGATGAAGCCTGCGGGGCCCAACTCGTGGGCCAGGTTGCGCACCGCCATGTTCAGCGCCGTCTTCGACATGCGGTAGGCGTACGAACCGCCCGACGTGTTGTCGGCGATCGATCCCATCAGCGACGTGATCTGGATCAGACGCTTCTCCGACCCGCGTTTCAGCAGAGGCAGCAAGCGGCCCACGACGCGCAACGGCCCCAACGTGTTGATGTCGAACGCGCGCATCAGGTCGGTGTGGTCCAGCGACTCGACGCCGCCCGAGTCCTTGGGGTACACCCCGGCGTTGTTGAACAGCGCGTCGATCCGCCGCACGTGCGTGGCGATCTCGTCGGCGGCCGCGGAAACGGAGGCGTCGTCGCCCACGTCCATCGGCACGAGGTGCAGTCGGCCGACGTTGTTCTTGGCCAGCAATGCCAGGTCGCGCGAATCGGGCCTGCGCGGACACGCGACGACCGTGTCGCCCTCGTCGAGCAACAGGCGGCACATCTCGAGCCCGATGCCGCGGCCGGCTCCGGTGACGAGGACGATCCGATCCATCAGGCGCCCTTCTTCCGCGCGGCGAACAGCACGGACTCGTCGATCTCGTTCTCGGTGTGCGCGATGGCCACCGTTCCCATCGTGTCGCTCCAGATGTTGGCGACCGTGCGCGACATGTCCAGCGGTCGGTCGACGGCCCACAGCACGCCGGCCAGCTCGATCGGCACGCCGATGGCCTTGAAGATGATCACCATCATCACGAGCCCGGCGTGCGGAATACCCGCCGCGCCGATGCTGACCATCAGCGCCAGGAAGACGATCATCAACTGTGTGCCGACGGTCAGGACGAACTCGGGGTTTGCCGAGGCGTAGAGTTGAGCCACGAAGATCACCGCGACGCACTCGTACAGCGCCGTCCCGTCCATGTTGACGGTGGCCCCGATCGGCAGCACGAAGCTGCTGACGCGATTCGAGACGCCGACGTTGTGTTCCACGCGCTCGAGCGTGACCGGCAACGTGCCCGAGGACGACGCTGTCGAGAACCCGGTGAGCAGTGCCGTCGACATCGCCCGCATCACCGCGTACGGATTGCGCCGCGTGACCAGCCAGAACAGCGCGGGTAACGTGATCGTGATGTGAAACAGCAGTGCGAAGAAGACCGTGCCGGCGTAGCCGATCAGCCCGCGGAACAGCTCCGGCCCGGTCAACGCGACCAGCGACGCGACGAGCGCCCCGATCCCGACCGGCGCCAGCGAGATGACGAACATCGTCATCTTCATCATGATCTCGAATACCGCGGCGAAGAAGCCGGCGACCGGCTTGCGCACGGTTTCCTCGACGGCCAGCGTGAAGATGCCGAACAGGATGGCGAAGAACAGCACCTGGATCAGCTTGAAGTCGGCCAGCGAGGCGAACACGTTGGACGGGATCATGTCGTTGATCACCTGCCACACGGACTCGGGCAGCTCCGGGGCGTCGCCGGAGATCGGCAGCTTCAGTCCAGTGTTCGTGCCGGGCTGGATGACGTTGACCAGCAGCAGCCCGACGACGATCGCCAGCATGCTGGTCGTCAGATACCAGCCCAGCGCCTTGCCGCCCATGCGGCCCAGCTTCTTGAAATCGCCCAGCCCCACGATGCCCGTGATCAACGACGACACGACAAGCGGGATGACGATCAGCTTCAGCAACGAGCGGAAGATCTGTGAGACACCCTCGATCGCGCCACCCCAGCGCGTCGAGCGGAAGATGCGTTTCTCTTCCTTCTGGATGTCCTTCATCCGGGCGGCCTCCTCGGCCGTCCCGAATGCCTGGCCCTCGAAGACGTTCTCGCGAGCCTGGCGGGCGATGTCCGGGTAGTAGGTGGCGTTCAGCACCCAGCCGACGGCCGTGCCGATCAGGATCCCGATCAGGATCCACCAGTGAAGCTTGATTTTTCGCATGAGGGGCGCATCGTACCGGATGCGGCGCGACGTTGTAAACCGCGGATCAGTCCTTCGATAACTCCTGCGCCAGGCGCCAGACGCGGTACTCGTGGATCTCGCGCTGCGCCATGGCCACGCTGAGGGAGACGACCATCGCGTCGTCGAGTTCTCCGATCACGGGCAGGGAGTCGGGGATGATGTCGATCGGATTCAGCACGTAGAGCAGGGCGAACGTGATCACCGAAACGGTCCAGTAGCTCAACTGGCGGTAGTCGCCGGCACGATAGTCGCGCAGCATGTCGATCAGCGTCATGCCGTCCTTCTTGAACCGCGCCAGGGCGTCGCTCTTGGAAAACTGCCTCGCGACGTCTCGGGACTTCAGGAGCGCGCGGTCGACGTGGCCCCGCGTCATCTTCTTCGCGCTCTCCTCGACGAACTCGGGCGTGATGTACTCCAGCACCGTCTTGTAGGAGCTCTCGGCCTTTTTCTTCGACGCCTTCTTGCTCTTCTTCTTCGGGGCGGTCTTCTTCTTTTTCGTGGTGGCCATGGTCTCGCTCCATCCGGTTTCGTCGAAATGAAGATTATAGATCAGTCGAGGCGCCCGAAGAGCTCGAGGATCTCCGAGCCGTAGCGGCGCGCGAACGCGGGTCCGACCCCCCGCACGGCCAGCAGGGTGTCCTCGTCCCGCGGTTGCACCGCGGCCAGCTGCAGCAGCGTGCGGTTCGTCAGGATGCGGAACGCCGGGACGCCTCGTTGCCGCGCCTCCTGCAGCCGCCACTCGCGCAGCGACTCGACGACCTCCGGCGCCACCGACTCTTCGAGCGACTCGCCCGCGCCGTCGTCGGCGACCACGCGAATCGGCTTCCGTCTGCGCGCGGGCTTCGGGCTGCGCACGGCGATCGGCACGTCCTCCAGGGCCGCGCCCGCGCGTCCTGCCGCCGTGAGGAACAGCCTGCGGAACTCGATCGTGCGTCCGTCCTTGTCGAACGAGTCCTGCCGTTCGTCGATCAGCCCCGCGCGCACGAGCGCGGCCACGCGGTCCTCGAACTCGTCGCGCGACATCGAGCTCTCGAAGTTGTCGCGGAACAGCCGGCCCGATGCGCTGCCGTTCGAGCGGCGCAGTATGTCGAGCAGCCGCTCGAGGTCCGCCGCCTCGGCGAGGCTCGGCTTGCGAAACCGCAGCGCGTCGCATTCGAAGGGCGCGCAGATGTCGCACAGCCCGCACGGTTCGCCGCTGTCCTCCAGATCGCCGAAGTGCCGCACGAGCTGCAGCATGCGGCAACTGCGGTTCTGGGCGAAGCTGCCGATGTGCGCGAGCTGCCCCAGCTTGTGCTCGCGCTGGGCGAGGTAGGGCTTCTCCCAGTCGTCGTCGCCGCGCGTGACGCTCTCGTCGGGATCGACGCGCGCGCCGCCGTGCAGCCACAGCTGGTCCAGGCAGCGCTCGAGCGTTTCCTCCGGCATCCCGAGCTGAACCTCGAGGTGAGTCCGGGGGCGGGAGCGCTCGTCGAGCGCGTCGTGGACGCGTCGTAGCTCTCCGGCCTCAGGGTAGTCGCGCTGCAGGAAGTGCTCGTGTGTTCGGCGGTCGCCGTAGCCGTGTAGCAGCACGGCTCGCGACGGTTCGCCGTCGCGCCCCGCGCGCCCGATCTCCTGGTAGTACCCCTCGAGGCTGCCGGGAAGCGCCGTGTGCACGACCAGCCGGATGTCCGATTTGTCGATCCCCATGCCGAAGGCGATCGTGGCCACGACGACATCGAGGTCGCCCGACAGGAAGGCATCTTGGACCTCCGCCCGGCGTCGCGCGGGGATACCGGCGTGGTAGGCGGCCGCGGGGAAGCCGGTCGCGAGGCGCTCGGCGAGCTCCTCGCTCTGGCTGCGCGTCGGCGCGTACACGATGGCGGGCCGGTTGCCCGGCTCTTGCAGCAGGCGCTCGGTCAACGGCGCGCGCTCGGCGGCGCGGGTCTCGACCGACTCGACGAAGATGTTGGTGCGGCGGAAGCCGTGGATGAAGCGCCGGGCCTCGGGCGTGGCCAGTTGCTGGACGATGTCGTCTTGCACCAGTGGCGTCGCCGTCGCCGTCAACGCGATCACCGGGGCCGGACGCAACGAGGGCAGCCGCTGGTGCAGCATGCGGTAGTCCGGCCGGAAGTCGTGACCCCAGTGCGAGATGCAATGCGCCTCGTCCACGGCGACGAGGCACGGTTTGCGCCGGGCGAGAAGCTCCGGAAACCCGGGCACGCCCAGTCGCTCCGGCGCGATGTACAGAAAGTCCAGCGCGCCGTCGAGGTAGTCGCGGCAGACGCGCCGCGACTCGTCTCGCGGCCGGCCCGAGTGGATCCGCTCGGCACGAAACCCCGCCTGAACGAGCTTGCCCACCTGGTCGTCCATCAGCGCGATCAACGGACTGATCACCAGCGTGGTCCCGCCGAGCGCGATCCCCGGCAGCTGGTAGCACAGCGACTTGCCTGCGCCGGTCGGCATCACGAGCAGCACGTCGTCGCCGGCCGCCGTCGCGCGGCAGACCGCTTCCTGGTACGGCCGGAAGGCCGCGAAGCCGAAGCGATCGTGCAGCAGCTTCTCGAGCCGCGCCGGAGCCGTTGAAGTCAAGATGCCCGCCAGAATACCGCAGACCGCCGCAGCGGCACGAATCCGACCGTTCCGCCGGGTTTCCGAACCTTACCGGCAGGAGGCAGCGACGCGCGGCACGCGGCTCGAGTCGACTCCCAGGGTCGCCCCGCAGCCGTTGCCCGCGCGCACGAGATAGAACCAGGTCTCGCCGGGTGGCGGCGTGTCGCTGTCGTCGGCGCTCGTCGGGGCGAGATCCGAGCCCACGCAAGTCCCCAGGGCGAAACCCTGCGGGGAAGAGGCGCGCAGCAGGTCATAGCGCGTGGCGTTTCCTCCCGGCGCTTGAGGAGCGTCCCAGCTCAGCGTTGCGGACGACGCGTCGAGCGTCAGGTTGCGAGCGGGCGACGGAGCGGACCAGGTCGCCGGGTCGGCCGCTGCGCAGTCGCCGGCGTTGCTCGTCCCGTCTCCGTCCCCGTCCAGCGTGGGCAGTGGCTCGCACCAGTCGAAGAAGGCGCCCAGCGCATCACGCCGTGCCTGGGGCGTGGGCAGCCCCTCGAGGCCGAAGCCCCAGTAGCTGGTGCGGAAGGCCGTCGTGTCCAGCGTGAGCGCGGCGTCGCCGCTCGATCCGACGAAGGCCGCCTTGGCCGCGGCGGACGGGATCAACCGGTCCGTGCGATTCGCGTACGGGAAGGTCAACGAGTAGGGCCCGAGCCCGCCGAACGCCGAACCCAGGCCGGTGACCGAGAGCTGGCCGACGTCGTCGGTAGCGTCGAGCAGGCCGAGGTGGCTCTCCATGAACGCCGTTTTTCCCCGAATTCCGTGGTAATCCTGGCCCGCGACCAGCAGGCAGCCCGAACCGTCCAACCAACGACCCAGGTTGATTTCGGAGGCCGGTCCCGGACCGGTGGGCGGGCCCGCGGCGGAGCCGGTGAACCACAGGACGGTCTCGTACGGGGCGAGCACGGCCGCACCGGGCTCCGCGTCGCCACCGCCGGTGTCCCAGACCGCGTAGTCCTCGCCGAGTGCGTCGAGCGCCGCTGTGTAGCTCCCCGCCACGTCGGGCGTGTCGTTGTCGTCGTCCACGACCAGGATCGACGGCCCGGCCGGAAGCTCGAAGTCCTGGACACGCGTGCCGCCGGCGACGATCGTCACCTCGTGCTCGACGGTCGAGTGACCGGCGGCCGACGCCGCGACCGTCCACGTGCCGACGGGCAGCAGGATCGCGTAAGCGCCGCTGACCGCGTCGGCCGCCCCGGACGCGCCGACCAGCTCGGACGAGACCGTCGCGGGCAGGGCGGCGGAGGTCGCCTGGTCGGACACGACGCCGGTCAATGTCCCGAGCTCGGACGTGAAGTGGAAGAACGTCGCGCTGAGCGGCCCGCGATTGCCCGCCGCGTCGACGCCGCGCACGAAGACGATGTGGCGGCCCGGCACGAGCCCGCCGGTGTCCACCACTCCGCTGACCTGCTCGACCGGCGCGTCGAAGGCCCCGTCGACCGCCGTCATGGCGACCGGCGTCGAACCCTCGACCCACGGCGGAACGTCGAGGTACAGCTCGGCCGTCGCGATGTTCTGCACCGGCTCGGCGCCGTTCTGGTTGTTGAAGCGCGTGTCGTTCACGGTGGCGGTCACGACGAGCGGCGTGCCGGACTCCACGGTCGGAGACGAAGGCGTCACCGAGAGCGCCTCGGGGCCCGACGGCGTCAGGTACGGCGTGCGCGCGACCTTGGCCGCATAGATCAGCGACGGCAGATTCGAGGGCAAGATGACGTTCGCGTAGTCGGCGCAGTTCTGAAAGAAGCTTCCGCTCAGCTCGTAGGCAATCGCGGCAACGCCCAGGTCGCCGTAGGCGAAGTCCATCGTCGTCCCGTCCGTCGGGTAGAACTCCGCCGCCTGCTTGGGCAGGTAGCTGTTGAAATAGGCCAGTTTGCGACCGAACGTCGTGAACGCCGCGTCGTTGCCCGTCGGCCCGGGAAAGCCCCAGGGCCAGAGAACCAGCGACGCCGCGCTGTGAATGTCGATGTAGATCCCCGTGGCGTCGGCCGGCGCGCCCGCGTTCACCGAATCCAGCCGCTGGTCGGGGAAGATCTGTCGCATGTAGTCCTGGACGAACTGCGTCTCCGGGTCGGATGCCGGCGCCGGCCCGCGATACAGCTCGTTGCACGGGCTGTTGCTCGCGCCGCCACAGCAACCCCACTCGTACTCGAAGTTGCGGTTGAGGTCGACGCCGCGTCCGTTGCTCGTCGCGCCGCAGTAGTCCTGGTTGGTGTTCTTGCGCCAGGAGAACCCGTTCTCGGCCTGCTTGCGTCCGTCGGGGTTGACCAGCAACAGCAGATGGATCTCGTGGTGGTCGAGGAGCCACGTCGCGTCCGCGTCCACGCCGTAGTTGTCGAACAGGTGCAGCGCGAACTCGGTGTTGACACCGACCGGAGCCAGCTCGCGCGGGTGCACCGACGTGGTGACGAGCAGCGTCGGCTTCGGACCCGGCACGGCGGAGTTCGTCAGCTTCAGCACGTACAGGTCGTGGCCGCCGAAGCCGTTGATCTTCTCCCACGAGTCGCCGACGTCGATCCAGCTCGCCAGATCCGGCCGGTCGAACGCCATCTGCGCGCCGAGCGCGTGGGTCTCCTCGACGGTGCGGTAGCAGGGGAAGCCGGGGATTCCGGTCGTCTGCCCCTCGAGCGCCACGGGGCGCGTGTTGAACTCCTCGGTGCGCTCGAGATCCAGCGCCGTCTCGAAGCCGAGCGAGCGCAGTGCCTCCAGCTCGTCCTCGGCGATCGCGACCAGGACGTACTTCTCGTCGAAGTCGTTGAACTCCCACAGGTCGAACTCGACGAGCGCGCGTATCTGACTCACGTCGTCGTAGTACACGCGCATGACGAGCCGCCGCTCGGCGTCGACGCCGCCCACGGCCGGAGCGTCGCCACAGAGCACGGGTACGGACAGCGCCAGGATCGACGCGAGCACCAGCGACACGAGCCTCATTCTTGCCCCCTGACGTCCTCTTCCGCGCTCGGCGCGTCCCTGCGCAGGTTTCGCGGAGAGTCGCGCGAAATCTACGCCGATCCCCGCCGATCTGCACGTTACTACGGGAGATTCAGCCCAATTGCGGCCCCAATTCTCGAAAGAGATCTCCCCTAGAATCCCGGCACGGGACCCTACCCAAAACAGGAGGAAGAACCATGAGGTCGCGGCGAAGATCGCTGACTTGGACCTTGATCGTGGCCGCCTGCGCGGCAGCTCTCACGTTGACCCACTTTACGACTCTCGTGGCCGCACCGAGACCGAACATGACGGTCTCGACCACGACGCCCCAGGTAGGAGCCGCCATGGGGGGCGGCGCCATGCTGGTCTACCCCGACGGGATCTACAAGGACTTCTCACCCGGACTGATGACGGCGCTGAGTCCGATGGGGCTCGGCACCAACATCGACGCCATCCACCGGCGGAGCCCCAGGACCTGGTTGTTCAGCACCGCGACGAACGTCATGTACGGCGGACTGATCCTGCAGCACAACCTCGTCTACGAGACGGACGGCGAGCGTGTGCGGCCGTTCATGCCCTACAACCGGAACTGCGGCCCGAAGTTCGCGACGCTGGATGCGTTCACCCTGTTCCAACAGCACCCGTCGCACTTCTTCTTCTCGGTCTCGCAGCTGCAGCTCGTTCCCGGTGTCGGCATCGTGCATCCCGGAGACATCCTCCTCTGCGATGCGGCCGGGCGCGCGCGTGTCCAGTTTCCGCTCTCCCGAGCCGGCGTCGACGACATCGACGGTCTCTGCGATCCGTTCGAGCGCAGACGCTTCGCCTATTCGACGAAGCTCGACATGATCAGTCAACCTCCGTGGATCCTCCACGATGCGCGGGCGTACTTGCTCCCGACAGTCCCGTGGTACGACGGCACGCTGTCGCTACTGCAGACCGTCGACGGGCTGAGCTGCGAGATGCACCTCGCGCCGCCCCCGCCGTGCAAGGGTTGCGGAGATTGACTCGAAGCACGCGATTGTGAACGAACAAAGTTCAAAAAGTTAAAGACCTTGCCCTGATTCGGTCCCGCGGGGATCGGAATTGTCGATGACGCAGGACGGCAAAAGGGCGTAGAATTGCGGCGCGCGACCGTTCAACAACAGAAGGAGCAAACATGAAGTCGCGGCGAAGTAAGCTGACTTGGACCCTGATCCTGGCCGCCTGCGCGGCAGCCCTGTTCTTTACCCACGTGACAAGCGTCATCGCCGGCGACCGGCCGAACATGACGATCTCGACGACGTTGCACGACATCGCCCTGGCCGACGGCGGAGGCGTGCTGATCGCCCACAACGAGGGCATCTACGGTGACTTCTCGCCGGGACTGGTCGAGCGGCTCGGCGCGCTGGGGCTCGGCGCCAACGTCGACGCGATCCACCAGCGGTCGAACGAGACCTGGCTCTTCAGCACCGCGACCACCGCGGTCTGGGGCGGCATGATCATCCAGCAGAACCTGATGTACGGTACCGACGGCACCGACATCTGGCCGTTCCAACCCTACAATCGAAAGTGCGGCACGCGGTTCGCGACGCTCGACGCGTACACCATGGTCAACCAGAATCCGAGGCTGAGCTTCATCTCCGTGTCGCAATTGCAGATCGTTCCGGGATACGGCATCGCCCACCCGGGCGACATTCTTCTCTGCGACGGCGCGACCGGACGCGTGAGACTGGAGAAACCCTTGTCGCGTCGCGGCGTCGACAACATCGACGGGCTCTGCGACCCGCGGGATGCTCGCCAGTTCCTCTTCTCCTCGAAACTGGACATGGTGTCCTTCCCGCCGTTCATTCTCTTCGACCAGGCGGCGTACGGGCTCGGGTTCGTTCAGCGTTACAACGGAGCCACGTCGATGGTCGACACGGTGGATGGCCTGAGCTGCGAGCGCAGGCTCTTGCCGCCTCCGCGTCCGTGTGACAGCGCGGGCGGGTGCGCCGATTGACGCGAGCTCAGAGACCGGTATCCGGCCCCGGGGCGGTGACGCCCCGGGGCTTTTTTCTTGATCCGGGCCTTCGCGGCATCCGGCAGGGACGGGCGTCGGGGCCCCCGGCGACGTAACTTGTCCTCCGAGGCACGGTGCTAAACTGCCGCGCCGTTCAATGCCGGGCACCTGATGAAGCTGCGAGACTATCTATTCGACGTCGGCCCCCGCTCGCTGTACTACGCGGCGACGCGCCGTGGCTGGGTGCAGCCGATCAACCCGCTGACGCTGACCTTCTCGGTCACCGCGGCCTGCCAGAGCCGCTGCAAGACCTGCAACATCGGCAGCGTCTACCTGGCGAATCCCAAGCTGGCCCAGAACAACCTGTCGCTGGAAGAGATCGAGAAGGTCTTCCGCTCGCTGGGCGAGATCTACTTCTTCAACATCTCGGGCGGCGAGCCGTTCATGCGGCCCGACCTGGCCGAGATCGTGCGCCTGGCCTGCACGCACCTGAAGCCGAAGCTGATCCACAGCCCGACCAACGCCATCTCGCCCAAGTTCATCGGCAAGACGACGCGCAAGATCCTGGCCTACATGGACGACCTGCTGCCGCCGAGCGTGCCGATCTCGATCAAGCCCTCGATCGACGGCGTGGGCAAGATGCACGACTACGTGCGCGGCTACGAGGGCAACTTCAAGCTGCTCGAGCGCACGATCGACACGCTGCTCGAGATCCGCGCCGAGAACCCGCGCCTGCATGTGGACCTCGGGACGGTGATCTCGAATCTCAACCTGCGGCATCTCGACGAGATCGAGGACTGGGTGCACGCGCGCGGCATCGAATCGTACCGCCACGAGATCGCCGAGCAGCGCGCCGAGTTCCACAACCTCGGCGACCCGATCACGCCGACGGCCGAGATCTACGAGCAGCTCACCGAGCGCTTCAAGAACAAGATCTTCGGCAACATCCACAAGAAGGCGTTCCTGACCCGCACCACGGAGGCCGTGCGCGTCGTGTACTACGACGTCGCCGTCGAGATCCTGAAGAAGAAGAAACAGGTCACGCCGTGCTATGGCGGGATCTCGAACATCCACATGAACTACGACGGCGAGATCTGGCCCTGCTGCGTGCTCGGCGGCGATCAGAGTCTGGGGCACGTGCGCGACTGGGACTACGACATCCAGGCGTTGCTGCGCAGCAAGCAGGCCAAGGACGCCAAGCGCTACATCGCCGACGGAAAGTGTGCCTGTCCGCTGGCCAACCAGTGGCTGAACAACGTGCTGCTCACGCCGCGCCACATGCTGAAGGTGCTGTACACGCTGCTGTACCGCTTTCGCAAGGGCGGCGCGCCCGCCGAGGAAGAGCGGCCGCTGCGTGTGGTCGATCCCGACGCCGTCGAGGTCAACATCGCGGGAACCGAGCGCCGCAAGGCGCTGGTGATGGACAAGCTCGGGACGATCCCTCGGGAAGAGGAAGTCGAGCTGCCGCGAATCGAGTGAAGATGATTGGGGTCAGACTTCAGTCTGCCCCCACACCTAA
>JAAELQ010000264.1 GCA_024226515.1 bacterium
CGACTGGCAGACCGAGTCGCCGTCGGCATCGTCGGGGTTGTCGAACGGGCACGGGTCGCATGCGTCGCCCTGACCGTCGCCATCCTGATCGTCCTGCGTGGCGTTCGAATCGCCGGGACAGTTGTCGTCCGACTGGCAAACCAAGTCGCCGTCGGCATCGTCGGGGTTGTCGAGCGGGCACGGGTCGCATGCGTCGCCCTGACCGTCGCCGTCCAGATCGGCCTGCCCCGGATTCGGGAGATCGGGGCAGTTGTCGTCCGACGCACAGATGAGATCTCCGTCGAGATCGCCGGCGCTGTCGAGCGGGCAGGGGTCGCACAGGTCTCCCAGACCGTCGCCGTCCTGGTCGCTCTGCGCGGGATTCGGGAAGTCCGGGCAGTTATCGCATGCGTTGGTGATCCCGTCGGCGTCGCTGTCGCCACCCAGTTCGTCCTCATCCACCAGCTGGTCGCAGTCGTCGTCGATCCCGTTGCAGACCTCGGGGGCGCCGGGGTAGACGTCCGGGTTCGCAGGCGCGCAGTCCTCGGAGTTCAGCGACCCGTCGTTGTCCAGATCGTCGGGATCGGGTTCACAGGTCTGGCAATTGATGGGAATCGAGTCCGCCGACACGAAGACGGTCTCGAAGCCGCTGTCGAAGCTCAGTCCTGCGGCCAGCACGAGGTCTTCCCCGGGGTTGCAGTTGATGTCGACGATGGTGAACTGTCCCGTCTCGACCGCGTCGGGCGTGAGCCGGATCCAGTCCTGAGCCGCCCGACCCTGCGTGGGAAGCGTGCCGCTGGGCACGACCGTGCCGTAGATCACGTAACGCGGATCGACGTCGCACGAGTCCTTCAGGTACAGACCCTCCGTCAGGTCGTCGACCAGGACCCCGACCTCGACCGCGCCCGGCGGGCACTCCGTGTCGGTGATGATCGGCGGAGGCAGAGGCTTGAGAATGATCGGTCCCGCGTTGCCGGATCCGTCGCTGCCCGGCTGCGTCAGGTCCGTGGTCAGGGTGGGATCGGCGGTGGCGGCGAGGACGGCAAGGTGACCGCTCCCGTCCGTCAGGTCCTCCAGCAGCACGGCCGTGCAGCTTCCCGCGGGGGCGATGCATCCGTCGATCGAGGGATGGGCCCCCCAACCCGTGAACAACCGACCGCCGAGGTAGGAACCGTAGGCACCGGGACCGTAGAAATAGACAGCGTCGTTGGCGATTGCGTCGAAACCGCCGATGTCGTCACCTAGACCGAGTGCCGGATCGCCGCTGCCCAGCCTCCACCAGGTCATCCGCAGGTCGGGCGAGACCGGTGGTCCGGTGTAGGCGAGGACGTACGGCGGGTATGTGTACACGGGATCCCACCCGTCGGTCCAGATGTAGCTCCGCTCGCCACTATTGGCGATGGTCGTGATCGGGCTGAAGGATCCGCAGGCGGCCCAGACCGGTTGTGCGAGGCCGACGACCAGGACGACGAGGAGCCACGGGAGCATCCTGCGTGGGATCGAGTCTCCACTCCTCGCTGCGAGCCACAAACCGAGACCACGGATCGAGACGATTCTTCGACGCATCGCTCCCCCTCCTCGACTCTGGTCCGCACCGGCCGGCTGCGGATGCCTGTACCGCATCCATATACTGCGAAACTCCGCGCCTGGTGGCGACGATAGAAGCAATCGGAGAGATTCGAAGATATTGACGCGCAACAACTTGGCTGCGCTTCTCGTGATCGTCGTCGCGGCCGTCGTAGCCGCAGCCGCGTTCGCATCAGCGCAACACATCGTCGACTCCCGGGCCGCGAACCGGCCCCCCGCACTCCACGATGGCGCGCCCGCGTGACCTACCTGGCTGCTAGATTGGCGCCCGGAGGGCCCCGATGCCGACAAGCGAGCTGCGAGCACTGGAACGGCTGTACCGCGAGTTCGGCGAGGATCGGGCGGTCAGGAAACTGGACCTGCTGAAGCGGCTCGACCGCGGCCGCATGCCCTCGGCGGACGCCGTGTCGCGCATGCACGAGGTGCTGCAGTTCCTGCACGCCTACCCGGACGACGCCGCGCTGCTCGAGCGCGTGACGCGAATGCTCGAGCGATTCGGACGGCGCGCAGATCTGAAACGGCACGCGGAGGAACTGGCCGACAGCGGGATCGCGGGCACGCCGATCCACTACGCCTTCTTCTGGCCCACCGTGCGTTGGCTGGAGCGGCACTGGCCCGGACGGCTGCGCATCGACTGGGAGGAGTTCGACGAGGACAAACAGGGCGTGCTCGACGGCATGCTGTCGAACCTGATGCCGTACGCCGAGTCGCTCTCGCTGGAAGAGGCGGAGCTGACCACCGAGGAGTGGGTCGACCGGCTGCGCGGTCGCGACAGCGACACGGCGTTCGTATTGCAACGGATGGAGCGGCTGCGCGCCGACGACCTGTTGAAGGAGAGCCTGTTCGACGACCTCACCATCCCGTTCCGCCTCGAGCCGGGCCGCGGCGGGCCCGCCCGCACCGGAGCGCGCTGGAGCGGAGGCCCGACGGTGTTCCGCGACACGCCGCTCGACGGGAGGCGACCCGACCTGAAGGCGGCCTGTCTCGAGCGGCCGCGCGCCGTGCGTGCCGTCGGTCGCGCCGACGGCCGGCGGCTGGTCGATCTGGCGCGCGAGGCAATGGTGACGCGCGCGCGGGATCTCTACGCCTTCAAGTACGCCGACCCGAACGACGTGCGCATCGTCGAGTTCGACGACGGGCTGCAGTTCGCCGCGATGGGCCTGCTGCCCGAGCGTCGCCTGATGCTGGATACGGTCTACGCGTTCCTGACGATGCGCAACGGAGTGCCGATGGGCTATGTGCTGTCCAGCGCGTACTTCAACTCCGTCGAGGTGGCGTACAACGTGTTCGACACGTTCCGCGGCGGTGAGGCCGGCAGGATCTACGGCAAGGTGCTGGCGATGATGCATCACCTGTTCGGTGCGGACGCCTTCACCGTGGACCCGTACCAGCTGGGCCACGACAACGACGAGGGACTGGCCTCCGGTGCGTGGTGGTTCTACTACAAGCTCGGCTTCCGGCCGCGCGACGCGGAGACGCGGCGACTCGTGCGCGCCGAGCTGGCGAAGATGAAGCGCCGCCCGGCGCATCGTTCGAGCCTCGACACGCTGCAGGAGCTCTCCGCGGTCAACATGTACTGGTACCTCGGCGCCGAGCGCAGCGACGTGCGCGGGCTGATCCCGCTGGAGCGCATCGGCCTGGCGATGACGGATTTGCTCTCGCGCCGCTTCGGCGCGGATCGCGAGCGCGGCCTGCGCGAGTGCGCGGACGAGGCAGCCAAACTGCTCGGAGTGCGCTCGCGCGCCCGCTTCTCTCCCGGAGAGCGGCTGGCCTGGGAGCGCTGGGCGCCGCTGGTGTTGACGCTGCCGGGCGTCTCGCGCTGGAACCCGGCAGAGCGGCGCGCGCTCGCCGCGGTCGTGCGGGCCAAGGGCGGCCGGCGCGAAACCGACTACCTGCAGCGCTTCGACGCGCACGTGAAGCTGCGACGCGCTCTGTTGAAGCTGGCCGGCGTCTGATCGCGCGAAGAAGAAGAAGTCGACGGCGCGATCCACGAGCTGCAGCGGCGCAACGCGGAGCTAAGAACGCGTGTGAACCAGCTCGAGGCTGCTCTCGCAGGGAGCGGCGGGCTTCGGCGCACGCCCGAGTCCCCGCAGCAGGCGCGAGCCCTGCAGGAACACGACGGCCCCGACGATCAGACCGGTGGCGACCAGCGCGCGGCCGCCGAGGACCTCCCCGGCCAGGGCCCAGCCCAGGATCACGGCCACGATCGGGTTGACGAAAGCGTAGGTCGAGACCGCGGCGGCTGACGTCACGCGCATCAACCAGACGTACGCGCCGAGCGCGACGATCGAGCCGAACGTGATCAGGTACAGCAGCGCCACCAGCGATCGCGTCGACACCGCGGCGAGCTCGAGCGTCGGCCACTCCCCCGCGACGGTACCCCAGCCGACCAGCACCGCTCCGCCGGTCGTCATCTGCAGGGCGGCCGTCATCAGCGGCGTGCGCGGCAACGGCATCGAACGCGAGAGCAGCGATCCGACGGACCAGGACAGCGCGGCGACGACGAGCGCGAGCGACGGCAGGAGCGCAACGGAGCCCATCTCGCCCCCCGGCGCGACGAGGACGACCACGCCGATCAGCCCGAGCGTCAGGCCGATCACGGCGCGCAGGCTGACGCGCGCGCTGCGGAACGGCCACACCTCGAGCGAGGTCATCCACAGCGGAACGGTCGCGATGATCACGGCGGCGATCGAGGACGCAATGCTGCGCTCGGCCCAGGTGACGAGGCCGTTGCCGCCGGCGAGCATCAACGTGCCGACCACCGCGGCCGAGCGCCACTCGACCGCGGTCGGGGCCGCCACACCGCGCAGGCGCAGCACGACGTACAGCGGAAGCCCCGCGGCGAGGAAGCGAACTCCCGCCATCAGGAACGGTGGGATCGTCTCGATCCCGATACGAATCGCGAGATACGTCGAGCCCCAGATGAGATAGACCGCGGCGAACGCGGCGATCAGCCCGATACGCGAAACCGGCTCCGTGGTGCGATGCGTCATCTCCGTTCCCTCCGTCGATGTGTTGACGAGGTGCAGTATGGGTCGGATTCGCTTGCCATAACAGATCCAGCTATGCATAATTGCAACCAGCACAGTTAACATGAGGCAAACTGTTATGGTCTGACCTGGGATCGACTGTGCTCCCGACGAGGAGGCCCGGATGGGTACGGCCGCACTTTCCGAAGGAAAACCGGATCATCCGCTGTACCGCCGCGTCGCGGACCGCGTCGCGGGGCTGATCTCGAGCGGTACGCTCGGCCCGGGACAGCGCATCCCGTCGGTGCGCGGGTTGTCCCGGCAGCTCTCGGTCAGCGTCAGCACGGTGCTCGAGGCGTATCGCCTGCTGGAGGACCGAGGCCTCGTCGAGCCGCGGCCGCAGTCCGGGTACTACGTGCGGCAGGCCGCACCACCCGGGCCCGAGCCGACGCAGACCGAGACCGCGACGCGGGCGGCTCAGCCCGAGGGGTCGGATCTCGTGCTGCAGATCCTGCGGCAGGTCGGCCGCTCGGAGCTGGTCCCGCTGGGCGCGGCGGCCCCCAGCCCGGACTTCCTGCCGGTCGAGCGGCTGAACCGCACGCTGGCCCGCACGGTGCGCCTGCAGCCCGACACCAGCCACGCCTACGACAAGGTCGCGGGGCACCACGGTCTGCGCGTGCAGATCGCGCGGCGCGCGCTGGAGGCGGGCTGCTCGATCTCGCCCGACGACGTGGTCACGACCTGCGGCGCGCAGCAGGCGCTCTCGTTCGCCCTGCGCGCCGTGGCGCGCCCCGGCGACACGATCGCCGTCGAGACACCGACCTACCCGGGACTGCTGCAGGCGATCGAATGGCAGGATCTGCGCGCGATCGAGATCGCCACCGACCCGCGCGAGGGCATCGTGCTCGACGAGCTGCAGAGCGCGCTGAGCAAGCGCAAGGTGGCCGCGGTCGCGGTCACGGCCAGCTTCGGCAACCCGCTGGGTCACTGCACGTCGGAGCCGGCGCGCCAACGGCTCGTCGAGCTGCTGGCCGAGTTCGACGTTCCGCTGATCGAGGACGACGTTTACGGAGAGCTGCCGCACGAGGGCGCGCGCCCGCGTGCGTGCCAGGCGCACGATCGGGACGGTCGCGTGCTGCTCTGCTCGTCGTTCAGCAAGACGATCGTCCCGGGCTACCGCGTGGGCTGGATCGTGCCCGGACGCTACTTCGAGTCCGTCGAGCGCGCGAAGTACGCGGCCGGCATCGCCAACCCCACGCCACCGCAGATGGCGATCGCCGAGTTCCTGGCCGAGGGCGGATTCGACCGACACCTGCGCAAGCTGCGTCGCGCGTATCGCGACCTGCGCTGCCGCATGAGCTGCGCGATCCAGGAGCACTTTCCCGATGGGACCCGCGTGTCGCGACCGACCGGCGGGCACGTGCTGTGGGTCGAGCTCGACGAGCGGATCGACGCGGTACGGCTGTATCGCGACGCGTTCTCCGCCGGCATCAGTATTCTCCCGGGACCCGTGTTCTCTCCGACCGGCCGCTACGGCAGCTGCATCCGGCTCAACTTCGCCGTCCCGTGGTCCGATCGCATCGAGGAGGCGATCCGGGAGCTGGGGCGGATGGCGGCGCGACAGCTCGGCGACCTGTCATAGTGGGCGCCATGAACGACTCCGACGAACGCGACAACGGCACCCCATTTCAGCGCTTCCTCGTGCGCGTGGCCATTCTGATCGGGATTCTGATCCTGTTGTCGCTGGCGCCGTTCCTGCTGACCGCCCTGCCGGGTGGGGGCGGCGGCTCGTCCCAGCCGATGACGGACGACCCCGGCACGGCGCGGCTGAGCGGCGATCCCGTGCTGCTGGTGCAGGACCGCGACGACGACGGCAACGCGGACTGCCTCAAGAAGATCCCCGCGGTCAGGCCCTTCGCGAAGGGGTACACCGCGAATCCCGAGGCGCGACGCTGCAGCGGGCGCGGCTTCAGGCCGATGTCGGACGAGCTCGCGGCGCAGCTTACCGAGCTGGTGCGGCTGCGCACGGAGCTGAAAGCGCAGCGCGGCGAGATCCTCGACCTGGACGGCGACGGCACGGCGGACTGCATCCGCTTCGGTTCGACGCGCTTCATGGCCGAGGGTCACGACTGCCCCGAACCCGCTGACGGCGTTCAGCCGTTGTCCGGCGCAACGCGCGAGTTGGCGTCGCGCGCCCTGGCCCTCGAAACCGAGGTGCGGAGCCGGCTCGAGTTCTAACGCTTCCGCTTCACGAAGCGAACGTCTTCCGCACCGGTGAAGCGCGCCAGCCGTTGCAGCTCCGTGTCGAGCTGCCGCTTGCGCGTGGCGCTCGGCTTGACGCCGCGCTCCCACCACAGCCCGAGCACGTCGAAGCGCTTCGCCTTGCGATCGACCTTGGCGTCGAGGCGCCCCGTGAAGCGATCCCCCTCGAGAATCGGCAGCACGTAGTAGCCGTACTTGCGCTTGCTCGCGGGAACCCAGATCTCGATCGCGTAGTCGAAGCCGAAGACCGCCAGCGCGCGCTTGCGGTCGTGGATCAGCGGATCGAACGGGTTGATCAGGCGCAGGCGCTTCGGCGCGGCAGGCATTCGCGGCAACGCATCCAGCACATCTTCCAGCGCGAACACTCTCGAACCGGGCCGACCGTCGGCTCCGCTGACGCGCAGCTCGGCCACGCCGCGTCCGAGACGGCGCTTGCACCAGGCGGCCGCGTCTTCCCTGGACACCGCGTCGAGGCAACGCGCGATCTGCGCGGCGGTCCCGAAGCCCAGGTGCAGCAACGATTGGCGGACCGCCCAGTCGACGTATTCGGCCCGCGTGACGCTCTTCTCGAACTGTTCGCGCGGGATCACGCGCTCGGCGAGGTCGTACACCTTCTGCCGTCCGGCGCGGTGCGCCACCGCCAGCGGACCGGTGCGCCACAGGTACTCCATCGCCAGCTTGGACAGCGAGAACCTCGGGAAGGTCTTGTCGCCGAACTCGGCGACACCGATGTCGACGTCGCGCGGACGCAGGGCGCCCTCGACGCGAATCCGCTTCAGCACTCGCGACCTGTGCGCCGGCTTCGCGGGCGAGTAATAGCGCTCGTAGCCGGCGTGAATCTCGTAGCGCTTGAAGCGCCGCATGTAGTGCTGCCAGTAGGGCCACGCCTCCACCGGTAGGATCGCCGCGTCGTGAGTCCAGTTCTCGAACAGCGCGCGATCCTGCTCCAGCAGCCGGCGCAGGTGCTCGTGCTTGTACGACGGGTTGCGGCTGAACAGGATGTGATGGTGCGCGCGCTCGATGGCGCAGATCGGGTCGATCTGCACGAAACCCAGGCGGCGCACCATGCCCAGCGCCCACGCCGGGCCCTTCGTCGTGCCGGGGTGGGGCAGGAGATCGGCCTTGCCCGGCGGCGCGAGCCCGTTCACGTGCAGCAGCACTCGGCGAGCATCGCGGTTCGCGAGCACGGTCTCCACGTCTAAGAGCCTGTCCGAGTCATCACAGCCCTGCGCCGCAGTACTTGCAGAACTCGGCGTCCTCGGCATGCCCTTCGCGCATGCACTCGGAGCAACACTGCGTGGTGACCCGCTCACCCGCCGCCTTGACGAGCTCCATCGAGAAGATGCCGGTGGGGATGATGATCAGGCTGTAGCCCAGGACCATGGCGGCCGAGGCGATGAGCTTGCCCATCACCGTCGTCGGGGCGATGTCGCCGTAACCCACGGTCGTCACCGTGACGATGGCCCAGTACATCGACTGCGGGATGTTGACGAACCCGCCCGCCTCGCCCTCGATGACGTACATCAGCGTGCCCATGATCAGCACCGCGGTCAGGACGGTCATCAGGAACACGGTGATCTTGGCCTGCGTCGCGCGAACGGCCTGCACGAGCGCTCCGACCTCGCCCAGGTAGCGCACGACCTTGAACACGCGAAACACGCGCAGCAGCCGCAGGGCACGGATCACGATCAGCGAGTGCGCTCCGGCAAAGAACAGGCTGAGATAGGTCGGCAGGATCGACAACAGGTCGACGATGCCGAAGAAGCTGGTCGCGTAGCGCAGCGGGCGGCGCACGGAGAACATTCGCAGAGCGTACTCGGCGGTGAACAACACCGTCACCGTCCACTCTATGCTGCGCAGCAACAACGAGTGCCGCGCGCGAAACTCGGCGACGCTCTCCAGCACGACGGCGCAGATGCTGATCAGGATCGTGACCAGCAAGGCCACGTCGAAGGCCTTCCCCAACGGGGTGTCGGCCTCGAAGATCACGTCGTGCAACGCTTCGCGCCACGGAGAGAGCCGTCGTGGATGTTCGCCGTCGCTCACTGGAACTCCTCGGGAGGATCTTAGCGTACGACGGGAATCGCCTGGTCGACGCGCCAGAAACGATCGCGTTCCGGCAGCGCGCCGCGCCGGAACAGCTCAGGCCGCGAGTCCGCGTTGAACTCGCGCACCAGCAGCCCCGTCGTCGTGTCGACGTGGCGCTCGACGACCTCGCGCGGCCGCTCGACCCGCCGCCCGTCCTCCCCCACCGCCTCGCGCATGAAGGCGCGCCATAGCGGGCCCGCGGCGACCGAACCGGTCAGGCCCAGGCGTCCCTCGTCCAGCCCGACCCAGACGACCGTGACGAGCCGGCCGGCATGTCCCGCCAGCCAGGCGTCGCGTTTCTCCGAGCTGGTCCCCGTCTTCGCCGCCACGTCGACCTCCCCGAGATCCGCACCGGACGCCGTCCCGGCCTCGACCGCGGTCGTCATCACGTGGCGCACGAGGTACGCGGTCGACGCCCTCACGCCGCGCCGGCGCCTGTCCCGGGTCCGTGACAGTTGCCGGCCGCCCGGACGCTCGATGCGCCGCACCGAGAACGGACGGGACGTCTTGCCCAGCGGCTCGGCGAACGCGGTGTAGGCCTGCGCCAGGCGCAGCGGGGAGATCTCGACGGCCCCCAGCGCGTACGCCGGCGGTGCCGGGTCGGGCAGATCGATCCCGAGAGCGCGCATCCGCCGTGCCGTGGCCTCGAACCCGCACCAGCGGGCCACGCGCACCAGCGGCACGTTGCGCGACTCGGCCAGCGCGCGGCGCAGGTCCACGACGCCCTCGAACCGCCGGTCGATGTTCTGCGGCTCCCAGGGCCCCGACGGTAGGTCGATGCGCAGCGGCTCGTCCGCCACGCGCGAGGCCGGATGAAGAGGCCTGCGGCCGCCGCACGCCTCGAAGGCCTCGAGCAGGATCAACGGCTTGATCGCGGACCCCGGCTGGCGCACCGCGCGGGCGACGCGGTCGAACCGGTCGTCGGCGTCGGCGGGGTCGCCGCCGACCCAGGCTCGGACGGCCCCGCTGCCGGCGTCGACCGCCACCAGCGCCGCCGACAACGGCAACTCCCGCAACCGCGGGTAGTCCCGCCGCAGCGCCTCGAGGTGCCGGCGCACGGTGCGCTCGGCCACCGCCTGCAACCGTGCGTCGAGCGTCGTCTCGACGACGACGCCGCGGCCCTGCTTGATCTTGTCGCCGGCGTCGCGCTCGACCGCCGCGGCCACGTGGCCGATGAACGGGCCCGCTACCGTCGATCGCGGCGCGGACGGGCGCACGCCGAGGTCGGCGCGCCGAGCCTCGTGCAGCGCGGCGTCGTCAACCCACTCCAGCTCGGACAAACGAGAGAGGACCCAGTCGCGCCGTTCACGCGCGCGCTCGGGGTGGCGCTGCGGGGCCAGGCCGTTCGGGCCCTGGACCAGCGCCGCCAGCATCGCGGCCTCGGCCAGCGTCAGACGCGACGCGGGCTTCGAGTAGTAGGCCTGCGCCGCGGCGCCGATGCCGTAGATCGACAGTCCACCCACGTGGCCGTAGTACACGTGGTTCAGGTAGGCCTGGAGGATCTCACGCTTGTCGTAGCGTGCCTCGAGCGCCAGCGCGCGCGCGGCCTCGGACAGCTTCCGGCCCAGCGTGCGCTTCGGCGTCAGGTCCCGGTTCTTGATCAGCTGCTGCGTGATCGTGCTGCCGCCCTGCGCGACGCCGCCGCGCTTGACGTTGGCGGCGGCCGCGCGCGCGATCGATCGCGCGTCGAGTCCCATGTGGCCGAAGAACCGCGCGTCCTCGGCGGCGAGCAGCGCCTGCCACACGTGCTCGGGAAGCTCGTCCAGGGCGACCGGAGCGCGCGGCGCGCGGCGCGCGTCGAGCGATTCGGCCAACGTCTCGGGCTCGAGCCACAGCAGCCCCTCGCGATCCAACGCGTACGTCTTCTCGTTGACGCCGCGCGCGCCGAGGATCATCCCGTCCGCGCGACGCAGGGCGAGGCCGATCAACGAGGCGCCGTGATCGCGCCCGTCCCAACGATGAGCCCGGCGATAGATCCAGAACACGTCGTGACCGTAGAAGAACTGTCCGGGACTCTCGGGGCGCGCCTTCACGCGTTCGTAGCTCAGGCGCTCGAGATGCTCGATCAGACCGGAGTCCGCGACGCTGCGTCCCGCGACCAGCATGTGCGGCGCCGAGCGCACACGCACCTCCGAGCGGCCGAGGTCGGTCTCGAGGTCGGACGCACGCGCGGGCACCAGGAGCAGCAGCAGCGACATCGAGGCCGCCGCGATCGACGTCGGACGCGGGGTGCGCCGCACTGATGCGCCGCTCTTCACGTCAGTCCAGATCGAATTCCTGCGTACGCTGCGGAACCTCGACGTCGGCGCCGAACCCTTCCTGCAGCGATTCCGCAAAGGCGAGCGAGGCTTCCTCCTCGCCGTGGACGATGAACGTCTTGCGCGGCACGCCGCCCAGCTGCTCGAACCACGAGAGCAACTCCTCGCGATCGGCGTGGGCCGAGAAGCCCTGGATCGTCTCGACGTCGGCCTGCGCGGCAATCCACTCGCCGAAGATACGGACGGGCGAGGTCCCGGACTGGATCGCGCGCCCGAGGCTTCCGCGCGCCTGGTAGCCCACGAACAGCACGGTGTTGCGCGCGTCGCCGAGGTGATGCAACAGGTGATGCTTGATGCGCCCCGCGGTGCACATACCGGAGGCGGAGACGATCACGCCGGGCTCGGTCGAGTGGTTCAGCTCGATCGACTCCTCGACGCTCTGCGTGAAGTGCAGCCCCGGAAACTCCAGCGGCTCGTCGCCGCAGCGCATGATCTTGCGCGCGGCGTCGGAGTAGCTCTCCGGGTGGCGGGCGAAGACGGACGTCGCCTCGGTCGCCATCGGGCTGTCGACCCACACGTCGAGACCGGCCAGCTTGCCCGCCTCGACCAGGTCGTTGATGCGCGCCAGGATCGCCTGCGTGCGGCCCACCGCGAACGAGGGAATCAGCACCTTGCCGCCGCGATCGACGGTGCGTTCGATGACGCGCAGCAGCGACTGCGTGCGGTCCTCCTCGGCGGAACGTGAACGATTGCCGTAAGTCGACTCGATCAGCAGGTAGTCCGGCCGTTGAATCGACTCGGCTCCGCCGAGCAATCGAGCGCCGTCGACGCCGAGATCGCCGGAGAACGCGACGCGACGCGACCGATCGTCCTCGCACAGCTCCAGCTCGACGATCGCCGCGCCGAGAATGTGACCGGCCTTCGTCAACCGCAGCGAGCCGCCCGGCCCCAGGTCGTGCTCCTCGCCGAACTCCACCGGGACCAGCCGTTCGAGTGCGGCCTGGGCGTCGGCGCGCGTGTAGAGCGGCTTGACCCACTCGGTGTCCAGCCCCTTCTTGCGCAGCCGCTTGATCTTCCAGCGCGCATCTTCCTCGTGGATGTGAGCCGAGTCCTCGAGCAGGATGCGACACAGATCGGCGGTCGCCGGCGTCGTCAGGATGGGACCCGTGAATCCGGCGCGACACAGCAGCGGCAGGCGGCCCGAGTGGTCGATGTGAGCGTGACTCAGCACGACGTGCGTCAGCTCGGAGGCGTCGAAATCGAACGGTTCGCGGTTGCGCTCGTGGCGCTCCTTGCCGCCCTGGATCAGGCCGCAGTCGAGCAACAGCTTCAGCTCGCCGGACTGCACGAGATGACACGAACCCGTGACCTCGCGCGCCGCGCCGTGGAAAGAGATCTTCACGCGCACCTTCGGCGCCGCTCGGGGCGGCTTAGTCCCCCGTTTCGGGAGCGAAAAGGCCGCGATGATAACACGACACGGGCCGCCGGGGCTCCGGCTGGAAGGGTCCGTCCCGGATCGCTATAGTCCCCGATCGTTTACCCCGAAAACACGAGATTCAGGAGGAATCACTCAATGAAGCGTAGAAACGGATTCGGCATCGCGGCCCTGCTGCTCGCGCTTGCCACCACGGGCGCGATTCACGCCGAGGATGAGGGCTGGAAGGACTCCGCGGAGCTCGGGTTTCTGGCCACGTCCGGTAACACGGACACGACCACACTCTCTCTGGCCAACGATCTGTGGCGCGACTGGGACAAGTCGAAGTTCCAGCTCAAGCTCGGCGCGGTGCGCTCCGAAACCGACTCGGTGACGACGGCGGAGAACTACTACCTCACGGCGCGCTACGGTCGCGATATCACCGACACGTTCTTCTGGTACGTGGGCGCCGGCTGGGATCGCAACGAGTTCTCCGGCATCGAGAACCGCTACGTCGGCGAGGTCGGAGCAGGCAACACGTGGGTCGACAACGAGAAGGTCAAGTTCACGACGATCTACGCCCTGACCTACACCGACCAGGAAGACGTCTTCGTCGTCGAGGGGATCGACGACTCGTTCGCCGGAGTGCGGCTGGGCTGGGGCTACAAGCACCAGTTCAGCGAGACCACGTCGTACAACAACGACCTGACCGTCGACTTCAACCTCGATGAGTCCGACGACTGGCGCGCGGACATGACGCAGGGACTGACGGTCGCCATGTCCAAGAAGCTGGCGCTGAAGCTCGGCTGGCGACTGCTGTACGACAACGAGCCGGCCTTCGCGTCCGACCTGGAGCAGCTGGACGACCTGGATTCGATCGTCACGGTCTCGCTGGTCATCAACTTCTGATCGCGCGGAAGGCCCGGGGAACGTCCCGGGCTTTTCTTGCTTGATTTACTCTAAACTCTAGAGTACTCTAACCACATCGGAGGTGCCATGGCCAAGCTCGAACAGATCGGCAGCGACCTGTCCTACGTCCGCTCCGCGCTCGACCGCGCCGAGAAGGACGGCTCCGGGTCGCCGCCCGCCATCCTCTACCTGTGGGCAGCGATCGGCCTCGTCGGCTTCACGCTGTTCGACTTCATGCCGCGCGAGGCCGGGATCTTCTGGTCGATCGCCGGCCCTGCCGGCGGCGCGATCAGCTTCGCACTCGGCTGGCGCTGGGGGCGCCGGCTGGGACAGGGTTCGCTGCGCGACGCGCGGAACCACGCCCTGCACTGGGGCACGCTGCTCGTCGCCATCGGGCTCGCCGTGCCGCTCCACGTGACGGGCTCGATCGATGCTCCGGTGCTGGGGAGGATCATCCTGCTGATCCTCGCCGTGTCGTACTTCACGGCCGGAATCTACCTCGTGCCGTCTTTCCTGTGGACCGGCCTCGTACTCGGCGCGGGCTACGTCTCGCTGTTCTTCTACGACGCGTATACCTGGACCGTGCTGGGCGTGTTGTTCGCCGCCAGCCTCGTCTGGGCGGCTCGTGGAGCGCGCATTGCCCCGGAGGAGTGAGAACGAACCGGCAGTCGCGGGAATCCCCGGCGGCCTGGACAAGCTGCTGGAGCACCGGCTGCGCCTGACTCTGTGCGTGCTGCTCTCACGCTACGAGCAGATCTCGTTCTCCAGGTTCAAGCAGATCACCGGCGAGACCGACGGTAACCTCGGCGCCAACCTGCGCCGGCTCGAGGACGCAGGCTACGTCCGGGTGCGCAAGGAGTTCGATGACCGCAGACCGGTCAGCTGGTACGCGCTGAGCGCGGCGGGTAAGAGGACGCTGAAGAAACACGTCGCCGCGCTCTCGACGCTGATCGAAGGAGCGGGCTAGCAGCCCGTCCTGGCTCACGGCTCGGTCAGGCTGTCGTATACGAAGCCGACCCACTGGTCGGGCTTGATCCAGCCGCCGCCCAGCGTCTCGTCGGTCGCCGCCGTGGGTTTCGCCGCGATGATCTCCTCGCGGCTCTTGCCGGCCCGCACCAGCGGCGCGATCGCCGCGCGGCTCGACTCGAGCATGGCGCGGTAGGCTTCGAGACCGGCGCGGTCGGTGAGCTCGCCGTGCCCCGGGATGACCTTCGTCTCGTCGTCGATCATGGCGAGGGCACGGCCGACCGCGGCGATGAGGCCGTCGATCGATCCGCCGCTACCGACGTCGAGGAACGGGTACACGCCGTGAAACAAGACGTCACCCATGTGCAGGACATTGGCCTGAGGGAACCAGATCATCGAATCGCCGTCGGTGTGGGCGCGTTCGACGTGGAACACCCGCGCCTCCTCGCCGCCGAGGTGGAATGTCAGCTCGCCGGGGAACGTGATCACGGGCAGCGCCGCCTCGGACGACGCGGGAACGGTGCGGTCGAGGGCCTCCATCACCTGCTCGACGCTCATGCGCGCGCGCACGTTCTCGTGCGCGACGACGACCGTGCCTGTCTGTCCGAGGTTCTCGTTGCCGCCCGTGTGGTCGCCATGCCAGTGCGTGTTCACGACGAAGCGGATCGGCTGGTCGCTGATCTTCGTCACGGCGTCGCGGATCTTGTCGGTCAACGGAGCGTACTGGTCGTCGACGAGGAACACTCCGTACTCGCCGACGACGACACCGAGGTTGCCGCCCGCGCCCGCCAGCATGTGGACGTTGCCCGCGACGTGGGTGGCCTCGATCTCGACGGCGTCCCAGTCCTGTGCGCCGGCGACCGCGCTCGCGATCAGGACGGCGGCGGCGACCGCGGCCGGCCGCGTGATTCGTGCTCGCATGTTCCCCTCCTCCAAGGATCAGGATCGTAGCAAATCCCGCGAAACCCACGGCAACGGTTGTCGTACTAGGATTGGCGAATGGACAGCGCAGGGACACCCGGCCGGACCGCGCCCGCCTTCGTGCGCGGTTTCACGTTGCCGTTGCTCGCCGTGAGGCTGCTGCTCGGATCGCGTGGAGTGAAGCGCTACGCGCTGCTCCCGCTGCTGGCCAGCGTCGTGGTCTACACCGGGGTCGTCGGGCTGTGCCTGCGCTGGATCGCGGGCTGGGCCCCACAGGTCGACGCCTGGGCCTTCTGGGGGCCCGTCGGAGGTTGGCTCTCGACCGCGGTCAACTACGCTGCCGGACCGTTGAAGTGGGTCGTGTTGCTGCCCGCGGTCCTCGTGATCTGCTACTTCACGTTCACGACGATCGGCATGGTCATCGCATCGCCGTTCAACGATCTGCTGTCGGCGCGGGTCGAACGGCTGCTGTGCCGGCCGCGGGAGGAGCAGTCGCAACCGTTGCACGTGACGGCCCGGCTCGTGGTGCTGAGCCTCCTCGACGCCCTGCGCATCGCGGCGTTGCAGATCCTGTGCACGATTCTCGTGCTGCCGCTGCTGTTCGTGCCGCTCGTCGGGTTCGTCCCGCTGCTGGCGGTCAACGCGTACTTCACGGGGCTCGGGTTCTTCGACGTCGCACTGGCGCGCAACGACCTGCGCCATCGACACAAGAAGCCCGCGTTCCGTGAGCAACGGGCGGCGCTGTTCGGCCTGGGGCTGTGCATGGAGCTGCTGTTCTTCGTGCCGTTCGCCGGGCTGCTGCTGTTGCCTCTGGGCGTCGTCGCCGGGACCCGGCTGTACTGCGACACGGACTGGACACGGCTGCTGGCGGACAGCGGCCTGGAGCATCCGGAGAGCTTCCGGCCTCCCGTACCGCTCAGGGGTCGTTGAGTCGCTCGGCGATGCTCTGCGCCTGGCGCAGGTGGATCTCCTGGTGGAACGGCCCGAAGACGAGCCACGGATAGGCGGGCAACGGGCCGAACCAGGGGTGCGGGAAACGCTCGCGGCTCTTGCGGTCGCCCACCTCGTGCAGCGCTGCACGACGGAAACGGCCGAGCATGCTCCGGTACTCGCCCACCGCCGTTTCCCACGCCTTACCGCCGCCGGCCTTGAGCTCCGCCGTATCGACGCGTCCCGGCGGAACCCGCGAGTGCGTCAGGTCGACGACGATGCGGCCGAGTCTCTCTCCGACGATCGTCAGGTGCTCGACGACCATCGCCACGGAGCAGAAGCGCGAGCTGTCCTCGAGGCCGATCTGCGGCGGGATCAACACGCGCCGCGTCACTTCCTCTTTCGCAAGCCTCGCGCCGAGCTCGAGCAACTGCTCGCCCTGGAGCTCCATCCGCTCGACGGCACGCTCCCAGTTCATCCGCAGGCACCACCAGGGCAGCAGGATACGGCGACCGACGAATCTCTCGATCGGCGGCACGCCGGCGCCCGGCGGATCGAGACGCGGCAGGTCGTTCACCGATCGAGGTAGAGCTCCGAGCCCGAGCGCCGGAACTCGCCCGCCTTGTCCTTCATGCCCGTGGCCACGGCCGACTCGTCGTCCAGACCGTGCTCGCGCGCGTAGTCGCGCACCTGTTGCGTGATCTCCATCGAGCAGAATTTGGGTCCGCACATCGAGCAGAAGTGCGCGACCTTGGCCCCGTCCGCAGGCAACGTCTCGTCGTGGTATTCGCGCGCCGTGACCGGATCGAGCGAGAGGTTGAACTGATCCTCCCAGCGAAACTCGAAGCGGGCCCTGGACAGCGCATCGTCCCACTCGCGTGCGTGCGGGTGTCCCTTGGCCAGGTCCGCCGCGTGCGCGGCGATCTTGTACGCGACCAGTCCCTGCTTGACGTCCTCGCGGTTGGGCAACCCGAGGTGCTCCTTCGGCGTCACGTAGCACAGCATCGCCGTGCCGAACCAGCCGATCATGGCCGCGCCGATGGCGGACGTGATGTGGTCGTAGCCCGGCGCGACGTCCGTCGTCAGCGGCCCCAGGGTGTAGAACGGCGCCTCGTGGCAGATTTCCAGTTGCTTGTCCATGTTTTCGCGGATCTGGTGCATCGGGACGTGTCCCGGCCCTTCGACCATCACCTGGCAGTCGTACTCCCAGGCGACGCGCGTCAGCTCCCCCAGCGTCTCGAGCTCGGCGAACTGTGCGCGGTCGTTGGCGTCGGCGATGCAACCCGGCCGCAGCCCGTCTCCCAGCGAGAACGCGACGTCGTACGCCGCCATGATCTCGCACATCTCGCGGAAGTGGGTGTAGAGGAAGCTCTCCTTGTGGTGTGCCAGGCACCACTTGGCCATGATCGACCCGCCGCGCGAGACGATGCCGGTGACACGCCGTGCGGTCAGCGGTACGTACGGCAGGCGCACGCCGGCGTGGATCGTGAAGTAGTCCACACCCTGCTCGGCCTGCTCGATCAGCGTGTCGCGGTACAGCTCCCAGGTCAGATCCTCGGGACTGCCGCCGACCTTCTCCAGCGCCTGATAGATCGGTACCGTGCCGATCGGCAACGGCGAGTTGCGCAGGATCCACTCGCGCGTCTCGTGGATGTGCTTGCCGGTCGAGAGATCCATCACCGTGTCCGCGCCCCAGTGCGCGGCCCACACCATCTTCTCCACCTCCTCCTCGATCGAGGAGCTGACCGCGGAGTTGCCGATGTTGGCGTTGATCTTGACCAGGAAGTTGCGGCCGATGATCATCGGCTCGCTCTCCGGGTGGTTGATGTTGGCCGGGATGATCGCGCGCCCCTTCGCGATCTCGGCGCGCACGAGTTCGGGATCCAGCCCCTCGCGCAGGGCGACGAACTGCATCTCCGGTGTGACCTCGCCGCGCTTCGCGTAGTGCATCTGCGTCACGCGCGAGCCACTCGTGGCCCGCAGCGGGCTGCGCTTGTCGGGGAACCGCAGATCCGACGTGGCCGGGTCCGCCTCGCGTTCCTTGCGGTACAGCGACGTCGGGCCGTCCAGGCGCTCGACGTCGCCGCGCGCCTCGATCCACCCACGGCGCATCTCCGCGAGGCCGCGGTGGACGTCGGTCTGTTGCTCCGCGTCACCGTAAGGCCCGCTCGTGTCGTAGAAGCGCACGGCCGGATGCGGCTCTTGCTGGGAGACCTCGCGAAACGGGACGCGAATCTCGTTGTCGGCGGTCTCGTAGACTCTGCGGCCTACCGGGCGGCTCGAGCGAACGTTTTCCATGTGGGGGACTCCTGCTTTATGCCGCGGACCTGCGCGGGAAGGGCGAGCGGCAGCAGGTCGGATCCCTTCGGCGGCATTACCCGCGTCAGGTGCTGGCGGTCGGCGACCTTCAGTCGCCCTCTCAGCCCGGTTCGCCCGAGCTCCCGCTCGCTGACGCGCTCATCTTAGTACCCGCTCCCCGACTCACCAACACACGACGACAATCAGCGGCGCCGGCACCGCCAATTCGTGTCCCCCGGAATTCAGCGGTGTCCGTCGCCGTCGGGATCGAGATCCGGCCTCTCCGGAAGAGCCGAGCAACCGAGAATACGCCGCCGGCTCTGGCAACTCACTCAAATACAACAACTTACAGGCGAATTCCACAAATATTCACTTTGTCATGTTTTGAATATACATTTTAGATTTTTGGCATATGACTTGCCAAGGGTAGGTGCCTGATGAGGAACGAGAGAGACACCCCCAAGGAGTTGAGCACAATGCCCAAGGCGAAGAAGGTACTCTGGATGATCGTAGGCGCGCTGGTTCTGGTGGCGGCCGGAATGGCCCCCCAGTCATTCGCAGCCGGAGACCGTGTCGTAGCCCATCTCGACACGCCGTTCGTGATCAACGGAGAGAGCTTCGACTCCGGGACGATCTCCTTGAGAGAGATCGAGGACTTCACGCCCGTCTCCACGCTGAACGAGGTCTACGTCGACGGAAGATGCCTGGGCATCGTGATGGCCCTCGTTCGTGAGGGCGAAGCGGTCTCCACGCGCGACGAGCTGCACTTCATCCGCAACGCCGACGGCTCCCTGGTCCTCGAGGGCATCTCGCGCCGTGGCGAGCCCGCGCGCGATCTGTACCAGTACCGCGAGGACACCGCCGGCGGTCACTGGTACGAGCCGGCCGCAACGTTGCTTGCCGCCAATCGTTCGGACCGTTGATTCCATAGTCAATCGCAACCTCCCCCCCCTCCCTCGCAACGCCGCCCTCCGGGGCGGCGTGATTTTTTTTCGGTTACGATCGCCCCGTGAACGAAGCGCTCGTCGACTGCCACGCGCACCTGTGCGACCCGTCGTTCGACGCGGACCGCGCACAGGTGCTCGCTCGCGCCCGGGAGGCGGGGGTCCGCGCCGTCGTCGCGGTCTCCGAGACGCTGCGGGATGCCGAGCGCAATCTCGAGCTCGCCGCCGAACATCCCGAGATCTGGCCGGCGGCGGGCCTGTATCCGACCTACGTCGACCTCGAGTTGGCCGATGCGATGGAACGCTGGATCCGCGACCGTCGCTCGCGACTCGTCGCTGTCGGCGAGGTGGGCCTCGATCGCTGGAAGATCAAGGATCCGGCCGAACGTGAGACGCAGGAGACGATCTTCCGGCGCTTTGTCCGGTTGGCCGCCGAACTGGACCTGCCGCTGAACGTGCACTCACGCTCGGCGGGACGCTACGCGGTCGCCGCGCTGCTCGAGGAGAACGCCACGCGCGTTCAACTGCACGCCTTCGACGGGAAGGCCTCCACGGCGCTGCCCGCGGTCGAGGCGGGTTACTGCTTCTCCGTTCCGGCCTCGATCGTGCGCTCGCGACAGAAACAGAAGCTGGTCGCCAGGCTGCCGCTGTCCTGTCTGCTGCTGGAGACCGACAGCCCGGTGCTGTCACCCGAGCGCGAGCGACGCAACGAACCCGCGAACGTGCGACTGGCGCTGGCCGCCATCGCCGAGATCAAGGGACTGGCGGAGGCAGAGGTCGCCGAGATCGTCGTGGAGAACACGACGCGCCTGTACCGGCGCTAGCGGCTGCTAGAGAAACCGCCCCAGCCGCAGCAGGGCGCAGACCGACTTGGCGTCGCTGATCTCGCCGCTCAGCGCGAGCTCGACGGCATGCTCGCGCGGGTGGCGCTCAACTTCCAGTACCTCGTCCTCGCCCAGCTGCTGCTGCGTGGGCTCGAGGTCCGTCGCGGCGTAGAGCCAGATCTTCTCGTCGGTGAATCCGGGCGTGGTCCAGATCCACCCCATGGAGACCAGCTTGCCCGGACGGTAGCCGGTCTCTTCCTCGACCTCACGCCGGGCGCAAGCATCCGGAAGTTCTCCGTCGTCCAGCTTGCCCGCCGGCACCTCGAGGATCCAGCCCGACGTCGCGTGACGGTACTGCCGGACGAGCAAAACGTTGCCCTCGTCGTCCACCGGCACCACCGCCGACGCCCCGCAGTGCCGGATCACCTCCAACTCGCAGCGGCTGCCGTTGGGCAACTGGATCTCGTCGACGAACAGTCGCACGACACGACCGTCGAAGATCGAACGACTCCCGAGCAGTTTTGCATCGCCCATGATTCGCCCCTTTCCTGACGGTGGGCTATCGTTCCACGCGGGAGGAGCCGATGCAAGACAGCCCGATCTACCTCGACTACAACGCGACGACACCACCGGCGCCGGAAGTGATCGAGGCCATGCTGCCCGCGCTGCGCGATCTGTGGGGCAACCCTTCGTCCGCGCACGCGTTCGGACAGCCTGCCCGCCGGGCCGTCGACGCCGCGCGCGAGCAGGTCGCCGCGCTGATCGGCTGCGCCGCCGACGAGGTGATCTTCACCTGCGGCGGCACCGAGTCGGACAACGCCGCGATCGTGGGCATCGCCGAGGCGCTGGCGGACCGCGGAAAGCACATCGTCATCAGCGCGGTGGAACACGCGGCGATCGACAACGCGTGCGCCTACCTCGAGCGCAACAGCTGGCGTACGACGCGGGTCCCGGTGGACCGCAACGGCCGCGTCGACGCGAAGGAGTTCGTCGACTCCCTGCGTGACGAGACGGCGCTGGTGTCGATCATGCACTCCAACAACGAGACAGGCGTGATCCAGCCCGTACGCGAGATCGCCGATGCCGCGCACGAGCGCGGCATCGTGGTGCACAGCGACACCGCGCAGTCGCTGGGTAAGGTCGCTCTGACCGCCGACGACCTCGGTGTGGATTCGCTGACCGTCGCCGGCCACAAGCTCTACGGGCCGAAGGGCGCGGGCGCGCTGTACCTGCGCCGCGACACCCCGTTCAACGGCTTCCTGCGCGGCGCCGGCCACGAGGGTGGGCGGCGCGGCGGCACGGAGAACGTCGCCGGAATCGTCGGCCTGGGCGCCGCGTGCGAACTGGCCCGTCGCGAGCTGCCGCAGCGAACCGAGCACCTGCTCGAGCTACGCGACCGGTTGGAACAGCGGCTGCGCGATCGCGTGCCCGAGCTCGTGGTACACGGCAAGTCGGTCGAGCGGCTACCCAACACTCTGTCGGCGGCTTTCCCGGGCGTCGACGCGAACCACCTGCTGTCGCTGGCCGAGGGCGTCGCGAGCGCGGCGGGAGCCGCCTGCCACTCGGGCAAACCGCACATCTCGCGCGTGCTGGCGGCGATGGGCGTGTCGGACGAGCTGGCGCTGGCGACGGTGCGGCTTACGGTCGGATGCCCGACCCGTACCGAGGACGTGGATCGCGCTGCGGAACGTCTCGGCGCAGCGTACGCCCGGTCGCGGGCTTCGTGACCTCGGAGACCGGCGCGGCCAGCGCGAGGGCGAACGAATTCGAGTCGTCCGCGAACCAGCGCTCGAGCTCGTAGCCCGCGTCGCACAGCAACCGGCTCAGCGAGTCCCGCGTGTACTTGCACGAGACCTCGGTGTGCAACAGTTCGTCGCGTTCGAAACGGACCTCGAGGTCGATGTCGCCCAACCGCACCGTCTGCTCCTCGGTCGAGCGCAGCGACGATTCGATCCGCTGCAGCTCGGGGTTGTAGCGCGCGATGTGCTCGAACTTCTCCGGGTCGAAGTCGGCTTCGAGATGGTGGTTCACGACCTGGAGGATGTTGCGATTGAACTCGGCGGTGATGCCGCGGCTGTCGTTGTACGCGGCCTCGAGCGACGAACGATCCTTGACCAGGTCCGCGCCGAGCAGCAGGTGGCCGCCGTCACGCAGCAGCAGCTTCGCCTCGCTCAGGAACTCCACCGCCTGCTCGCGCGGGAAGTTACCGATCGTGCTGCCGAGAAACGCGACCAGGCGTCGGTCACCGCCCGGCACCTCGTCCATGTGCCCTTCAAAATCGCCGACGACGACGTGGACGCTCAGGTCCGGGTAGTGGCCGGCGATCTCCCGCGCAGAGACCTCCGCGATCTCGCGCGACACCTCGAGCGGCACGTAGCGACGCAGCGAGCCCTCGTCCCTGCCGGCGTCGAGTAACAGCCGCGTCTTCGTCGCGGAACCCGCGCCCAGCTCGACCAGCTCGCGCGCGCCGCCGTGGCGCAGGATCGCCGGAGCGTGCCGCTCGAGCAGGCCGCGCTCGATGCGCGTCAGGTAGTACTCGGGCAGCTCCGTGATGCGCTCGAACAGCTCGCTGCCGCGCTCGTCGTAGAAATACTTCGACGGAAGACGCTTGGGCGAAGCGGTCAACCCGCGGCGAACGTCGTCGGCCATGTGGGCCAGCGCGCCGCCGTCGTCAAGGTGATCGTCGATCTCGATCCGTGCCTCGCCGTGCATCGAGAGAGCCTAGCCCGGCCCGGAAAAAACCACAACCGGCGCGACTCCGCGGCCGCCCGGCCGGCACGGTTGAGGGTGGGGCGCGGGCTGAGCTAAGGTAGCGTTTTCTCGGAGTTCCCAGAAGCCGTGAGCCGACACGTTACGCACGACGGAAGAGGCGCGCTCGAGGTGCGCTTCCCGTTCGATCGGTCGCTCGTCGACCTGATCAAGACGCTGCCCCAGCGGCGGTGGAATGCGTCGGACCGCTTCTGGTCCGTGCCGGAAGCCGACGTGGTCGGCCTTGTCGAGCTGATCCACGATCGCGAGTTCACGTTCGACGAGCCGACACGCAAGTTATACGAGAGCCTGGGCGGATCGCTCGAGCTCGTCGGCGCCGCTCCGGCCGCTCGCGCGGCGCGCGGGCCCGCCCTGCCCGGCCTGTTCGATGACGAGGCGGTCGAGCCCGAGGCGCAACCGGCGGGCGACGCCGACGACCTCACCGTGTCGCGACTCAACGAGCGCGTTCGACGGGTGATCGAGGGAGCGTTTCCGTCGACGGTGTGGGTCGTGGGCGAGATCTCCGGGTTCAACAAGAACGCACACAAGAGGCACGTCAGCTTCGACCTGGCCGAGCGGACGGACGGCGGCGACGCCGTGTCCCGCGTCTCGACCACGTTGTTCGACCGAACGCGCAAGGAGATCGAGCGCGAGCTGGAGCAGGCGGGCACGCCGTTCGCTCTCGAGGACGAGATCCAGGTCCGGATGCAGGTGCGCGTCGAGCTTTACGTTCCGTGGGGTCTGTACCGCGTCGTCGTCGAGGGCATCGACATCAACTACACGCTGGGTGAGGCGGCGCGACGCCGCGAGGAGATCGTCCGCCGGCTGACGGCGGAAGGTCTGGCGCAGCGCAACACTTCGCTGCCGCTGCCCGCGCTGCCGCTGAACGTGGCGCTCGTCACCAGCCTGGGATCGGACGCGTACAACGACGTGTTGCGCACGCTCGACGAGTCGGGGTTCGCCTTTCGCGTGACGGCGCACGGCGCGCGCGTGCAGGGCCACGCGACCGAGCCCTCCGTGCTGAACGCGCTGGACTGGATCCGCCAACGCGCCGAGCGTTTCGACTTGCTGCTGATCTGCCGCGGAGGCGGGTCGCGCACCGATCTCGGCTGGTTCGATTCCGAGCCGCTGGGCCGTGCCGTCGCGCAGTTTCCACTGCCCGTGGTCGTCGGCATCGGTCACGAGCAGGACACCTCCGTGCTCGACGCGTTCGCGCGCAGCTGCAAGACACCCACCGCGGCCGCGGGGCTGGCCGTCGAGGCCGTGCGTCGCAGCGCAACGTCGGTCGAGCAGACGGCCGAAGGGATCCTCGAGACGGCGGCACAGTCGATCGTCGAACATCGTGCGCGGCAGCTCGAACGCGGGCGGCGGCTCGATCGGGCGACGCGCGGACGCATCCAGCAAGAGCGTACGCAACTGCTCAACCGGCGCGAGCGGACCGTCGTTGCCGCGCGGCGTATGCTCGTCGCGGCCCACGATCAGCTGACGCGACTGGCGGATCGCATCCCCCGCGCGGCGGGAGCGGAGCTGCAACGAGCTCGCTCGGGGCTGAGCGCCTCCCTGCGCTCGATCCTCTCCGCTGCGCGCCGCGACGTCGAGTCCTGCGCCGCGCGCATCGAGACGCTGGGCCGGCGCACGTCCCCTGCCGCGCAGCGCATGCTGAGGTCCGAACGCGAGCGACTCCTGGCGCGCGATCAGCGCCTGCGGCTCGTGCGCCCCGAGCGGGTGCTCGAGCGCGGCTACTCCATACTGAACCTCGCCGACGGAGCGCTGCTGACCGACGCGGACGCCGCTCCGGACGGCGCGAAGATCCGCGCGCGACTGCAACGCGGAACTCTGGATCTGGTATCCCGGGGCCCCGCGCCCCCATCCGACGAGGACCATCGATGACGAAGAAGCAGCCCGCATACGGCGAAGCGGCGAAGCGGCTCGAGGAGATCCTGGGCAAGATCGAGGAGGGCCAGGTCGATATCGACGAGCTGTCGGGCCTGGTCGAGGAGGCGGCCGGACTGGTCACGCTCTGCCGCGACAAGATTCACGCCGCCGAGATCCAGGTCAAAACGATCACCGAGCAGCTCGAGCGCGATGCGCCGGACGCCGGCGCGTCCGGGGAGGGCTCTTGACCGCCGAGGAGATCTTCCGCGGCCGACTGATCATGGCGCCGATGTCGCGCGGCACCGATCTGCCCTTCCGCCGGCTGCTCAACGAGTGGGGTGCGGAGGTGTGCGTCGGCGAGATGGCCTACTCGCACAAGGTGGCCCGCGGCGACAGGGCCGAGATGGCGCTCCTGCGACGGCACCCGGAGGAGAAGATCTTCGGCGTCCAGCTCGCCGGCAAGAAGCCGGAGGTGATGGCCGAGGCGGCGCAGATCGCGGAAGATCGCGGCGCGGACTTCATCGACGTCAATCTCGGCTGCCCGATCGACGACGCAACCAAGCGTGGCTACGGAGCCGCGCTGCTCCAGCGTCCCGGGCGCGTGGGCGACATCGTGCGCGCGATGAAGGAGGCATGCAACGTCCCGATCACCGTCAAGCTGCGTCTCGGCTGGTCCTCGGAGAAGCCGACGTACCTCAAGATCGCGCGCGCCGCGGAACAGGCGGGAGTCGACGCGGTGACGTTGCACTCGCGCAGCCGCGCGCAGCGCTACCGTCGCCCCGCCGACTGGTCTCACGTGACCGAGCTGGTGCGCGAACTGTCCGTGCCGGTGATCGGCAACGGAGACATCCTCGGCTGGCGCGACGCCGAGCGGCGCCTGGAAGAGACCGGCTGCGCCGCGGTCATGGTGGGGCGTTGGGCGTTGACGAAGCCCTGGATCTTCCAGGAGTTTCGCGAGCGGCGCGACATCGAGCTGGATCCCGACGAGCGCCTGGCGGTCGTCCGCCGCTACGTCGAGCTGTGCCGCGAGCTGTTTCGCGACGACGAGAAGGGCCGCGTTCGCACGCGCCGCTTTCTCACCTTCCATCAGGATTTCTTCCGTCGGTATCGCCGCGGAGCGGGGCTCGACGCGGTCAACTCGGACGACCCGCGCGACTGGGGCGAGCCGGCCTCGAACGAACTCGAGGAGTGGTTGTGCCGGGCCGACGTGCCGGCCACCGACGCCCTGTGCCGGTGGCTGGTCGACGGCGACGAGGTGCCGCCGCCGCCGGCCGTCGAGCCCGGGTCCCCGCGCGCCGTCAAGTTGAAAGTGCTGGGCTAGCGCCCGGTCTGTGGGAGCATGCAACGATGAACAAGATCGGATTTGTCACGGCGGTCACGCTGCTGATCGTTTCTGCGGGGTGCTCGGGCAGCGGCGACGCGGAGCCCGTCGCCGAGGGTGAGACCGCGCCGACCTACGAGCCGCGCAGCGCCGCGACGCTCGACCTGCCCTCGGACGATGCGCCGGGATCGAACTCGCACGCGGCACCGGCCAACCACCTGGTCTGGTCGGTGCCCGACGCGTGGACGCCCGAGCCGCCGCGCTCGGACATGCGCTACGCGCAGTACGTCGTCCCCGGCGCCGACGGCCCCGGAGAGTGCGTCGTCTACTACTTCGGCCCGGGCCAGGGCGGCGACCCGATGGCCAACGCTCGCCGCTGGGCCGGGCAGTTCACCCAGCCCGACGGCTCCTCCTCGCTGGAAGGCATGAAGATCACGTCGATCGCGTCCGCTATCGGCAAGGTGCAGATCGTCGAGGTCCACGGGACGTACGACGGCGGCATGACGATGACCGCCGCGCCGGCCGACCCGCAGCCGAACTCGATGCTGCTGGGCGCGATCGCGCCGGGCCCGGACGCCCCCTGGTTCTTCAAGCTGACCGGTCCCGAGTCCACGATCGAGGCGCAGCGCAGCGCGTTCGTCGGCATGCTACAAACGCTCGAGGGAGCCCACTGACTTGTTGCCACGGGTCATCCGCATCGCGCTGGTGCTCGCGATCGTCGTGGGGTTCCTGGTCTGCCTGTTCGCGATCGTCGTCCGCGGCCCGATCGTCATCCCGCCCCAGCGTATCGAAGTCGAGGCCGACATCTCGGCCGAGCGCCTGCGCGACGACGTGCTGCTGCTGAGCACGAGCCTGAGCCCGCGCGACTACGAGCACGTCGAGAACCTCGACCGGGCGGCGCAGTGGATCGCCGGCGAGATGGAAGGCGCCGGGCTGGAGATCGAGACCCAGGAGTACCGCCTCGAGCCGGGGACCTACCGCAACGTCATCGCCCACCGCGACGGGACGCAGCAGGACTCCGGCGCCGTCATCATCGGCGCGCATTACGACGCGTTCGACGAGTTCCCGGGGGCCGACGACAACGCCAGCGGCGTCGCCGTCCTGCTCGAGTTGGTCAGGACGTTGCCGCGCGATGCCCCGCTGCACGACCAGTATTTCGTCGCGTTCAGTACGGAAGAGCCGCCGTTCTTCCGCACCGAGGACATGGGCAGCGCGCACTTCGCGCGCAAGCTCGTCGCCGAGGGCGTGAACGTGCGCCTGATGGTCTCGCTCGACATGGTCGGCTACTACTCCGAACGTCCGCACAGCCAGCGTTTTCCGATCCGTGGGCTCGGGCTGATCTATCCCGACACCGGGGACTTCGTCGCTGTCGTGGGCGACATGGGCGCCGGACGCTGGCTCAAGGAGGTCAAGCGCGGGATGTTGCGCGCACGCACGATCCCGGTGCATTCGTTCCGCGCGCCGACCTCGCTGGGTGTCGTCGACCTGTCGGATCATCTCCCGTTTCGCAAGCTGGGACTTCCCGGGGTTCAGGTCACCGACACGTCGTTCATGCGCCACCCGCACTACCATGGCGAGGACGACACGCCGGATCTGCTGGACTATCGACGCATGTCCTACCTGGTGCGCGCCCTGCATACGCTGCTCCTCGACATGGACGAAGGGCTGTCCAACGCCCGAGGACTCGGACGCAGCGGCGCCGACGTTCCCTGACGACAACACCCCCGTATTCTCGCTGCAACGGAGTGCCGCCGTGCGTATTGCGCGCGGTGAACCTCGTTCTGTAGATTCGGCGGCGACAGCACCCACTCGCCGAACAAGACCGGTTGCCGTCAGGGGGGAAGATGGCGATCCAACGGACGGTCCGTCTCCAGGACGATCGATTCGAGATTCTACGTGAGCTCGGCAGAGGCAGCGGGACGCGGGTCGTGCGCGCCTTCGACCACCTCGCGGGCGGCGCCGTCGCGCTCAAGACGCCGCTCGGATCGCCGCGCGGCGTGACGCGCGCGCAGTTGCAGGAGGAATTCGAGGCCTGGGCCTCGCTCGACCATTCGTGCATCCCACGCGCGCTGGAGCTCCGCGTCGCGCGCTCGGGCCCGTTGTCGAGAGGCGCGGCGTATCTCGTGCTGGAGTACGTGGACGGCGCGCCGTGCACGCGAGCGCCACTCGACGGACCCTCGGGCTTCGGCTGCGTGGAGCGCATCGCGATCGACCTGCTGCGCGCGCTGGAGCACGTGCACCGCGCGGGCTGGGTCCATCGCGACGTGAAGCCGGCCAACGTTCTGGTGCGCGCCGTCGACGGCCGGGTCGTGGCGACGCGGCTGATCGATTTCGGCCTGGCGGTGCGCGCGGGCCATCGCGAGCCGCACGGGACGGTCAGCGGGTCGTTGCCCTTCGTCTCGCCCGAGGCGCTGCTCGGACGGCCGGTCGACGGACGCAGCGACCTCTACTCCGCGGGGATCCTGCTGTACGAGCTCGCGACCGGGGGACGCCCGGTGGAGTCCTCCGCGATCGAGGACCACCTGCGCTGGCACCTCGGCGGTCCGCCCGCGGACCCGCGCATCCGGCGGCCCGCGTTCCCGGAGCACCTGGCACGCTTGATCCGCCGCCTCACGCAGCGCGATCCTGCCGCGAGACCGGCGACGGCCGGACACGCGCTGCGTGGTTTCGCCTGCGGTGCGAACCGCGCTCGGCTGGATCGACTCTCGCGAACGGCCCGGCTGCCACTCGACACGGCCGTGAACTGACGACGGGCGGTGGCCGAAACCACCGCCCGTATCTGCTAGTTACACGAACCGCAGCACTGTCGGCCGTCCGAGCACGACCCGCACGCGGGACAGCTGATGATCCCGCAGACGTCCGATGCGTAGCACACGCCGCCCGCGCTCGCGCACGGCACGTGCGGATTGCAGTGCGGATCCCCGGGCCTGCCGGCGCAGTTCCAGGTCACGCACATGGCTTGCTCGAGGTCCGAGATCATGCCGCAGAGCAGAAATGCAGCCGCGGCGCACCACGCGTCGCCGCAGGTCGAGATCGCCCCGGCGTTGCAGGTGAGCTCGATCAGCCCCATCAGGTTGTCGCAGCACCGCGAGCAGCGGTCGAAGTCATCCTGCTCGCGGCAGGTGAACGACGACATCGGGCTGAAACTGCCGGAGAACCCGTCGAGCTTCGTGGGCGCCAGCACCACGGGAACGATCAGCTCCAGCATCCGGGTCGACGAGGGGTCCGGGCGCTCGTTGAACCGTTGCTCGTCGAGCAGCTCCAGCGCCAGATCGCTCAGCGCGACGTAGAGCGGGTGGCTCAGCAACAGGTTGGGGTCGCCATCCGGCGCATCGAGAACGACCGCCCGCTTCGTCCGCGCGTCGATCTTCAGCGCGAGCCGGCCGATCTCGGGATAGGTCGCAGCCACGCGCACGACGGAGACGTCCCCCGACAGGTCGAGGAGCATGCGTTCGTCGGAACCGGCGAGGCGGAATTCGACCCGTTCGCCGGGAGCGTCCTCGACCCGCCGGCGCGTGGCGCGCAACTCACCCTGCGGGGTCGAGACCGCGAAGTCGATCACGTTGCCGTCGCGATTCGTCGTGTGGCGAATCGGCCGTCCGCTGGTCTGCAGGGTGATCGACCGACGCAGGTCCTGGGTCGGCGCGGAGTCGGCCGGGAGCGCCGAAATGAGAACGGCAAGGGCCGCGAGAGCGAAGCTTGATCGTCGAGACATGCTGCACCTCCGAGACGAGGAGGCGTCACGACGGAGAAGTTGTGTCCGGCAGGTGCGGCGCGCCAGCGCTGCCGACGAGTCGCGTTGTGCGCGCGCAACGCGGCCGGGGACCTGCCCGGAAGGGTCAGTCCTGCCACTGGGCGCGGTAGCTACGCCCGAGATTCAGGATGCGCTGCAGCAGCTCGTCGTACGACATCCCCGCGGACTCGGCGGACTCGGCGAACTCGTCCCCGTAGGACAGCTGGGGGTTCGGGTTCGCCTCCAGCAGGTAGAGCTCGTTGTCCGGGGTCAGCCGCAGATCCATGCGCGCGTAGCCGCTGATGTTCAGCGCGCGGTAGGCCCGCTTGCAGATCCGGTTCAGGCGCGGCTCGATGTCGGCGGGAATCTCCTTCGCCTTGTCGTAGCGGATGCCCCACTTCTTCTGGTAGTCGAGATCCCACTTGACCTTGGAGGTCGCGATGAAGTGCCGGTCCTCGGTCATCTTGTCGAACGTCAGCTCCCACACCGGCAGCGTCTCGAGGCGACGGTTTCCGAGCACGCCGACGTACAGTTCGCGCCCCTCGATGAACTGCTCGGCGATCGCGTCGGTCGCCAGTTGACGGTGGACGAACTCGGCGCGCTCGCGCAGTTGCTCCTCGTCGGCCACGACCGAAGCCTGCGCGATGCCGACGGAGCCTTCCTCGGTCAACGACTTGACCAGCATCGGATAGCGCAGGCGACTCGACGGCCGGATCCTGCGCCCCATCTCGAAAACGGCGAAGTCCGGCACGGGCACGCGGTGGAACGAGAGGATCTTCTTGGACAGCGCCTTGTCGTGGGCCAGCATCAGCCCGCGCGGATTGCAGCCCGTGTAACGCCGCTTCATCAGTTCGAGGTAACTGACGACGTGCTGGTCGTAGACCGCGACGCCGTGAAATTCCTCCAGCAGGTTGAACGTTATGTGCGGCTTGAATTCGAAGATCGCGTCGCGCAAGACGCCCAGGTCGTGGGCCACGCCGACGGGCAGGATCTCGTGCCCCATCTCCTTCAACGTGACGCAGACGTCGTACTCCGTCTTCCAGACGTTGATCTCCTTGTCCGTCTTGCCCTCGATCGACTCCGGCGGGACGAGGTCCTCGTGCATCAGCACCAGCACGCGGAGCTTCTGCCTCGGCCGCTTGCGCTTGACCTTGACCTTGTTCACAGCGGAATCTCCTGCCGTCCGGCATGCAGGCAGTTCATCGTATGCACGGTGACGAGAATCACGGCCTGCGACTTGGCGCGCTTCGGCGCCATGCCCAGGCGCAACTTCAGCTCACGGCTGCGCTCGATCATGTCCTGCAGCACCTGATCCACGGTGTAGGCGTGCGCGCCGGTCCACTCGGCGACCGTCTCGCGCAGCTCCGTCCGGTTGGCGCGCAGGAACGTCGCGGCGCTCGGCCGCCCGTTGCGGCCGGCCTCGCCGGAGAACAGCTTGCGCAGGTCGCGATCGTAGTTGTCGGGCCAGTGCGTGCCGTAGAGCTCGCGCTTCCTGACGTAGTACTCGCGCAGCGTCTCGGAGAGGCGCGACAGCGGCTCGATCTTGTTCCGCTTGTTGACCACCGGCGGCCGCCCCTGGATCTCGCCCATCAACTCGTCGACCTGCTCCAGCTTGCGCAGCGCGACCGGCCAGTCCGCATAGCGCCGACGCCAGTCCGAACGCGGTCGCAGCCAGACGGCGAACGTCTCGGCGAAATCCTCGGCCGGATGGGCCTGCGCGTACCAGGCGTCGAGGTGCAAGACGAAATTGCGGCTGTTCGGCTGGGGCCGATACGACTTGGGATAGCGCTTGGAGTACGAGCCGAACGTTTGACGCCAGTTCTTCTTGAAGTGCAGTCGATACGCGGTGTCGATCGCGTGGCCCGCCTCGTGCCGCAACACGCGCATGCAGGCCTTCTCGGTGCCGCCATCCACCTCGAGCATCTGGCGCGCCTCGAGCTTCATCAACCGCGGATGGGCCAGGTAGAACGGCGCCGCGATGCCCGGCACGCCGTCCGGCGAGAACCACTCGCTGGAGAGCCAGACGTGGGGTCGAAAAACGATGCCTCGGCGTTCGAGCTCGTCGTACAGCCGCTCCACGCGGTGCTCGAGCTCGGTGCCCTCGATCTTGAGACCCAGGTCGCGGAACCTCAGGTCGAGCAGGGCCTCGTCGGACCACCGCGTCCAGATCCGGCGCCGGCGTGGCGCACTGTTCCGTCGTCCATTACCGCTCGCCACCGCGCCGATTCTCCCGTCGGATTGCAGCGGGGCCGTGCCCCGCGGATGTCCAACCCTATCAGGGAGCGAGAATCTCGGTCAATCCGGCCGAGCGCCAGTCGGCGCGCGTGATGCGCCACCGACCGTCGGGGTCGGCCTCGGCACGAAACTCCACGCGCAGCAGATCGGCCTCGATCTCGTCGAGGCGCGAGAGGTCCGTCAGCGGGCCCGCGGCCAGGACGACGTGCAGCGTCGCGTCGGCGGCGTCCGTGCCGTCCCGGCGAATCCCGCGAATCCTCGTCCAGACGTGGATCGACGGGCGTTGCCGCATGTACAGCCCGACTACGCCCCCGATCCCCGCGCGGTCCCGGCCGGCGTCGTCGGAGTAGCGCTCGGACACGAGGTCGCGAAACGCCACGACGTCGCGCGACTCCGCGGCATCGACAGCCGCGTCGACGATACGCCGCACACGTTCCTCGGGAGTCGGGCCACCGCAGTGCAACAGTGAGATCGACACGGCGACCAACAGCAACATACGAATCACTTTCGACATGCTTCCTGATACGACCTGCCGCGGCCGGTCGTCTACGACTCCGAGAGAACGAGGACCAAACGGAGTGATGGCGGTCTGCCGCCGTCACCCAGTGCGGTAGCGGGGGGTCCGGGGGGCCGCCACCCGGGGGTCCCTCTCAAACAACCGCCACCGAAACAACACAAAAAAGGGCGGGCCCGAAGGACCCGCCCAGAGAGCTCGAAACGCAAAACTCGATCAGGAACAACCGCTGGTCGAGCCACAGTTGACGCACGCGTAGCACGCGCCGTTGCGGATCATGATCGAGCCGCACTCGGTGCACGCCGGCGCGTCGGCCTGGGCCACGAAGACGGCGCGCTCCTGATTCTCCCGCTCGATTCCGTTACCGCCCTCGGTCTCCATCTCGACGCCGCTCTGCGCCTGCAGCGCCTGCTCGGGCTGCTCTTCGGTGGGCAGGAACTCGAGCGCCATCCAGCGGAACAGGTAGTCGACGATCGACTTGGCGATCGGGATCTGCTCGTTGCCGGTGAAGCCCGACGGCTCGAAGCGCACGTGGGTGAACTTGTCGACGAGGAAGCGCAGCTCGACGCCGTGCTGCAGCGCGAACGACACGGCCGTGGCGAAGGCGTCCGCGAAGCCGGCCAGCGTGGACCCCGCCTTGCCGAGCGTGACGAAGATCTCGCCCGGCTGGCCGTTCTCGTACAGGCCGCAGGTGATGTAGCCCTCGAAACCGGCGACGGAGAACTTGTGCGTCACCGAACGGCGGGTGTCGGGAAGCTTGAGCCGCTGCCGCTCGGGCGCGACCGTGGACGCGACCTCGGCCGCGACCGCCTTCGCATCGTCCTTGGCCTTGCCGGTGCTGAGCGGCTGGGTACGCTTGCAGCCGTCGCGGTAGATGGCGATCGATTTCAGCCCCAGTCGCCAGGCCTCGATGTACGCCTGCTCGATGTCCTCGACCGTCGAGTCGCCGGGCATGTTGACCGTCTTCGAGATCGCGCCGGAGAGGAACGGCTGCGTCGCGGCCATCATCTTGATGTGGCCCATGTAGTGGATCGAGCGCTCGCCGTTGGCCGGACGGAACGCGCAGTCGAACACCGGCAGGTGCTCGTCCTTCAATTCCGAACAGCCCTCGATCGTGTCGTTCTCGTTGATGTAGTCGACGATCTTCTGGATCGATTCGTGGCCGTAGCCCATTTTCTTGAGCGACAGCGGAACGCTGTTGTTGACGATCTTGAACAACCCACCGCCGACGAGCTTCTTGTACTTGACCAGCGCCAGGTCGGGCTCGATCCCGGTGGTGTCGCAGTCCATCATGAACGCGATCGTCCCGGTCGGGGCCAGCACCGTGGCCTGCGCGTTGCGGTAGCCGTATTCGGTGCCCAGGGTGACGGCGTCGGCCCAGCAACCGCGCGCGGCCGACATCAGGTCGGACGGCACGATGTCGTCGTTGATGCCGTTGGCGTGACTCTGGTGCTTGCGCATCACGCGCAGGAACGGCTCGCGGTTACGGTCGAAGCCGGAGAACGGGCCGGTGCGGGCGGAGATGCGTGCGGACATCGCGTAGGCCTCGCCGCACATCAAGGCCGTGATCGCCCCGGCGTAGCCTCGTCCTTCTTCGGAGTCGTAGGGCTGGCCGCGCGACATCAGCAAGGCGCCCAGGTTGGCAAAGCCCAGGCCGAGCGGACGGTAGTCGTGCGAGTTCTTCTCGATCGCCGGCGTCGGATACGACGCGTTGTCGACCCAGATCTCCATCGCCGCGATCGTCACGTCGATGGCGTGCTTGAACGAATCGACGTCGAACTCGCCGTCCGGCCTGCGGAAGCGCATCAGATTCAACGAGGCCAGGTTGCACGCAGAATCGTCGAGGAACATGTACTCCGAGCAGGGGTTGGATCCGTTGATCCGCGCCGTGTTCGGCGACGTGTGCCAGGTGTTGATCGTCGTGTCGAACTGGACACCGGGATCGCCGCAGACCCAGGCCGCGTCGGCCATCTTGCCCATCAGGTCGCGGGCGCGGTAGGAATCGACCGGCTTGCCGGACGTCACCGCGCGCGTCGACCACTCGCCGTCGTTGAGCACGGCGCGCATGAACTCGTCGCTGACGCGGACAGAGTGGTTGGCGTTCTGGAAGAACACCGAGTCGTATGCCCCGCCGGGGACGTTGAACTCGCCGGAGTAGCCGGAGTCGATCAGCGCCCAGGCCTTCTTCTCTTCGTCGGCCTTGCAGGTGATGAAGTCCTCGATGTCGGGATGGTCGGCGTCGAGCATGACCATCTTGGCCGCGCGGCGCGTCTTGCCGCCGGACTTGATCACGCCGGCGAACGCGTCGTAGCCCTTCATGAACGACACGGGCCCGGAGGCGGTGCCGCCGCCGGCGAGCAGCTCGCGGCTGGAACGGATCGGCGACAGGTTGGATCCCGTGCCCGAGCCGAACTTGAACAGCATGCCCTCGGTCTTGGCCAGGTCCAGAATCGACCCCATCGTGTCGTCGACCGAGTTGATGAAACAGGCCGAGACCTGCGGCTTCTCTTCCACGCCGCAGTTGAACCAGACCGGCGAGTTGAACGACACCATCTGGTTGACCAGCAGGTGGGTCAGTTCGGCCTCGAAGTTCTCGGCGTCGAGGTCGCTGGCGAAGTAATCGCCCTCGCGGCCCCAGCGCACGGCGGTCCGGGCCACGCGGTCGATCAACTGGCGCACGCTGGTCTCGCGCTCGGCGGTTCCCAACTGGCCGCGGAAGTACTTCTGCGCCACGACGTTGGTCGCCAGCTGCGACCACGTCTTGGGGACCTCGACGTTGCGCTGCTCGAACGCCACCTCGCCCTTCTCGTTGGTGATCACCGCGTCGCGCAGCTCCCATTCGAGCTTTTCGTAGGGATGGACGCCCGGCTCCGTATAGCGTCGGACGATTCGAAGGCCTTGTTTGTGTTCCTGGTGCCGACCGGCTTCTCCCTCGCCGACGAGCGGCGGAGCCGGTTTATCCTTCGAAGGACGCGGATCCTGACGGAGCATAGAGGTGAACCTCCTGGGCGAAACGTCTCTGAAGGCGGGGGCAGAGACCCTGTCGCCGAAGCATGACAACTGTGAGCGAAAAACGACCGAAACGCGGGGCGGCAACATCCGCCCGAGACCCCCCGCGCTCGATCAAAAGCGCGCGTGAATTTAACAACCTAACTCCGTCTCGTCAAGGCCAAACCGGCCCCTGGGCCACAAAATATTGGAGCATTGCCGTCCGGACTACGCAAGATGTAGTGGTTGCTCGATATCGACGCAACACTCCCCGGCTCAGGAATTTAGCTCCGTCTGTTTGCTTTATTTTCGCCTATCGCGGCGACCGAGTCAAGGGCGGAACGGGGGCCTAGCGGACGGTCTTCTTGGCCGTCCACTCGCGGAAAAACTCGAGAAAATCCTCGGGTGGATCGACGAACTGGATCCCCATCCCGCAGTCGAGCACGTGCGACAGCTGGGGCGGGACCTTCTTGGCCCAGCACACCCGTCCCCACATCGTGAATGCCCGTTCCTGGAAGTCGACGACGATCTGGATGGTCGTGCCGGGCTTGAACACGCTGTTCGTCTTGACGCTCAGGCCCGTGGCCGAGAGGTTCTTGGTGAAGCCGGTCTTGTCCGCCTTCGTCTGCCCGAACTTGACCATCAAGCGCCGCCTGGCGCGTTCGGTGCGTCGCTTTTCCTGGGCCATCCCGCTCCTTCCGTGCAAGCCGTCCTATTCTAACCCCTGGTCATCCGCTCCGCGCCCCTCGATCTGCCGGATGGCCCACTCGGCGTGCGAACGCACGACGGGATCCTCGTCGTCGAGCGCGCGCGCCAGATGCGTCAGCGCCGCGCGGTCTCCGGCGTTTCCCAGGACGATGCACGCGTTGCGCCGCATGCCCTCCCACTTCGCCCGCATCAGCGACGTGCCCGAGTAACGCGCCCGGAACGCCTCCTCATCGAGGCCCAGCATGTCGATCGGGTCCAGTCCGCGGAGATCCTCGCGTCGTTCGAGCGGATCCGCCGGCGTCGCCTCGGCGAAGCGCAGATTCCACGGACAGACGTCCTGGCATACGTCGCAGCCGAAGATCCAGTCCGCGTTGCCCGCGCGGCGCTCCTCGGGGATCGGGCCGCGGTGCTCGATCGTCCAGTACGAGATGCAGCGTTCGGAGTCGACGACGCCGTCCTCGACGATCGCCCCGGTCGGGCACGCGTCGAGACACGACGTGCACGTTCCGCAGAACTCCTCGTGCGGCCCCGTGTCCGCGACCAGCTCCGCCGCGGTCAACAGCTCGGCCAGCAGCAGCCACGATCCGCGCCCGCGCGAGATGAGGTTCGCGTTCTTGCCGATCCAGCCGATGCCGGCGCGCTCGGCCCACGCGCGCTCGAGCACCGGCCCGGTGTCGACGAACGAGCGCGTGGCCTGCCCCGTCGTCTCCTCGAGCCACGCGGTCAGCCGCTTCAGGCGCTTGCCCATCACGCGGTGGTAGTCGCGTCCGCGCGCGTAGAGCGCAACCCGCGCCCGACCGGGCGGGGTCCGCGCCTCCTCCGCTCCGGGCCAGTAATTCAGCGCCAGGCTGACCACACTGCGGCAGCCGGGGAGCAGCATCCGCGGGTCCGATCGCATCTCGGGCGCGCGATCGAGCCAGGTCATCCCGGCCTGGTGTCCCGCGCCGAGCCAGCGGGCCAGCGCCTGCGCGTCGCGTCGCGGCTCGACCGCTTCGGCGATACCGATCGCGTCGAAGCCCTCGCTGGCGGCCCGCTGCCTCAGCTCTCGAGTCAGCCGCCCACGATCCACGGCCTCAGTCCTCTCCGTCGGGCCGCGGGATCTGTTGCGTGGCGCCGGCCCGGTCCTCCGCGGGCACGTCCAAACCCGCCCGCTCGGCGGCCCACAGAGTCTGCCGGGCGACGCCACGCAGCAGCTTGACTTCATGATCGGTCGCGTGGGCCCGCCCGAGCATGCGGCGCAGGCGGCGCATCAACACGTCCTTCGTCTCGTCGTGGATGAAACCGATCGACAGCAGAGCCCGCTCGAGGTGCGCGTACATCGCCTCACGCGCGCCGTGCTCCGCGGGCGGCGCGAGACCACTGACCGCCGGTTCGAGCACCGTCAGGCGCAGCTGGTAGGCCACCAGCAGCACGCTCTGGGCCAGGTTGAACGACGGGTAGGCGTCGGCGGCCGGGAAGTGCACGAGGTGCGTGCAGCGGTCGAGCTCGTCGTCGGTCAGGCCGCGGTCCTCGCGGCCGAAGACATACGCCGTCTCCACCTCCGGCGACAGCCCGGCCAGCACCTCCTCGATGCGATCGAGGCGCCAGTGCGGCACACGGTGCTTGCCGGTGCGCGCGGTCAGTCCGACGACGGCGCCCGCGCCGTCGAGTGCGCCGTCGAGGTCATCGTGGATCTGCGCGTTTTCCAACAGGTCCGCGGCGTCGACGGCCAGCTTGCGCGCGTCCTCACCGAGCGAATCGCACGCGGGGCGCACGAGAACGAGGCGGGAGAAGCCGAGGTTCTTCAGCGCGCGGGCGGCCGAGCCGACGTTGCCGCCGAACTGGGGCTCCACCAGAACGAAACGCGCGCGACGTTGATTCCCCGGCTCCACCCCCCGAGGATATCAAGCTTCAATTCCCGGCGCGTCCCCGCAGCGGGAAGGTCTCCTGCACGACCTCGCGGCTCGCCAGCCGTTCGCCGGCCACGGCGATCATCTGCTTGTTGAAGAACAGGGTCAGCCCGCGCGTGCGCAGCGTGTTGGCGTAGTCGATCTCACGCACGAATCGGTCGCGCCGCTCCTGGGGCACGTCGCGCGCGGCCTTCGTCGCGTCGTACTCGAACGGGCCGGTCCATGCTGCGTGGAAGCCGGCGTCGTCGCGAAACAGGACCTCGCCCAGGCGCTGCCGGATCAGCGGCTCCTTGAAACTCTCGAACGAGACGATGATCTCGCTGATCCCGTCCCGGTTCAGATCGAACAGCTCGAGGTCGCCGTTGCCGACGAACCCGCCGTACTCCGAGCCGAAGTCGCGCGTGTAGCGCGGCACGAGCTCGTCCCCGCGCCGGTCGAACACTCCGAGGCGAACGTTGATCGCGTCCTCCCTGTCGTTCGAGCCGGTCATGTAGCTGGCGACGCAGACGACCTGCTTGGTCTCGCCGGGAACGACCTTCCCGTTGAGGATCGTCCCGGACAGGACGTCCTTCGGCTGCAAGCCGAGGGCGTGATACGCCGTCTGCTTGGCCTCGGCGATCGAGCCCAGGGCAACGAGCGAAAGCAGCACGGCCGGCAAAACGCGGTGGTAGGTCACGTCGTGGGTCCCCCCGGATGACGCCCACCCCGAAGAGGGTGCGATCCGTGGGCGATCTTAAGGCCGGAAACCCGACCGTGCCAGTGCGGCCCCTCCGGGGCACCGGGGGGCCGCCGTTTCCTATAATGTTGTTCTCTTCGGTTTCGGGGGAGTTTTCATGCTCGTCTACACTGCCCGGGTGCTGATTCCCATCGCCTCCTCTCCGCTGTGGGACGGGGCCGTCGCCGTCGAGGACGGCCGCATCGTCAACCTGGGACCAGCCGCCGAGGTGATCGAGGCGGCGGGCCAGGGCGCCGAGGTGCGAGCGCTGGGCGAGGCCGCATTGATGCCGGGGCTGGTCAACGCCCACACGCATGTCGAGCTGTCCTGGATGGCGAGCGGCCGGCCGCCCGGGGGCAGCTACACCGACTGGCTGCGCGGGCTGCTCGAGCTGCGCGAGCGCGAGGACGAGGAGACGGCGCGGGCGGCGGCGGAGGCGGCGCTGGGCGCGATGGCGGCGCGCGGCACGGTCGCCGTGGGCGACCTCTCGAACCGCACCTGGGCCGCCGGCGTGCTGGCGCGCTCGGGGCTGCACGGGATCGCGTTCCACGAGCTGCTCAGCTCGCACATCGCGCACGCCGAGCAGCGGATCGAGGAGGCGGCCGAACGGCTCGATCGGATCGAGGCCGAGGCCGACGTGGCCGCCGCGAGCGATCGCCTGCGCGTGATCCTGACCCCACACGCCCCGCACACGGTCTCGGCTCCGCTGCTGCGCGCGCTCGCCGGGCGCGCCGAGGCCTCGAACGAGCTACTCTCGATCCACGTCTCCGAGAGCGTCGAGGAGTGCGAGCTGCTGGCCGGGGACGGCGGAGCACTGGACGAGTTCCTGCGCGAACACCGGTTCCGCGACCCGGCGTGGGAGCCGCCGAAGCAGACCCCGGTCGAGTACCTGGACCGGCTGGGCGTACTGTCGGCGCGGACCCTCGCCGTGCACTGCGTGCATCTCGAACACCACGACCACTCGAAGCTGCAGGCCCGCGGCGCGACGGTGGTGACCTGTCCGCGCAGCAATCGCTACCTCGGCGTCGGCAGCGCGCCGGTTCCCGCGCTGCTGCGCGAGGGCGTGCCGATCGCGCTGGGGACTGATTCGCTGGCCAGCAACCCCGACCTCGACCTGTTCGCCGAGATTGCGGCGCTGCGCGAGGAGCACCCCGGGCTGGCCCCGGCGGCGATCCTGCGCATCGCGACGCTCAACGGCGCCACGGCCCTCGGGCTCGCCGACCGGCTTGGATCGATCGAACCCGGAAAGCTGGCCGAGCTCGTCGTGGTACGGATCGACGACGAGGAAGAGCATCCGCTCGAGGCGCTGTGCTCGAACCCCTCGGAGGTGCATCGCTTGAGCGACGCACCGTGGAGCGCGGGGCCTTGACCGGCGTCGCGGCGACCGTTCGCACATGGGCGCGGATGGTCAAGTTCTCTCACAGCGTCTTCGCGCTGCCCTTCGCACTGTCCGGGGCGGTGCTGGCCATCGCCGGCCACGGTTTCGAGTGGCAGCAGATCTTCTGGATCGCGGTCTGCATGGTCGGCGCGCGGAACGCGGCGATGGGCTTCAACCGGCTCGCCGATCACGCGATCGACGCGCGTAACCCGCGGACGGCCGACCGCGAGCTTCCGGCCGGTCGATTGACTCGAATCTCGGTCTGGGCGTTCACGCTCGCGCTGTCGGGGTTGTTCGTCTTCGCGGCGTTCCGACTCAACCCGCTGTGCGGCTGGTTGTCGTTTCCCGCGCTGCTGATCGTCTTCGGCTATTCGTTCACGAAGCGCGTGACCTGGGCCAGTCACCTGTTTCTCGGTCTCGCGCTGGCCGTGGCGCCCGTCGGCGGCTGGGTCGCGATCCGCGGCGGCTTCGCGCTCGTGCCCTGGCTGCTCGGCGCGGCGGTGCTGTCGTGGGTCGCCGGCTTCGACGTGGTCTACGCCTGCCAGGATCTGGAGTTCGACCGGCGCGAGGGGCTGAGGTCGATCCCGGCCCGTTTCGGCCTGCGCGGCGCGCTCGTCGCGGCGCGGCTGCTGCACGCGCTGGCAGTGGTCCTGCTGGCGGCGGTGGGGCTGTTCGCCGAGGGGCTGCATCCGGCCTACTGGCTGGGCTGGGGCGTCGTGACGCTGCTGCTCGTGCACGAACATCGCCTGGTGAGCGAGGACGACCTGTCCAGGCTCGGAGTGGCGTTCTTCAACATGAACGGCATCATAAGTGTCGTCTACTTCGCGAACGTTCTCGTCGCGTCCTTGCTGGCAGTCTAGGAGGCCGTCGTGTCCGCAACCCCTTCCGGCAAACGCATCGTCGTCGCCGTGACCGGCGCCAGCGGAGCCCTGTACGCCGTACGGCTGCTCAAGGCGACGCTCGAGGCGGGCGTCGACGTCGAGCTGGTGGTCAGCGACTACGGCAAGCGCCTGTTGATCGAGGAGTGTGACCTCAACCTCAAGACGCAGGACCTCGGGTCGTGGCTCGACGAGCGCTACGGCCCGGTGAAGCGCCGCGGCACGCTGACGTTGAACAGCGCCCACGACCTGGGGGCGGGCATCGCCTCGGGCTCGCAGCGCTGGGACGGCATGGCCGTCGTCCCCTGCTCGATGAAGACGCTGTCGAGCATCGCCTGCGGAGCCTCCGCCAACCTGATCGAGCGCGCGGCCGACGTGACGCTGAAGGAGCGCCGACCGCTGGTCCTCGTCCCGCGCGAGACGCCGCTGAACGTGATCCAGCTCGAGAACCTGGTGCGCGTCGCGCGCGCCGGGGCCGCCGTGGTGCCGGCGATGCCGGCGTTCTACGACGCGCCGCAGAGCTTCGAGGACCTGGCCGACTTCATCGCCGGACGCGTGCTCTCCCTGCTCGACGTCCCACACGACCTGGTGCGGCCGTGGAAAGGCGACCCGTCAGACTCGGGGTGTCTCGCCGGCGAGTAGCGCCAGACAACATGTCAGGACCGTCTCGGGCTCGACGGCCGCCATCAGCGTCGCGGCGTTGCGTCGGCGCTCGTCCCGGCCCCAGTCCACGGCCTGCGGGTGGTGCGCGACGATGGCCCAGCCCGACCCGGAATACGGCCCCCAGCGCGAGACGCCGCAGGTCGCCCACGGGGCGTGCAGCGCGACGGTCGGCGTATCGAGCGCGGCGGCGAGGTGCAGCGGGCCCGTGCTGTTGCTGACGACCAGGCTCGCACGTTGCGACAGCGCCGCCAGCGCACCGAGGCCGCCCTCGAACCTGCACGGCACGCCGTCGAAGCCGTTACGCAATTCTCCGTCGGCCGGTCCGATGGAGAGCGCGACGGCGACGCCCGCAGCCGCGAGCCGCTGCGCGAGATCCTCGAAATGCTCGACCGGCCAGCGCGGGCAGGAGCCACCCGAGCCCGGATGCATCAGGACGAACGATCCGTCGATCCCGTGCTCGCGCAGAAACGTCTCGATCTTCGACGACTCGGCCGCCGGTACGTGCAGCCCGAACTCCGCGGGACCGGCTACGGCCCCGGCGCGATGCGCGAACGACAGGGCGTATTCCAGCTCGTGGCGCTCGCCCGCCCGGCGGTGCTCCCTGACCTGCCGCGCGAACAGCGGCGAGTAGTAGCGATGCCCCGGCCCGACGCGGAACCGCGCCCCGGCGCGCACGGCGGCCCAGGCGTGACGCACGTCGCGCGAGATGCAGACCACCGCGTCGGGCGCGAACGCCCGCATGCGCTCCAGCAGCTCGCGCCGGTCGTCGCTCGACGGCAGCACGTCGACCCCGTCGAGCAGGCCGCCGAGCTCGACGTGCGGCGGCGCGACCATCAGGGCCGTTCGCGCCTCGGGATAGGTCGTGCGCAGGGCGCAGAGCGCGGGCAGCGAGAGGATCACGTCGCCCAGCGCGTCGTGGCGCACGACCAGGATCCGCTGCGCGCCCGGCAACGGCCGCCCCGGGGTGCGCACCTCCTCGGGCCGCCGCTCGACCTGCTCCAGCCGGGGTTGTGCCTCATCCATCGCACGTCGATTGTACCTGGCGCGCGGCGCCGGACCCGTCCACACTATCGGCGATGAGCGAGAAGCTGATCCTGTTCGACATCGACGGCACGCTGGTCAACACCGCCGGCGCGGGGCGTCACGCGATGGAGCGTGCATTCTCCGTCGTCTTCGGCATCGAGCGGGTCTCGGCGCAAACTCGAGGCGTGCGCTTCGCCGGGATGACCGACCGCCGCATCATCGAGGCGCTGGCGACCGCGGTGGGAGTCGACGGCAACTGGGACGGGGACGGGATCGCTGCCCTGCGGCGCGAGTACCTTGCCGGGCTCCGCGAGCGGATGGCGCGGCACGAGACGCGCGGCGCCGTCCTGCCCGGCGCGCCGCAGTTGGTCGAGCACCTGGCCTCGAAGCCCGGCGTGCACCTCGGGCTGCTGACCGGAAACCTCGAGCAAGGCGCGCGAATCAAGCTCGAGCCGTTCGACCTGAACCGCTACTTCCCGGACGGCGGCTTCGGCTGCGAGCACGCCGACCGCTCGGAGGTGGCGCGAGTCGCTCGTGACAAGGCCGCCCTGCGGACCGGGATCGAGTTCGACGGGCAGGACGTGGTCGTCGTGGGCGACACCGACATGGACGTCGCCTGCGCGCGGGCCCACGGGTTCCGCGCGGTGGCCCTCGCCTGCGGCTTCGGGACACGCGAGGAGCTGGAGCGCTCGGCGCCCGACGCGTTGCTCGAGGATCTCGCCGACCTGCCCCGAGCAGTCGAAGCCCTGGGCATCTGAGAGAAGAACAAGAACACGCGGTCATCGGGCACTGATCCTTACTCGGCCGCCACGCGGACGGCCCGCCGGATCACGGAGTCGAACATGGCAGGCGTCAGCCTGCCGGTTTGCGTGTTCTGCTGGCTCGGGTGGTAACTGCCGATCAGGCGCAGCGGCGCGGCTTCCGCGCGCAGCACGACTTCGGCCTCGGCCCCGTGGCCGAACTTCGGGAGCGGGCGCGGCAGCTCGCTCCCCGGTGTTCTCGCGGCGCGCCGCAGCGCCGCGTCCCACGCGATTTTCCCCAGCGCGAACAACACGCGGAGGTCGTCGAGCAGGTCGAGCTCGCGGTCGAGGTACGACTCGCAACGGCTCATCTCGTCGCGCGACGGCTTGTTCGCCGGCGGCGCGCAGCGGCAGGTGGCGCTGATGTAGACGTCGCGCAGCGTCAGGCCGTCGTCCCGCGCGCGCGCCTCGGCCTGGTTGGCCAACTTCGCGCGATGCAACGCGGCGTAGAGGAAGTCCCCCGAGCGGTCCCCGGTGAACATGCGGCCGGTGCGGTTCGCGCCGTGAGCCGCGGGCGCCAGGCCCAGCATCAGGATGCGCGCCTGACGGTCGCCGAACCCCGGAACCGGCATGCCCCAGTAGACCTGATCGCGATACGCGCGCCTGCGCACACGCGCCACCTCGCGACAGTGCTCGATCAGGCGCGGACAGCGTTCGCATGTCGACACCTCGCGATCCAGGCGATCCCAGGCGCGGGTCTTGGCGGGGTCGGACATCGGGCGTTCCTTCCGGCATCTCAGAATCGCACCAGGTAGCGTCACTCCGGAGAGGAGGCTCTCCCCAGGACCGCGAGCCTGGATTCGTCCGCCACGATCAACTCGTCGAGGCCGTCCCCGTCGAGGTCTCCCGCAACGACGTGCCGGACGGTCGGCCAGGCAGCGCGCAGCGCGACCTCGGCCGATTCCGTGTCGACGACGATCAACTGCCCGTCCCGCGTCGCGAGCGCGACCTGCTGTCCACCGGGAAAGAACCGTCCTGCGACCGCGGAGACCACGTCGGCGGGGGCAACCGCGAACACTCCGGATCCCGGAATCACCGTCCACGCGTCGCGACCGGCGACCGTGGATCCGGTCGCCTCGAGCCGCTCGGACAGCCTGACCACGGCGGCCCGAGAATCAACCTGGGTCAGGGCGTGGACGGCGCCGTCGGCGCGGGCGAGAGCGCTCGTCAGCCCGAAGTTCGGCAGCTCTTCCCACGCGCCCCCGGTCCGGACGATGAGGCCTCCGATCGTCGCGACCAGGGCGTCGCCGCCGGGCAGGGCGAGCACGTCGAGGATCGGGGCCGGCGCCTCGGCGCGTTCGAGGTCCCCGTCGGGCATCCGTCGCTCGACGAACTCCGTCGAACCGCGACGGAAGCCCAGCAGGCGATATCCGTCCTCGGTCGCGTCGGGCGCAACGCGCAGCTCTCCCGCGAAGCCGCCGCTGCCCCACTCGTCGCGTGTCTCTCCCCTCGCACCGTGTTCGACCAGCCAGCGCGTGTGACTGACCATCAGGCGCGCCGGGGTCGACGATCCGGCGGGCACGACCGTCAGCCCCTCGACGCGGGTCCGCGTGTCGCGGATCCAGCGCACGGCGAGGCGCCCGTCCCCCTCGAGGATCCGACCGGCCTCGACCGGGGGCGGGTCCGCGTCGGGCCCGAGCAACTTCTGCGCAAACCCGACGATGTCGCGCTCCTGGCCGGTCGAGTAGCCGTCCCACCGCCCGCGAATGTGGCCGCCGCGGTCGGCGACGACGACGGTCGGCAGCTGGTTCACCAGGAACGGTCGCTTCATCTCGCCGGTGTAGTGTCCGATCGGCATCGTCAGGCCCAGCTCGTCCGCGAAACGGTGGATCAGCGGGTCCGGTTCCTCTGAGTTGATGGCCAGCACGATCAACCCGTTGTCGCGCTCCTGCTCCCAGATCTCCTGCAATCGCGGCAGCTCACGCACGCACGGCTCGCACCAGGTCGCCCAGAAGTCGAGGATCAACACGTTGCCCTGGTGCTCGGCGAAGGAGAACGTCGACCCGTCGAGCAGCTCGACGTCGATCTGCGGCAGCGGCTTGAACCAGCGTCGTCCCACGAGCGGCGTCCCGTACTCCCCGTCCACGGCGCCGGAGGGGGGCAGGGCCGTCAACCGGCGACGGGCCGCCGTGGCGTCGTCTTCGAGGCCGGCGCGCTCGAAGGCCGCCAGGCCGCGCTCCAATCGTCCGTTGCCCCGGCCGAGGTCGACGAAGCGCGACGCGTGCCCGGGACGAATCAACTCGAGGCGCACCGTTCCCGGGTCGAGTTGGATGGCCGCGGCATAGGCCCGCGCGGACTCCGCGTAGCGGCCGGCGGCGAAGTGTGCGCGGCCCTCGAGGTCCAGCAACCCGACCCGCGACGCGTCGGCCTCGTTCTTCGAGCGGGAACGGACGACCTCGACCGCGGCCAGTGTCAGCTCCGGATCGTCCGTGGCTCGTGGTTCGAGCACGGCGACCAGATCCGAGAGAGGCATGGCGCCGATCGCCCGCTGGATGCAGCGATCACGCTTCTTTTTGGAATCGACGCGGCAGGGCTCGAGGTCGAGGCCGGTGGACGGGTGGGCGGGTGGGACCAGACAGAGCAGCACCCAGACTGCAGACAGGGCTCGCAACATGGAACCTAATACTACCGGCGCGAGGCTCTCCGCGCCGGGGACGTGCCGAGGGACCCGGGGTGGATCAGGCGCCGGCGGCGGCGGCGCGCCACGAGGCCAGGATCTCGCACGCCTTGGACGTCTCGATCTCGACGAACCGGCGGTAGACCTTCTTCTGATCCGGGTCGATCTGATACGTGCGGTTGCCGACACTGTAGGACACGATCGTTCGCGGCTCGAGAATCTTGGGCTTCCTGGCCATGGTCCCCTCCGATTGCTGGTCCGGTTCCGTGCTTGGTACCCTTTTCACTACCAAGAGTCGTACCAGAATCCGCCACGGTGATCGGACCGCACTCAAGTCGTTGCCGTAGAACGGTTTGCATTGGGAGCGCCTGCGACTGTCGGAGCGCGGACCCCGGAATGACCCGGCCACTCTGACCCACTTAGCCCACAACTCGGTCATAATGACTGATACGATGCTCTCGATGGCACCCGCGGTCGAGAACAAGAGCATCTTCTTGATAGCTCGCGACCCGGGTCGGCGCCAGAGGTCGCTCGAGGCCTTCCGCTCGGCAGGCTACCGGGTCGAGGGATTCCCGGAGTTCGGGGCGGCTCGGCGCCAGATGGACCGGCGCGCGCCGGACGCGGTCGTCGCCGCGATCGACTGGCCCGCGAGCGAGAACCAGCAGCGTTTCGAGGCGTTGAAGGCCGGCGTCGACGGGGCCCCGATCGTCGCGCTCTGCTCGCCGGAGCGGATCGACCTCGCCGTCGCTGCCCTGCGCCACGGCGCGGAAGACTACCTGCTCTTCCCGCCCGATCCATTCGAGCTGCGCTCTCGGCTGGAGCGCATCCTCGAACAGCGCGAGCTGGATTCGCGCATCGTTTTCTATCAAAACGAGCTGTCGAAGAAGTCGGTCTCGCAGAACCTCGAGGCCAGATCCCCGGCGATGCGACGCGCGTTGGATCGACTGCTTCGCGTGGCGCCGATGCGGTCGACGGTGATGATCTACGGCGAGAGCGGGGTCGGCAAGGAACTCGTCGCCCGTTCGATTCACTTCAACTCGCCACGGCGCGATCGGCCGTTCATCGCGCTGAACTGCGCCGCGATCCCGGCCAGTCTGATCGAGTCGGAGCTGTTCGGTCACGAACGAGGCTCGTTCACCGGGGCCCACGCGCGTGCCCGCGGCAAGTTCGAGATCGCGCATCGAGGGACGTTGTTCCTCGACGAGATCGGAGAGATGGACCTCAACATCCAGTCCAAGCTGCTGCGCGTGCTGGAAGAGCGAGAGTTCATGCGCGTGGGCGGCGACCGCAGCATCCGCGTCGACGTGCGGGTGATCGCCGCGACCAACGCCGAACTCGAACCGATGGTCGCGGACTCGCGCTTCCGTCAGGACCTGTACTACCGGCTCAAGGTCGTGACGATCACCGTGCCGCCGTTGCGCGAACGACGCGACGATCTTCCGCGATTGATCCAGACGTTTCTGGAGGAGATCTCCAAGGCCAACGCGGTGCCGAGCAAGGTGGTCACACCGGATGCGATGCAGGCCCTGCTTGCGTATCGCTGGCCTGGAAACGTCCGGGAATTGAAAAATTTCCTTGAAAACTCGCTCGTCGCGTTCCCCGGAGACGAGATCCGTGTCGAGGATCTTCCGCAGTCGATCCGGCAGTCGGGTGGGCCGATCGAGATCGACGAGTTCACGCCGGGTACGACGATCGAGAGCATGGAGTGCGAGCTGATCCGCCGCACGCTCGAACACACGGGCGGCAATCGCACGCACGCCGCAGCGCTACTCGGAATCGGGGTGCGGACGTTGCAACGCAAGATCCGAACGTACTCGCTGTCCATCGCGCCGAAGCGACGACGACCGCGACGCACGCGCGCTTCCGATTGACGACGACCGTCCTCGCACACGTACAACGACATGCGTTTGCGTCGTTCACGAGGCAACTGCGAGATCCCTGGTCGTGTTTTTGGTCTTGACATGAAATACCACGTCTTTATATTCGCTTCGTAACTAACGGTCGTGTAACTACGATCGAGGAAGGGAGGTGATTCGGTAATGGCGACGCGAAAGAAAGCGACCAAGCGCAAAACCACGAAGCGCAAGGTGACCAGAAAGAAACCCGCCAAGCGCAAGACCACTCGGCGCAAGGCCACGAAGAAGAAGGCCACCAAGCGCAAGACCACAAAGCGCAAGGCCACGAAGAAGAAGGCCACCAAGCGCAAGACGACCAAGCGCAAGGCCACCAAGCGCAAGACCGCGAAGAGAAAACCGGCCAAGCGCAAGGCCACCAAGCGC
>JAAELQ010000265.1 GCA_024226515.1 bacterium
AGGCCAGGGCCTGGGCGGTCTTGCGCCGACGCGCCCCCCCTTCCAAGACCTCGCGTTCTTGGGACTCGAGTTCGATCGGTCGGAGTTGGATTCCTCGCGCCATAGGTCCTCCTTCGATCATAGTCGACAGGGACCCTGCAAGTGTATACTAACTTCTGGCGCAGCACACTAGTGGGCCGTGCGCAGCGCCGTTGCTGGCGATCAGCGGCAGCGCTGCTCAGGTCGAGAAGGTCCGCGTCGTGTCCCACAGCGCTTCGGTGCGGTCGATCCGCTCGCGCGCCTCGTCGGTCAGGTCGTGACAGAACTGGGCCACGATCAGCTCGGCCGCCGCGACGGCCGGTAACGAGCTGTCGAACGGTCCGACGGCGGGGATCTTCAACGCGCACCACAGGTCGGTCAGCGAGGCCAGCGGCGAGAGGGGACCGTCGGTGATCGCGATCAACGGCGTCCCCATCGAGGCCAGCGCCTCGGCGGCGGCGATCGTCGAGCGTCGGTAGCGGTAGAAGCTGAACACCACGGCCACGTCGTCCGGCCCGGCGTCGGCCAGGTCGCGCGCGATGTCGGGGTCGGCGACGAGGTGCACGCCCGAGCGCACCATGCGCAGACCGCTGTAGAGTGTGTGGCCGCCGGCGCGCGAGCTCTCGCCGCTGACGATCCACACGCGCCGCGCGTGCTCGATCCGGTCGGCGAACTCGCGGAAGCGGCCCCGGTCGGCCGCCTCGAACACCGACTCGATGCCCGCTCCGATCTCGGCCCGCTGGCTCTCCGACCCGAGCTCGCCGCTGCGGATCCGGTCGCGCGGCCTGGCGAGCTGGTCGGACAGACCCCGCCGGACGTAGGTCTGCAGGCCGGAGTACCCGTCGAAGCCCAGCTTCGTCGCGAAGCGCACGATCGACGGTCGGCTGGTGCCGACGCGGGTGGCCAGGTCCGAGACGGTGCCGAAGGCGAGCAGGGTCGGCTCGTCGAGAACTGCCTCGGCGATCCGCCGTTCGGTCGGGGTCAGCTGGTCGCTGACGGCCGCGATCAGATCGCTGGTAGGTGCGGGTGACATTGGATGTTCAAGATGTTACATTAGAAGGGGTAAAGAATCCAGATCGTTACAAGAGGGGGCAGCATGGCCGAGAAGTACGTCCCGACCGAGCGCGAGCAGAAGTTCCTCGACGGCGTCGAGAGCCCGCGTTACGACCGGCAGATCATCACGGGGCTCACCCCGTTCTTCACGGGGAAGGCCCCCGAGGACATGGCCGCGCTGTACAGCGAGGCCGAACTGGGCGAGCTGAAGAAGCTCAAGGGCACCGAGCGCGACGTCGAGAAGCGGATGCCGGTGAAGGTCACGCGCCACTACTGGGATCTGGCCAAGAACAGCGCCGGCCTGCGACGTCTGGTCAAGGCCAGTCCCGACGAGACGCTGAACCTCCAGGGCTCCGAGGACCCGGGCCACCAGATGGACTACAGCCCGGTCGAGGGCCTGCTGCACAAGTACGAGATGGGGCTGATGTACGTCATCTCGACCTGCTCGGCGCACTGCCGCTTCTGTTACCGCGAGGAGCTGATCGCGCAGAAGGACATCGAGCGCCAGGACGGCACCGTGGCCAAGAAGGGCTTGGCGCAGATCGAGGACATCGTCGCCTACGTCAAGGAGCACAACGCGGCCGTCGAGCAGAACGGCGGACTGCACCCCGAGACGGGACGCGAAAAACTGCGCGAGATCCTGCTCTCGGGCGGCGATCCGATGGTGCTGCCCAACGCGAAGATCGCGGCGTGGTTCGGCGCGCTGGCCGAGGCGGGCATCGAGTCGATTCGCCTGGGGACGAAGGAGATGGCGTTCTTCCCCAACCGTTTCGACGACGCCTTCCTCGCCATGCTCGATCGCTTCCACGAGACCTGGCCCGACGTCGGCTTCCGGTTGATGATCCACTTCAACCACCCCGACGAGTTCCTGTTGAAGAACGACGACGGCAACTACCGGCAGAACCCCAACGGTTCGCCGATGTGGCACCCGGACACGAAGCGCGCGATGGAGGGTGTCGTCTCGCGCGGCTGGGTCAACGTCGAGAACCAGGCACCGATCATCAAGGGCATCAACGACGACCCGGGCGCTCTGCGCATCATGCAGCGCGCGCTGTACCGCGTGGGCGTCGGCAACCACTACTTCTTCTGCGGTCGCGACATCGTGGCCTACAAGGCGTTCAACGTGCCGATCGAAACGGCGTGGAAGACGCTCAACGACTCGCAGAAGGGCCTGTCCGGCGTCGAGACCCACGCGCGCATGTCCATCACGCACTACAAGGGCAAGACCGAGGTCGCCGCGGTGACCAACGAGGCGATCCCCGGCCTCGCGGGTTCCGAAAACGGAGTCGTGGTGTTCAAGATCCTGCGCAACGCGGCCTCCGCGCCCGACCGCGGCAAGGTCTGCATCGTCGGCCGCAACCCCGATGCGATCTGGTTCGACGACTACGAGGACCGCGTGCTGTACGACGAGGCGGGCCTGTTCGACTACGCCCGCGTCAAGAAGGCGTCGCTCGAGGCGACCGGCACAGAAGTGAAGCCATGATCGACAAGACGGTCGCGGGCCCCGCTGCGGCGGTGGCCGACATTCCGAACGGCGCGACGGTGATGATCGGCGGTTTTGGTGAGGCCGGCAGTCCGATCGAGTTGATCCACGCACTGATCGATCAGGGCGCTTCGAATCTGACCGTCGTCAACAACAACACCGGCAGCGGCGAGGTCGGACTGGCCGCGTTGATCAAGGCCGGCCGGGTATCGAAGATGATCTGTTCGTACCCCAGAACGGCGAACTCGACCGTGTTCCCCGAGCTGTACCACGACGGACGCGTCGAGCTCGAGCTGGTGCCGCAGGGGACACTCGCCGAGCGCATCCGCGCCGGCGGCGCGGGCATCCCCGCGTTCTACACGCGTACGGCTCACGGAACCGAGTTGCAGAAGGGGAAAGAGACGCGCCGCTTCGGCGAACACGACTACGTGATGGAGCTGGGGATGACGGCGGACTTCAGCCTGATCAAGTGCCGCGGCGCCGACATTCACGGCAACCTGCTCTACAACAAGACCGCCCGCAACTTCAGCCCGTTGATGGCGATGGCCGGCGAGGTCACGATCGTGCAGGCGGAGCGGATCGAGCCGCTGGGCTCGATCGATCCCGAGTGTGTCGTCACGCCGGGGATCTTCGTTCAGCGCATCGTCGAGGTCGGCGACCCGGCGCAAGAGTCCGCGCTCGTCGCGCAGGGGGTATCCTACCCATGAGCAGCCCAGCCAAGACGATCGGACTGACGCGCGATCAGATGGCCGAACGCGCCGCACGCGACATCCCCGACGGCTCGTACGTCAATCTCGGCATCGGCATCCCGGAGCTGGTCGCCGCGCACGTTCCCCAGGGACGCGAGTTCATCTATCACACCGAGAACGGGCTGCTCGGCATGGGACCCTCGCCGCCGCCCGGGGAAGGCGAACCCGAGCTGATCAACGCGGGCAAGAAGCGCGTGACCACGCTGCCCGGCGCGGCGTACTTCCATCACGCCGACAGCTTCAGCATGATCCGCGGCGGCCACCTCGACCTGTGCGTGCTCGGCGCGCTGCAGGTCTCCGACAAGGGTGACCTCGCCAACTGGTCGACCGGCGCGCCGAACGCGATCCCGGCGGTCGGCGGCGCGATGGACCTCGTCGCCGGGGTCAAGACGATCTTCGTGCTGACGCAGCACGTGACGCGCGACGGCTCGCCCAAACTGGTCGAGCGTTGCAGCTACCCGCTGACCGCGCCCGCGGTGGTCGATCGGATCTACACCGACCTCGCCGTGATCGACGTGGTCGAGCAGGGCTTCCAGCTCGTCGAGCTCGCTCCGGGAGTTTCCTACGACTACGTCGCCGAGCGGACCGGGGCGCCGCTGACGCGCATCGAGGACGATCCTCGCGGAGCAGGATCATGAGCACCGGATCGAAGTCGCGCGCGTCCAGCGCCGAGCTGTTCGAGCGAGCGCAGAAGACGCTTCCCGGCGGGGTCAGCCGCAACACGCTGCTGCGCAAGCCGCACCCGTCCTACGTGGCGCATGCCGCAGGCTGTCGCGTGACCGACGTCGAGGGCGTCGAGCGCATCGACTTCGCCAACAACATGGCGTCGTTGATCCACGGCCACGCCTATCCGCCGGTCGTCGAGGCCGTGACCGAGCAACTGAAACACGGCACGGCCTTCACGCTGGCGACCGAGGTCGAGGTCGAGTTCGCCGAGTACCTGTGCAGCCGCAGCGAGGACTTCGAGCGGCTGCGCTTCGTCAACTCGGGCACCGAAGCCGTGATGGGCATGATCAAGGCGTCCCGCGCGCACACGGGACGGCCGATGATCGCCAAGGTCGAGGGCGCCTACCACGGACTGTACGACTTCGCCGAGGTCAGTCAGACCGCCAACCCGTCCAACTGGGGTCACGCCGACCGGCCGGCCAGCGTGCCCGTCGCACACGGAACTCCGGCGACCGTGCTCGACAGCGTCATCATCATCCCGTTCAACGACATCGAGCGCGCGATCCGGCGGCTCGACGCCAACGCGGACCAGATCGCCTGCGTGATCCTCGATCCGATGCCGCACCGCGTCGGGCTGGTGCCGGCCGCGGACGACTACATGCACGCGCTGCACGACTGGACCCGGGCCAACGGCGCGTTGCTCGTGTTCGACGAGGTGATCACGTTCCGCACCGAGTACGGCGGGTTCCAGGAGCGGTTCCACATCAGCCCGGATCTCTCCGCGCTGGGCAAGATGATCGGCGGCGGTTTTCCCGTCGGCGCGATCACCGGCCGCGCCGAGGTGATGGAGGTGATGAACCCGCTGCAGGGCACGCCGCTGTTCCCCCACTCGGGGACGTTCTCGGCCAACCCTGTCACGATGACCGCGGGGCTGACGGCGATGCGCGACTTCGACCCCGACGCGGTGCTGCGCCTCAACCGGCTCGCGCTACGCGGGGTCGAGGGCATCCGCGCGGCGATCGACGCGGCCGGGGTCGCCGGCTGTGTGACCGGGCTCGGCTCGATGTTCCGCGTGCACTTCAAGGCGCAGCCGCCGTCGAACCACCGCGAGGCGTTCAACTCGCCCGACGAGGCGCGCCGACTGCAGTTCATGCTCGACCACCTGTTCGACGCCGGCTTCCTGATGATCAACACGTGCACGGCGATGCTGTCGACCGCGATGGGCGAGGAGGAGATCGACGCCCTCGTCGCGGCCGTGGCCGACGGGTTCGAGAAGCTGAAGGCTCTGGACTAGCGGACTACGGACAGGCTTCGACCGACTGTGGCAGGCAGGCCGACGGGGACACCTGGCGCAGGAGGCCGGCGCCGTCTCGACCGTACGAGCCCTCGCGGTAGCCGTTCGAAGGCACGACCACGAAGTACGCGTCGCCCGCCTGCGGGGTAAGCGCGACCGCGGTCGAGCCGCCGGTGCTGCAGACGATCGGGTCATGAAGACCCCACTGCCCGAGGGTGCCTCGATAGGCGGCGTAGTCGTCGTCCGACGAGAGACAGGACGACGACCAGCTCAGCAGGATGTCGCCGCCCGGGAGTTTCTCGAGTCGCAGGGGCGGACTCGCCACGCCGGAAGGCACCTCTCCGGAGGGGGCGTGGGCGACCAGCTCGAACACGGCCAGATCGTCGTCGTCCACGTCGCCGTCCTGATCGACGTCGGAAACCGCACAGGCGTCGTTCGGGGAGTAGAAGCTCCCCGGACCGGTGAAGCAACCGAGCAACGCCGCGTGGTCGGCGGCGTCCACGTCGTTGTCGCCGTCGAGGTCGAACTCCGCCCGACCCAGGGACCCGAGGAAGACCAGCGTCGCATCGCGGCCGGATTGCGGCAGGCTCTGGAAGTTCTGCGCGGAGGATGCCGCCTCGCTGCCCGGCGCATCGTGTGCGGCAATCGCCGCCAGCACGCGATCCGCGAAGCTGCCGCCGAAGCGTCCGTCGTGCCACAGTGTCTCTCGCCAGCGCAGGCCCCACAGCGGCGGCGTACGCATTTCCCGATCCAGGGCGTCTCCCTGGCCCATCATGTCCGCGGCCGTGCCCATGTCGTGCAGCAGGAAGTCGGAATACGGTTTCAGCGTGCGGTCGCGCAGGGCGAGGGGCAGCGATCCGTCGGACGGTGTCGTGAACAACGGTGCATGGCAGCTGCTGCAGCCGGCGAGCGCGAAGAACGTCTCGCCGGTCATTCCCGATTGCGGAGTCTGCGGCGGCGGCGCCAGGTAGCGCAGATAGTCCGATACGCGATCGATGAAATCGAAGCCGTCGCCGTCGGGACCGTCCTCGGGGTCCGCCTGGCCGTCGCACAGCGCCAGCAGTGCGACGTCGCCGTTCGGCGGCAGGTCCTGCGGCAACAGACGATTGCTCAGGCCGAGGTGCTGGAGCGCCGATTCGGCGGCCATCGACAGCAGCGTCGCCTGTTCGCTCTTCCAACCGAAACGACCCACGCGCTCGGGACCCGGCTGTTCCAGAACGTCCACCCGATGCACGCGTCCGCTGACGCCCGACGGAGGGTTCAGGGCGCGACTCTCGATCGCATCGTCCGCCAGCGCGTCGACGAGTCCGGCGCCCAGAGCGGCGACGGGCCGGCGCTGAACGATCACGTCGGCCTGCGGAGGTACGGTTTCGAGGCACGACGGGTCGAGAGCCTCGGTCTGCAGCACGGGCCCGCCCAGCTCGGTCAGCGGATCCACCGACGGGCTGCCGTCGAGCCCGAAGCGGGTCACCGGAGTCGTGCCCCACGCACCGGCTACCGGCGTCGTGTGGCACGCCGCGCAACTTGCGGCGTTGTACGCCGGGCCCAGCCCTGCGGCTTCGTCCAGCACCTGCTCGAACGCCGCCTTTCCGGCACCGAAGCGATCCTCCTCGTCGGGCGTAAGACCCGGCAGGGGAGCTCCGATCGACGGCTGCGCGATCACGTTGCCGATGCACGAGTCGCTCGTTTCGTCGCACACCGCGGGGCAGGGCGCTGGACCGGGTACGCAGCTTCCGCCGCCCACGCAGGCTTCCACGCCGTTGCAGAACAGACCGTCGTCACAATCCGCCGACACGAAGCACTCGGCGCAGGAGTCGGACTCCTCGAGGCAGTACGCTCCGGGGCAGGGGTCGCCGCCGGGCGTGCACAGGTCGATGTCGCAGATCTCTTCCCCGTTGCAGAATAGGGCGTCCGCGCAATCCGCAGAGGAGAAGCAGTCCACGCACGAATCGGTGAGGTCGTTGCAGAACCGCCCCGGACACGGATTGCTGCCGGCAAAACAGAAGCCGCCGACACACTGCTCGTCCCCGTCGCAGAACAACTGACCCTGGCAGTCGATATCCGACCCGCACGCCGAGCAGACGAACTCGTCGACGCGAAACAGGTCGATGGCCGCCTCGGTGATCGAGTTGTCGGGTTCGTCGACGGCGCGGAAGCGAACCTGGACCGTCGCCGAGGGTGAGACGAGGTCGCTCACCTTGAACGTCGCCGTCTGCCAGGAGTTGTGCGCGCCGGCGAGGGCCTCGACGAGTTGCCAGTCGTTGCCGTCGGCCGTGACCCAGACGGTGAACTTGTCGTCGCCGTCCGTGTAGAACCAGCGGCTGTAGGTGATCGTCGCGTCGGATCCCTGCAGGTCGATGGCCGGCGAGATGAGATCGGTGGGGCCGCCGTCGACGTCCGCGGCGTTCGCCGCCGCGCCCGGCGCGCCGTTCTCGGTGACGAACGCCAGCGTGTTGGGTCGTGTCGCAGCGGAGGGTGCGTCCGGGGCCGCCGCCACGCCCATGACGCTGGTTCCCTCGGGAGCCGCCTGCTCCCAACCGCCGCCGGTCAGCGAGGGGTCGTCGATGACGGTCCAGCCCGAGACGTCACCCTCGAACGTCTCTTGCAGCAGGACGCGGCTCCCGAACGAAGCGGTCGCGGCGTAGGCGTCGACCGGAGCGCCCGGGGGATCGAAGAACGGCTGCTGGGCCGTGGACAGCGCCGTGACGTAGTACTCGAGGGTGTCGCCGCAGACGGTGGCCGCGGGAAGGGTCAATTCGTAAAGGTCGTCGCCGAGGTGAGTCGCCGGAACGGAGGTGAACGCCGCGCCGTCGATCGAGACGAACATCTCCGCCGACCCGGGCAAGGGCACGACTCCCAGCGCGCCGTTGAGCTGGAGCCGGAACACGTGCGGTTGTCCCGGTGCGACGTCGACCGGAAGCCCTTGCGGATACGAGAAGCTCATCCCCAACGGATCGCCGAGCCATCCCGTCAGCTCCTGATCGAACCAGCACCGCATGCGACCCCGCTGCGCAGTGGAGAAGTGTTCGTAGCAGCCGTCGGGGGCGTAGCCCATGTAGTTGGTGAAATCGGTGGGCGCCCAGGGCGAGCCCGAGCAAGGGTCGCTGCCCTGCGGGTCGCCGCAGGTGAGATTGGTCGGCGTGGGCGGCGTGTCGGCCGCAAGGTCGCCGGTCGTGTCCCCGGCGAATCCGCCGGCCTCCTCGTAGCAATCCGAGCAGTCCGCGACCTCGCTGACTCCGCGGTGCGTGTGCCACAGCCCGAGGTTGTGCCCTACCTCGTGAGTCAGCAGCGATCGCCCGGCACCGAAATGGACGACGCTCATGACGATTCCGCCACCCGCTTCGACAGCCCCGGTTCCCCAGGGAAAGGTCCCGTAGGAGAGTCCCAGAAGGCCCACGACCCAGATGTTGAGCTGCTCGTCCGGACGATCGGCGTAGAGCTGCTTCATCTCGGTGATCTGCTGGTTGTTCTCGGGGAACACGTACGTGCTGTCGTGGATGAACTCGGTCTCCGCGACGAACTGAATGCGCGACGGAAGGAAATCGGTGTTGAGCTGCTGGAGCTGCCCGTCGATTCCGAACTGCGTCGCGAGCGCGCCCGATCCGTCGTCCTCCGCGAGAATGTTGAACTTCAACCTCACGGTCCACAGTGGCGACGACTCGTCGGGAACCCACAGGTCTCGTACTTCCGGCAGGTCGCACGGACCCAGTGTCCCGCAACCCTGACCGGCGAACGCGTCCGCGGCGCGGGTGGCCGCCCAGCGCTCGTGGGTCTCGCACCAGTCGACGGCGTCGCTCGTTGCGACGGTCGACGTCAGCGTCACGAGGCAGACGGCGACGGCTCGTAGGCCCAGACTCGCAATCCGCCGGACTCGATCCACGCTGCACCGCCCTTCGGCACACTCGCTCCCTCGCCGACCCGGATGGTCGTCGAGCGGCCCTCACACGCTTATACGCAACTTGCGGCCGCCGGGCACGGAGGAATCGCAAACGCAGGCGGTCGGCTACTCGGCCAGCTTCTCGATCGCCCGCTCCAGCAGCACGTTGAACTCCTCGGGCTGCTCCAGCATGAGGAAGTGGCTGACGTCGTCCATCAGGTAGGCGTCGAAGTCGGCGTACTTGCGATTGACCTCGATCTCGGTGGCGTAGGGCCCGGCCGCGTTGATGCAGTGGATGGGGACACCCGCCGCGCTGAACGCCGCCGGAGCGTCCAGCTCCAGATAGCTTCTCAGCAACGACGTGGCGATCGCCGGCTGCACCCTGCCCATGGTCTCCTGCACGAACGTCTTCGTCTCCGCGGCCCCGGGGTGGGCGGCGAAGAAGCCGTCGATGAACCCGGTCATCGTCGCCGGGTAATCTCTCTCGAACCTCTCGACGAAACGGTCGATCTGCTCGTCCGTGATGCTGAACTCCGCATTCTGCAGCGTGTCGACTCCGATGATGCCGATCACGCGCCCTTTCGACTTCGGGGCCGCGGCCAGCGCCACGGCTCCGCCCATGGAGTGTCCGACGAGGATGACCCGTTTCAGGTCGAGAGCTTCGATCACCTCGACCACTCCGTCGGCCAGCCCGCTCACCGTCCACTCGCCGTTCTTGTCGGCGGACTCTCCGTGCCCCGCCAGGTCCACGCTCACGAGCTCGTACCGCCCCTCGAAGCGGGGGATCTGCTCCTTCCAGTGCGAGCGAGTGCAGGTCCAGCCGTGGACGAACACCAACGCCGGCTCCGCGCCCGCGTGATGATCGACGGCCATGCCGGTCGTCTCGCGGACCTCCTGCGGAGTGGGAGCGGAAGCGCATCCCGCGGCGAACGCGAATGCGAGCAGTGCCGTGATCGTGATCGTGATTCGGTGGTGCATCTTCATCGCCGTGCGAAATCCTCTCGAGCCTACACGGTGGAGACGACGACCGACTGCGGCGTCGTCTCGGGCCGGTGCAGCTCGCTGCGCGAGAAGCCCGCGTCGGCAGCCATGCGCTGCAGCTCGCGGAAGGTGTAGGCGTCGCCCGAGGCGGTGGTGGCCAGCATCACCATCGAGAACGCCGCCTCCTCCGCCGGCGAGACGCGGTCCTCGTTGGGCACGAACTCCAGCGTCACGGCGCGGCCCCCGTCGTTCAGCGCGCCGCGCGCCTTGCGCAGCAGCTCGATGCACGTCGCCGCGTCGAAGTGGTGCAGGAAATTCGTCAGCAACACGACGTCGAATCCGTTTCCGAACTCCACGTCGAAGGCGTCGCCCTCGAGCGTCGTGTGCCGCTCGTCGACGCCGTGCAGCTTCGCGTTCTCGCTGGCGACCTCCAGGACGGCAGGCCAGTCCAGCGCGACGATCTCCGCCTTCGGGTGACGCTTCGCCACATGCACGCCGAAGATGCCGTGACCGGCTGCGACGTCCAGGACACGCAGCGGCCGGTCCGCGGAGTATTCACGAGTCACGAGCTCGCCGATGAACTCGGCCGAGGGTTGCATCACCGGCACCATACTGCGCGCGAAGTCGATCCAGAACGGGTGGTTCGGCTCCACCGTCCCCTGGCCCTCCAGCAACGTGCCGCCCTTGCGCACGATCCCCGCCACGTCGGCGAAGCTGTGGAAGGCCGTGCTCTCGAGCATGAACTTCCCGACCGCGCCGACGTACGCGGGCGATCCCTCGTCCAGGAACAGGGCGGCGTCGGCGCTCGCGCGGTACTCGCCGTCGTGTTTCTCGAGCAGGCCCTCGATCGTCAGGAAGTCGCACAGGATGCGCACACCGCGTTCGGCCGCTCCGACCCGGTCGGCCAACTCGGCCGCGCTCTTGCTCTCGGCTCCCAGCGCCGTGAACAGCCCCAGATCCAGGGCGCCCTTCAGCGCCTGCGAGCTGCGGTAGGCGTTGATCAGGCCGAAGATTCGCTCGGGTGTGGGTCGCTCCGTGCTCATGATTCCTCCATTGATGCCCGGAGAGAATACACAAGGAAACAAGCTCCGGGCGGCGCGTTGACGGATCTTGCAACCGAAGGACCGCTCTCCGGGTAGTATGGGGGCGGGCAACCCGGAGCGAGCACGTCATGCAGCTGACCCTCGATCTGGACTCGATCGAAGGAGTGGCCGTCGGCACCGCCGCCGGCACGCTGAACCTCGACGACCTGAAGCGCGCGGTTACTACGATGTGGGATGCCGTCGACGGGCCCGACCTGCGCATCCTGTGGGACATGCGCAATGCACGTTTCGAAGTCGATGCCGACGACGTCTTTTCCTTCGCCACGTTCGTGCGCGTCGCGGCCCCGTCGGTGCGGTTGAGGACTGCGCTGGTCTTCTCGACCGATCCGGAGTTCGGCCTGGGTCGGATGTTCGAGGTCTTCCGAGCTCAGGACAACGCACAGACCGAGGTGTTCCGCGACATGGATCTCGCGTTGGCCTGGCTGCGCGAGCCCGTTGACGACGCCGGGTCACGGTAGCGGCAGGTTGACGTCGCGCAGCCATTCACCCCCCTCCCAGGTCTGCCAGCTTCCGCACGGAGTCAGCAGCGAGACCAGGTAGTAGAAACCCTCGCCTGCGGCCGGCGCTGCGGGCATCGCCAGCGTGTTGCCGGACACGCCGGAGCCGCTGTCGAGTACGGCGTAGCTGCCGACGGATGCCAGCGGTCCTCGCACCCAGCCGTGGTCGTAGGGCGTGGGCCAGTCCAGCAGCGTCTTGCTCGGCGCGAGAACGGTCTCGGGGAACGCCTGCTGCGACTGCGTCGGGTTGTAGAGCTGCCCGCAGTTGTCGCACGCGTCTCCCACGCCGTCGCCGTCGGTGTCGGCCTGACCGGGGTCGGCAGCGGCGGGACAGACGTCGCACACGTCGCCGACGCCGTCCCCGTCGCCGTCCTCCTGGCCCGGGTTCCACTTGAACGAGCAGTTGTCCAGGCTGTTGTCGACCGCGTCCTGGTCGACGTCGAAGTCGGTGCACTCGTCACCGACGCCGTCGTAGTCCAGGTCGAGCTGGTTCGGGTTGTAGTCCGCGGGGCAGTTGTCGCAGGAGTCGCCCCAGCCATCGTTGTCGGTGTCGATCGGGTCGTTGCACGGCCCGCGGCACTTGCCCAGGCTGCCCGCGTCGAACAGCGCCTCGATCTCGTGCGCCGCCAGCGCGCGATCGAACAGCTCCACCTCGTCGATCCACCCCGTAAAGGCGTGCGCGTCCTGCCCCACGACCTGGCGGCCGATGCGCAGCGGTTCCGGGCTGTCGATGCTGCCGGATGGCGGCGTGAACGGGCCGGCCACGAGAGCTCCGTTGTCGTAGAACAGGACCTCGTGCGGTGCGGTCTCGCGCTCGACGGTGACCGCGACGTGGTGCCACTCTCCGTCGTCCACGTCGTGATTTGAGACAAAGACGTGCGTACTCGAGTCGTCGTTGCCCATGCCCAGTCTGAGCTTGCCGCTGCGCAGGAAGAAGTTGTAGCCCTCCGGTGTCCCGTCGGGGTGCATCTTGTCGACGATCCGCTGAACCGGATCGCCCTCGCACTGGGGGGGGCGGCAGGTCTTGATCCAGGCGTCGATGCTGAAGCTGCCCTCGCCGAAGTTCAGCTCGTCGGCGTTCGCGACCTCGACGTAGTCGCCATCGTCCCTGAACTCGAGACACGACCGGACCACGCCCTGGTCCTGCTGCGGCGCACCGTGGATCGTGCCGTGGTTCAGGTTCAGCTCGTCGCGCGGCGGGCTGGAGTCGAGCGTCCACCACGCCGTCATGCCGTACGGCGGCGGCGTGCACGGGCACTTGCCCTTTTCGTCGGCGGCCCAGATGCCGACGACCTCGTCCTCGCTCAGCGCCCGCTGGAACAGCTCGACCTCGTCGATCTTGCCGTCGAAGAAGTCGCCGTCGGCCAGGTTGCTCCGTCCGATGTTCAGCGGCAGGGAATTGGCCAGGCTTCCGCTTCCGAGCTCGGGGCTGTCGAAGGAGAGCGGCACGCCGTTGACGTACAACGTGACCTCGAACGGGTCGCGCTCGACCGTCGCGGCGACGTGGTACCAGGAGTCGTAGAGTGGGAAACCGCCACTGTAGCTGCGCACCGTGCCGTCGGCCAAGGCCAGCGTCAACAGACCCTGCGAGTCGAGGTACAGCGCGTAGCCGCGGAAGCCTCCACCGCTCGCCGGTGCCAGCTTGTCCACGATCCACATCGTCCGGCCCGCCCCGGCGCCGTCGGCCAGGATCCAGGCGTCGATCGTGAAGTCGCCCCCGTCGCCGCCGCCCGTGCCTTGGATGTCGAGCTCGTCCGCGTCCGCCACACGGACGAAGTCGTCGACGCCGTCGAAATCGGCCGCTCCGCCGACCTTGCCCAAGGTCGCCGAGGGCGACCCGAACACGTTGCCGGTGTGGCCGTGGATCACCTCCGTCGTCACGGGAGGAATCCACATGTAGTCGCTGATCCAGATCGGCTCCAGTGGCCACCAGCCGACCATGTCGTCGGGCGGTTCGAAGCACTCGTCGCAGCCGACGATGCAACCGATGGAGAGCGGATCCAGAACACCCGTCGTGACCGCGTAGGGACAGGTCGTCGCCCCGCACTCGACGTGCGTCACGACCGTCGACCCCGCCAGCTCGAACGGCCCGCAGTCCTCCGGGTCGCGCGTGATCTCGAAGCTGAAGACCGTCGTCTCTCCGGGCCCCACCCCGGGGGGGATCGACCACAGCAGTTGTCTCGGGCCCCCACCGATCTGGACGATCAGCGGCTCGACGGGGGAGAAGTTGCCCGGCGTCAACTCGGCGGGCACGATGATGCTGAGGTCGTCGTGGTCACCGGTGGTACGCGTCCCGTTGTTGGTCAGCGTGACCGTCACGGTCTCGGTCTCGTCGCAGCCGGCGAATTCGTCGACGTCGACGTCGATGTCGATCGTTCCGGGCTCGGGTAGGCCGGCGGGGAGCAGCGTGACCTGCTTCGTGAGCGTCAGCGGATCGCCGCAGTAGCGGTTCGCGTTGAAGAAGACGTCGATGGGTTGCGGATTCGCGAGCTGGCCGCAGTTGGTCTGCACGTTGAACGTGAGCTCGTAGTACGAACTCGGCGGCATGCCGTCGAGTGGGACCTGTCCCTGGCCGTCGATCTGGTAGTAGTACAGCGTGTTGAGGTCCCACTCTTCTTCCAGCGTCGGCAGCGCGGGCCCGCCGTGGTAGCTCAGCGTCGCGCCCTCGACGTGGTCCACGCCCGCCGGCAGCGTCACCAGCACGAAGTTGCCGGCCAGCGGCAGCGTGCTGAGGCCGGTGCTCGAGACCTTGACCGTCACGGCCACGGAATCGCACAGCCCGGAGTTCGGAGGATCGATGCTCGGCTGGTGGACGAGCCACTCCACGTCGCGCGGCTGCACCGTCAGGTCGACCGGGTCCAGTTCGTCCTCGCACGGGTAGTCCTCGAGAGCACCCTCGCGCGCATCGCAGCCCCAGCCCGGCGTGAGGGTCAGGATGCGCTTGTTCTCGGGGTCGCAGACAAAGTCGGCGCACACCTCGAACCAGCGGATCTCCTTGTAGCCGAGCTCCGGCTCGGGCGGCTCGTACAGCTCGCCGAGTGTCCACGCTTCCGCACCCGTCCCCAGCTCGTCGCACGGCACGGGTAGGCCGTCGGCGATCAGGGCCTCGACCTCGTCGGTCACGTCGTTGAACGTCAGCAGGTTGTTGCCTACCGATCGGTCCTGCGAGGAGGCGTGCAGGAAGATGTGCGGCGCGTGCGCCAGTCCGTTGTTCGGCACCTGGACGTGCCAGCAGATCTTCGACGTCGGGTCGGTTGCCTCGCACTTCGTGTCGGTCGGCAAGTTCCCGGTGTCCGGGTCCAGGAAGCGATACCAGGCTTCGTCGATGTCCCGGGTCTCGACCTGTGGGTTCGTCTTGTTGAAGTAGGTGGCCGTCCCCCGGATCGCCGGGTCGTTGCTCGACGCCACGTGCACGGCGTCCTCCACCTCGCAGGTGGTCTCCAGCGGGAGGTTCAGCTGCAGATGACTCGTCTCGTCGGGGTCGGAGAAGTCCGTGCCGAAGGGTGGATAGTATCTGTAGATCTCGAATATGTCCGGGGAGAGCAGGTCCGGACTCACGAGCAGCGGAGGAATGGCCGGCTCCTCGACGGGCGCGCCGGGTACTCCGGTGCGTTGGACCCACAGCTCGGCGGGCGGCGGATCGTAGCCGTATCCCAACGGTACATCGAGCTCCTGCGTCGTGACGCGGCCCAGATAGCGGTACTCGTTGTCGAAGTGCTGCGGCCCGACGCCGCGCGCCGATACCGCGAAGCGGTTGTCGAACGTCAGGTCCGTGTGGCACTCCATGGCGAACCCGCACGGTTCTTCGATCCCGACGTCGCAATCGCCGGCGCCGTTGCACGGATTGCCGCTCCAGGCGCAACGGGCGCCGAGATCGTATCCGCACGGCTCGCCGGCGCCGACGTCGCAGTCCTGGGGGGCCTGGCACGGCTTGCCGCTCCACAGGCAGCGGTCGCTCACGGCGGTGCCCACGTCCATCTCGTAGTCCCAGCCGACGAGGTTGAACATGCCCGGCAGCTCGTAGCACTTGTAGCGCACCGTGCCGTCGCAGTCTTCCTTGCAGGTGTCGCAGAGGTCGACGCACTCCGGCCCCGTGCAGCACGTGACGTCCGGGTCGGGCAGGCAGGTCGTCGGGTCGCACGATCGGAACGGGGGCGGGCACACTGTGTCAGGGCAATTCACCGGGTCCGTCTCGAATCGGGCGTACTCTTCCAGGGCCACGTAGGCCAGGTTCCTCACCTTGACCTCTTCGACAAAACCGACATCGCTGATCTCGGGGATCCCTGTCACCCGGTACCGCGTGCGGAACGTGATCAGGTCCCCGTGCCCGTAGCGATAGCCCGTGGGGACCTGCCGTGTCCCCGGGTACGCCGGCAGCTCCTCCTCGCTGAAGTCGTAGAACCACCAGTCGGTCAACACATTGGGGTCGCCCGGGATCGTGAACTTGTAGGGCGGGTCTCCGGAGGAGACGTCGGTCAGCTCGACTTCAGCGCCCAGAGCGACCAGCCGATTCGTAGGAGTGATGTGCTGGTAGTAGTAGCCGAACCGCGGCTCGAACGTACCCTGCGGGTGGTAGTACGTCGCGAAGTTGATGTAGCTCTCGAGCGTGCCGACGAGCACGTCGCCCTCGATCGCCTTTTGTCGGTCGCCCGGTTCGAACGGCCCCGGCTCGGGGTCGCCGTCGTTGTCCGCGTCGGGGTCACCGAACGACGCGTCCTCGCGCTCCATGTGGAAGAACTCGGTGTACAGCGCCTTGCGCTGGCAGCCGGGGCACATCACCGCGATGTCGCTGCCGACCTCGGATTCGGCCGGATAGCTGTTGTGGAAGTTGACCTCGAGGTCGCACGGCGGGGCGCACAACTCTTCGTCGCTGGTCGGGCTGTAGTAGACGCTGTGCTCGATCTTGCTGCTCTCCGGCGCGGGGCAGCAGCCCTTGACCTTGATCTCGAAGTGGGAGCCGTTGAGGTGCCTCCTGGCCCAGGGGTTGGACGAGTCCGGGAGCTCCGTGGAGAACTCGACGCCGGACGGGTCGAAAGAGAACTGGGCCTTGACGATCGCGGCGTAGCGGCAGTCCCCGCCCACCCCCAGGCAGTCGTTGTCGTTCAGGCACGGCGTCACCTCGTCGCTGCACAGGTAGGGCTGCCCCGGATTGCCCTGCGGCAGCTTGCAGATGTTTCCGCCGAGGACGTCGACGTTGTCGGGGTGCCACACGTGAGGATCGTTCGAAAGCGACGGGTTGTCCTTGTTGCTGACCAGCCGCAGGCACTCGCCCCTCGGCGCGCACAGCGGGTCGGGATCGCCCGGGTCGAACGGTTCGTAGTTCAGGCCGCGGTCCAGCCGGTAGACGACCTCGAGCGTCTGCGTGCCGTCGCCCTCGAGTGCCCACGTCGTGTTCTTGAACTTGATCCAGGCGCGATCGCCCTGGACCGGCGCCGGAGTGTTGTCTAGGGGGTCGCGCGCGTTCAGATCCTCCCCCCAGAGATAGGCCGATGTATGCGGCTTGTCCTTGGGTGGCGCAGGAGGGGGAGACGGCGGGATCGATTCCGTGGGTACCTGGAACTGCGCCACCATGGCGACGCTACCGGCCATCTGACGTACCACTGGATTCGCCTCGAGTTCCGAGCACGGGTCGTCCTTGTACCGGACCGTCATCTTGAAGCGGTCCTTGCGCAGGTAGGTGTGCCGCGCCTCGTCGCTCAGATTCGCGTTGTACGGGTCGGACGGGCAACAGGTGTTGGTCTTCCAGCGGATCTTCCACGGCTGACCGCCGGAGGGCGGAAGCTCCGGGACGGTCACGTCGACGTCGGCGCGGCGCCAGCCGGGCTGCGGGTCGCAGGGCCACCCGCTCAGCGACGACGTCACGGTCAGCCCGTTCGGGACGACGTTGCCCGACGAGGGGTCCACCAGCTCGATCGAATCCGGGGCGATCGTCGAGAAGCCCGACGTAGGGTCTCGCCAGTACGGGATCGTCTCGAGCTTGATCTTGACGTCCCGGGCCGGCGCGTCGCCCCGGTTGAGCAGCGTGGCCTCGAACTCGTGGCCCTCGGTCCGGTTGGCCCAGCAGATGTCGGTCTGGTCCCCGCCCGGCATCGTCAGCACCAGGTCCGCCCGGCGCCGCGGCACGAAGACGTTGGCAGGAGTGGTCGTGTCGCCGACGTTGCAGGAGTCGTCCAGCTCGCCGCAGTCCATGCTGAAGGTCGAGTGTGCGTCGCCGACGTCGGGGCACTCCTTGACCGCAACGACTTCGTCGAACTTGGGCGGTTCCTGGCCGGGCCAGAAGGGATCGTCAAGCGTGACGCCCAGCGTGCCGCCGGTCGTTGTGGGCTCCCATCCGTTATCCGTCAGGGTGTTGATCGCCGAGCCGTTCTCGTCGATCACCGTGAAGCTGGTGATCGGCACCGGGCCGGGATTGCTAACCTCGACCGGCCGCGTCACCGTCGAGCCCGGCACGCCGGGGTAGTCGCCGGTTCGCGCGACGAGCTTCGCCTGCACGATCTGGTACGGATCGAGCAGCGTCGGTACGTTCGGGACGGGGTCACCGAAGTAGAGGACGTCGTACTCGTTGTAGAGGTCGGTACCGACCTGGAATTCCGCGCCGCAGTCGACCATCACGTCGAAACGGAAGTCCTTGTAGGGCTGCTCGTCGACGTAGAAGACGCTGCTGCTGTGGACCACAAAATCGCGCGGGCCGTTGGGAGAGTGCACCGCCCACTCATGCAACGGATCCAACCTGACGCGGAGTTGGTAGAACTCGGTCGGTTCGCCGAGTGGCAACGCGACGAGCACCCGGAACTCCTGCGGCTCGGGACAGGACGTCAGATCGACGGAGTACTCGATGATGCGTAAGCCCGACTGCGCCGTAGCCGGCCCCGTCGAAACCAGGGCAACCCCGGTGAGCAACAACATCGTGAACAGCGTCTTCTTCATGTTCTCCATGGCATTCCCCTACGGCGGCGGGCCGGCACACCACACCCATGGCAAGGCCCGTGCCGCGAGTCGGGAAACCCGGCAAACCGAAGAAACCCAGTGAAATCGACCCTTTCGACACCCTACCCAGGTTGATGAATCCGCTTCCGACCGTGGTGGAATCCAACGTCGATGGATTTCCCCACACCTGGGGTAGACTCGGTGCAACATCGGGCGAACCGAAAGTGGGTTGCGATGAACAGGCGTCTCGAGCGCGAGCGCGTCGTCGAGGAGGCGTACGCGCTGGGTCTCCGTGGCAGAACCGCCGACGCGGTGCGGATGCTGGAGACCGCGCTGGCGGCAGCCGGCGAGGGAGCCGCGGGCGAGCGTCCGACGCTGCAGCTCGCCCTGGTCCGCCTGCTCGCCGCCGACGGATCCGACGAGAGTCGCCGGCGCGCGCGGGAGCTGATGCAACGACTGGCCGCCGACGAACCGGGCGAGTCCTGGCGTGCGAGGCTCGAGCTGGCCCGCGTTCATCGCGACGAGGGCCGATCCGAGGAGGCGGCGGAGATCCTGAGCGACGCGCTGCAGGACTTCCGCTCGGGCGCGGACACGGACTCGCCGGCGGCGGACGCCCTGGCGTCGCTGATCTCGGGCGAGGTCGAGGCGCTCACCCGCGGTGACGTCGACCGGGCGCGGTCGTTGCGACCGAGCGAGGACGCGCTCGATGCCGGCCGACTGGCGCCGCTGATCCGCTTGTCGAAGAGGATGGTAGGGACCACGGACAGCGACGAGCTGCTGCGCATCTTCCTGCACGAGGCGATCGCCCTGACCGGATCGGATCGCGGCTTCGTCGTGCTGGTGCGCGGCGCCGAGCTCGAGTTCGCGGCGGCGGAGAACCTCGATCGTTCCACCGTGGCCGAGCCCGCGCTGGAGGTCAGCCGCTCGCTGATCGAAGAAGTTTGCCGCTCCGGCCGCGTCGAGTTCCTCGAGGTGGCGGAGCTGGACACCGATCACCCGGCGACACGCAGCCTCTCGGCGCTCGGGGTGCGCCACGTGACCTGCGTGCCCATCGCCGGCAGTTTGGGGACGATCGGCGTGCTGTACCTCGACCGGCGCGAGCGGCGCAGTCTGGCACGCGAGACCGAGCGCAAGCTGCTCGAGGTCTTCGCCGCGCAGGCGGCGGCGTCGCTTGCCGCCGCCCGGACGCAGTCCGCGACGAACCGCGCTCTCGAGGCCGCCGAGGAGACGATTCGACTGCAACGCTCGGGCGCCGACCGGCGCCTGCGCTATCGCGAGCTGATCGGCGCCTCCGACGCGATGCAGGAGGTGTATCGCCAGCTCGACCTCATCATCCCCACCGAGGAGCCGGTGATCCTGTACGGGGAGACCGGCACCGGCAAGGACCTCGTCGCGCGCACGATCCACGACACGGGCGCGCGCGGCGAGCGGGAGTTCGTCGCCGTCAACTGCGCGAGCCTGTCCGAGACCCTGCTCGAGAGCGAGCTGTTCGGTCACGAGCGCGGAGCCTTCACCGGCGCCGACCGCGCCCGCGCCGGATTGCTCGAGCTGGCCCACGGGGGCACGCTGTTCCTCGACGAGGTCGGCGAGATGAGTCCGCGCATGCAGGCCGAGCTGCTGCGCGCCCTGCAGTCGGGAGAGATCCGCCGCGTGGGTGGCAGCCGGACCTCGCGCGTGGACGTGCGCGTGATCGCAGCGACGCACCGCAACCTCGCGAAGCGCGTCGAGCAGGGGGAGTTCCGCCGCGACCTGTACTACCGGCTCAACGTCCTCAGCATCCACCTTCCGCCGCTGCGCGACCGGATCGAGGACGTGCCGCAGTTCGTGCGCGAGCTGATGCCGCGACGAGGCGGAGACGACGCGCGGCCGAACCTCACGCCCGCGGCGATGGCTCGGCTTCTGGCCTACCACTGGCCGGGCAACGTGCGCGAGCTGGACAACGTGCTGCGCAGGCTGGCCGTGCTGGGGCGGACCGAGATCGACGAGCGCCACCTGCCGGCAGAACTGTCGCAACCGACGGTGCAGCGGAGTGCGACGGGGACGCTGCGCGAGGTCGAGGCGGAGGCGATCCGCCGCGCGCTGGAGACGACGGGAAACAACAAGACGCGCGCCGCGCGGATGCTGGGAATCGATCGTACGACGCTCTACGCCAAGCTAAGGCAGCAGGAGCCCTGACGCCGTGTTGAGCCGGGAAGAGTCGATCCTGGCGGACTTCCTCGTCGCCCGCCGGCTGGTCTCGAAGGAAACCGTGGACCGGTGCGCCCGGGAGCGCGACCGGGAACACCCGGGCCAGAGCCTCGCCGACGTGCTGATCGACAGCGGGGACCTGGAAGAAGCCGTCGGCCGTGACGCCGAGCGCGAGGCGAGAGAGGTGGACCGGTCGCTCGACGTCGACCTGTCTCCCGAAACGACACTGGGCGAGTTCAGGCTGGTGCGCGAGATCGGTCGCGGCGGGATGGGCGTCGTCTACGAGGCTGTGCAGGAGTCGCTGGGGCGCCGCGTGGCGGTCAAGGTGCTGCCCGCGGGCGCGGCCCTGGACGAGCGGATGGCGCTGCGCTTCCTGCGCGAATCGCGCAGCGTCGCACAACTGCGCCACCCCGGCATCGTCCCCGTGCACGCCAGCGGACACTCGCAGGGCGTCCTGTTCTTCGCCATGGAGCTGATCGAGGGCAGCTCGTTGCAGGACCGACTGCAACGCGGACCGCTTCCACCGCGCGCGGCGGCGAGGATCGTCCGCGACATCGCGCGCGCGTTGCAGCACGCACACGACGCAGGGATGATCCACCGCGACGTCAAGCCGGACAACGTGCTGATCGATCGCGACGGAAGGGCGCGCATCACGGACTTCGGCCTCGTGCACGACGTCCACAGCGCGTCGATCACCGCAGCGCACCACATGGTCGGCACGCCGTCCTACCTCGCTCCGGAACAGGCGCTGGGCGAGGAGGTGGATCGCCGGAGCGACGTCTACGGGCTGGGTGCCGTGTTGTACGCGGCGCTGTGCGGGTCGCCGCCGTACGGAAGCGGCACCGCGGCGGTCGTGCTGCGGCGCCTCGCCGCGGAGGATCCGGAGCCGCTCGCACGGGTCGCGCGCGACATCCCGCGCGAGCTGGTCGCGATCTGCGAACGTGCGATGGCCCGGGACCGCGACCGACGCTATCCGTCGGCAGCGGCGCTGGCGGAGGACCTCGATCGTCTTCTCGGCGGTCGGCCGCTCGAGGCGGATCCCGGTGAGCGCGTCGTGCCACGTTGGATGCTGTGGGGAGGCGTCGCGCTGAGCGTCGCGATCCTGGCCGGCGCGCTGTTGCTCCTCGCCAGCAGATCCGGTGCACCCCCGCCGACCCGCGGATGGTCGTCCGGCCTGATCCGGGGGAGCTACCGCACGCTGTCGCCCGCGGGCGGTTCGAAGCCGCAGGCGGTTCTCACTCCGGACGGCGGGCGCGTCGTCTACACCGCCCACCGGGACGGGGTCGGCGAGATGTATCTCGAAGATCTGGAATCCGGCCACGTCCGTACGCTGAACCCCGACCCCTCCGTCCTTGGTGCCCGGTATCCGGGTCCGCGACACGGAGCCATGGCCTTCTCACCCGACGCCGAGCACCTGAGCTTCGGATTCGCGAAGCGGTTCGCCGTCGCGCGTCTCGATGACCTGTCCATCGAGACCTTTCCTCTCGCCGTGGGCCAGCACTCCTGGTCGCCGGACGGACGAGCGATCGTCTACACCGAGACGACGGACCTCCGGCTCGCGATCGGGCGTCCGGTCCGCATCCTCGACCTCGACAGCGGTCAGACAAGGCTGTTGACCAACATGCGGGCCGCGTTCCCCGCCTGGTCACCCGGCGGGCGGCGCATTGCGGTCGTCTCGACGCACGGGGGGCGTACGGACATCTGGACGATCTCGATCGACGGGGGGGAACGGTTGCCGATCACGCAGGACGACGCGGAGGAGTGGTACCCCGTCTGGTCTCCGGACGGGTCGCGACTCTACTTCGGCAGCGACCGTGGAGGTCATCCGGATCTCTGGTCGATCACCATCGACGAGGCCACGGGAGCCGTGGCCGGCGAGCCGCGACGGCTGAGTCGAGGCCTGATGGCCGCACCGTTCCACCTCTCGGCTGCGCGTGGCGGGCGGCTGGCCTGGACCTACTTCGTCGATTCGACCGCGATCTTCCGGCTCGCCGTCGATCGGGACGGCGGCCGGCCGGCGGTACCTCCGACACGCGTGATCGACTCGATCCCGCACGGCGCGCGCATGATCGACGTTTCGCCGGCCGGGGAAGACCTCGTCTTCACGACAAACGAGGAGAGTGGGGGACGGCTGTTTCTGCTGACGGCCGGAAGCCCGCAACCTACGTTGTTGCTCGAAGCGCCCGACGAGATCCGGGATCCCCGCTGGTCGCCCGGCGGCGCTCGGATCGCGTTCGAGGCGACTCGCGACGGGGAGCACGGCCTGTGGGTCGCGGACCGCCGGGGCAGAAACGTCGTACGCCTGGTGGAGGAAGCCCGATCTCCGGTCTGGTCTCCCGACGGCGCCCGCATCGCGTATGCCGTGGAGGGTCGCGGCGCGTACGTGATCGACCTCGATCCCCCGCACGTTCCGACTCGGCTGCCGTCTCTCCCGGGTGGCGGCGAGTTCGCGCCCGGCGCGTGGTCGCACGACGGGAAGTGGATCGCGGGAGAGTCGAACGGCATCGTGGTGTACTCCGTCGAGAACGGGAACTACCGGCGGTTCGGGGAGGCGGGCGAGCAGCCGCGCTGGCTCGACGACGGCAGGCGTCTGCTGGTGCGTGGCGCCGACGGCGTCCGGTTGTTGGACACGCGATCGGGTCGAACGCGGCCGTTGCTGTCGGTGCAGCCGAATCGGTTGGTCTCGTTCGCCGTCTCGGGAGACGGACGGGAGATCTTCTACTCCGTCCTTGCCTCCGACGACCCGATCTGGCTCGTGGACCTCGGGGCGGACGCGATCAGGGCGTCAGGAACAGCTCGACCTTGACGATGCCCGAGCCGAAGCGATCCTGCGTCGGACGGTCGCCGAGCGCGTGGATCACGCGGTTGAACGCGGCGAAGACGTGGTGCGAGGGGACGCCGTCCGGCTCCGTCGGCCGCCCCAGGGCGAACAGACCCTGTGTCGCCTCGGCGCGCAGAGAGCTGCGCCAGGGTGTCGGCACACCCGCAGGGGCCACGACGAGGTCCAGCGCCTGATCGCAGATCTCGATCTCGATCATGCCCTCGCCGTCGTGCAGCGTGAGTTCGAGAAGCCGTTCGAAGTCGACCGGTGAGCCCTTCGGAGCTTCGGCCGAGAACACGCGCAGGCGTCCTCTGAGGATGTCCAGCTCGGCGTCGTGCCGCGTGGTCCACAGGTCGCCGCCGTTGCCGTCGCTCGTCGGTGAGTTGCCGACGTCCGCGCTGTAACCGTCGAGGCCGGCATGGTGCAGCCGCAGCACCGCGCAGCTGCACCCGTGCTCCGCGGGCAGATCGAGCTGCAGGACGGTCTCGTGCCAGTTGTCCTGGTTGGCGTCGGCAAAGCGCTCCGGCAGCCGGAAGGCGAGATGCTCGCCCCAGGCCTCCGCCAGGCAGCTCTTTGAAACCGACGGGGCCCCGCGGCCGTGCAGCGTGATCGCGCAGGCGCGATCCTCCACCGGACGGCACTCCGCTTTCGTCGGGGAAGTCGCGACGGCGACCCACGCGACCAGGATCAGCGACTGCATCAAGGACACCATCGGTCGCCCGGCCCGATACGCGCGGTCCCGCCGCGGAGAAGCGCACCACATGGATCGTCCTCCGTCGGGTTACGGCTGGCTCGATCGTAACACGCCCCGACCCGTCGCAGGCATCCCCCGATTGACGCGGGTACGGGTCAGGCGAACTCAGTCGGTGCGGTGATCGTGGATGATCTCGTTGACGGCGTGATGGCAGTGGAAGTCCGCGCACGAGCTCAGATCCCCGGCGTAGTTGAGGTGGTCGTGCGCCTCGAACGGGTCGTGACAGCCGGTGCACACGAGCCAGCGCGCGTTGTCCTCGACCTCGGGCGTGGGGTTCAGGTGGCACACCCCGCACTTCCTGCGTGACTCGGTGTACCGCTCGGCCAGCCAGTGGATGCGGTGGATCCGATACGGGAGGAGGTTGTTGGTCTCGAAACCGAGCGGCAGGTGACACGATGTGCAGGTGTCCGTGTCGCCGTTGTAGTGCAGCATGCGCGACAGGTCGAAGATCCCCTCGTGACAGCTCTCGCAGTTGCCGACGAGCGGCTCGACGGCCTCGTCCAGCGGAAGCGCGGGATCGCCGACCTCGACCGAAACGACGGTCGTCGCGAGCGACTCCTGACCGAGAAAGACGCGCCGGGCCTTGATCGCGAAGTCGTATCTTCCCGGTAGGGCGTCCGGCGGAATCTCGAACTCGACGGTGTCCGAGACGGGCGTCGACCAGACGCCCGGCCCGCCGAAGACGACCGGCGCCGGCGGGACGATCTGCCACTGGTTCGAGTAGCCGTGCTCCTCGGTCTCGGCGCCGACCTGGACGTCTTGCTCGAGGAACGCGGACAGCGGGATCGCCTCGTGCGTCTGGCGCACGCGGTGCGAGGGTCCGGCGAAGGACGCGAGCAGGACGCCCTCGCGGTTCTTGTCGCGGTAGTACACGATCGCCGGGAAGAAGTTGTAGTACTGCAGGCCCGAGGCAATCTGTCCCGAGACGAAGTCGGCGTACGTCGGCAGCGAGCCCGCCTCGTGCAACGCGGAGCCCTGCCCGTCCGTGAACGTCAGGCGAAACCCGACCGTCTCGCCCGGCACGTGGTACGCGCCGTTGGCCGGCGGCGAGGGGTCGACGAGGATGTCGAAGCCGTAGTCCCACGCGGCCTGGGTCACGGGCTGCAGCGGTACGTTTAAGACGTGGCCCGGCATCTGGTTCCACATGACCTCGAGCCGGTCGGCGCCTCGCGGAATGACGAACGTGCGGTCGCCGGGAACGCCGTTGCGGAACTGCGCCCAGCTCTCGGCGGAGTAGTGGGCGTCGAACGGGTTCGCCCACTGGAGGATGTCGTGGCCGAAGGCCAGCGTCGCGAACCTGCGCGTGGCGAACGCCTCGCTGGCCGGCGCGGGCCACTCGGGCGTCGATTCGATCTCGACCCGGTCCGACAGGGCGCGCCCGGCGGCGTCCCTGACAACCACCGTGAACTGGTGCGTGCCGCCCATCCAGCCCGCCTTGTAGAAGAACTGCTCCAGTTCCCACGTGCCGTCCGGGTTCGGCAGGAAGTCGCGACGTTCCAGCTCAAGGCCGGTCCAGTCGAGACGGCGGAACGCGGACTGCTCGCGGAGCTTCTTCACCGCGCTGCCGGCTCCACCCTCGAAGACCGCCGTGCGCAGAGTCATGCTGTCGACGAAGAACGTCTCTCCCGCGGCCACCGGGATCGGCGCGTGGACGCCGGCCACGAACTCCAGATCCAGCCCCACGGGCGGCCTGTCGCCGGAAGGCGCTCTCGATTCACTCGATCGCTGCGCGGCGCCGAGCCCGAGACCCAGCATGAGGAGCGCGGCGGCAAACGACAGTAGACGCTTCATCAGTTTCGACTCCCTCGGCCCCGCACGTTACGGGGCCTTCCTTATTTACGCCAATTGGCTCCGCCCGTCAGCCGAATCACCTGGCGTAAACTGCCTCGATGCAGTCCGGCACCTGGCAGCGCAACCTGAGAGTCCTCGCCGCCGGTCAGCTGGTGACGATCTCGGCCATGGGCATCGTCATCCCGTTGATTCCATTTATCTTGCGCGATCTGGGGATGACCGATCGCGGCACGCTCGAGCGCTGGTCCGGCCTCGTCTTCTCCGGACCCTTCCTGGCGGCGGCGCTGATGTCGCCCGTGTGGGGCTGGGTCGGCGACCGTTACGGGCACAAGAAGATGGTCGTCCGCGCGCTCGTCGGTCTGACGCTCGTCAACCTGTTGCTCGTGTTCGTACAGTCGCCGGGGCAGTTCTTCGCGATCCGCTTCACCCAGGGGCTGGTGACCGGCTTCGTCCCCGCCGCGCTGGCCATCACGTCGGCCTCGACGCCGCGGGACGAGCTGCCGGGTGCGATGGGGCGGCTGGCCGCGTCGGCGTCGGCGGGGCGGTTGATCGGTCCCGCGATCGGTGGGTTGCTGGCGGCCATGTTGAGCTTCCGGCAGCTGTTCCTGCTCGTCGGCGTGATGATCGCCGCGGTGACGGTCGCCACGGCGATCTCGCTCGAAGAGCCGCGCCGATCGCGCTCGTCGGCTGCGGCGTCCTTTGCCGCGCCCATGCGCCTCGCGCTGGCCGAGCCGAGTCTGCGTCTGGCGTTGCCGGGGTTGATGGCGGCGATGGTCGGCATCAGCATGACCATGCCGATCTTCCCGCTCTACGTCGAGCAACTCTGCTCGGAGACGACCGACCCGCGAGCCGTCACGGGGGTCGGCTTCGCGGTCGTGGCGGGCTTCACCATGCTGGGCTCCGCGGCGCTCGGCCGTGTCTCGGACCGGCTGGGGTTGAAGACGATCCTCGTGGGCTCGCTGCTGCTGGCCGCGGCCGCGCTGGTCCTGCACCCGCACGTCACGGGAATACCGTCCATGCTGATGCTGCGCGCGTTGCTCGGGCTCGCGGCGGCGGGGATCGGACCGGTGCTGCACGCGATGATCAGCCGCACGGCGCCGGACGGCATGCGCGGCGGCGTCACGGGTCTGGCCAACTCGGCCACGATCCTGGGCTTCTTCGTGGGCCCGGTCGCCGGCGGTTTGCTGGCCGGTCGATTCGGCGTGGACGGAGTGTTCCGCATCGCGGCGCTCTCCTCGGTGATCTGCGGCGTTGCGGCTGCGATCGCGGCGCGCCGCGTGGGCCGCGACCGCGAGGTCGTCTCGGTACCGGGAGAGGTTCCGCGGTAGCGAGTTGAACTCGCCAACGAGGCCAGGTACGTTGCGCGGTCCGGGTCCGCGAGATGACGCGGCCGGCGAGGATCCGCTGATGGTGACCGTACACGCTCCGCGCCTACCGCTGCTCGTCGCACTGCTGGCCGCGATCACCTGCTGGCTTGCGCCCGCCCGCGTGCTCGCCGACGAGGGCGAGGCGGCGGATACCGGCTGGCGCAGCACGGCGGAGGTCAGCTTCGTTCAGGTGTCCGGCAACTCCGAGTCCACGACGCTGGGATTCAACGGCAGCGCCCGTCGCAAGTGGGACAAGGCGTTGCTGCAGTTGAAGCTCGGCGCGCTCGAGGTGAAGAGCACCGCGAACCTCGGCGTGGCGGTCGGCGAACCGGACGACTTCACCGTTCCCGAGCTGACACAGACGACGGCGGAGAACTACTACGTGGTCGGCCGCTACGATCACAACATCACCGACACCCTGGTGTGGTACGTGGCGGCGGGTTGGCTGCGTAACGAGTTCGCCGGCATCAAGAATCGCTACGTGGTGAGCTGCGGTGCCGGCAACGTCTGGTTCGATTCCGAGACGTTCAGTCTCCGATCGAACTACGGCATCAGCTACACGGACCAGCGCGACCTCGTGGACCTCCCGCTGGTCAAGAGCAGCTTCGCCGGCGTGTTGCTCTCGTCGAATCTCCGGAAGAAGCTCGGCAAGGGTAAGTCCGAGTACGGCAACGACTTCGTCTTCAACTACAGCCTCGCGGACAGCGACAACTGGCGCTGGACGATGGACCAGTGGGCCACGACCTCCTTGACCGAGAAGCTCGCACTGAAGGTCGCGCTGAAGTGGTCGTTCAACAACGTGCCGGCGCTCGAGGAGTTGACCCTGCTGGAGGGCGATCCGCCGGAGGATCTGGGGAACAAGGTGACCGCCTCGCTGGACGAGCTCGATACGATCTTCAGTGTGGCGCTGGTCCTGACCTTCTGACCCATGCGGTCCACCAGGAGTTGGCGCGGACCGATCGCCCCCGCATAATACGCTCGATGTGAGCGCGCACGGCGGCCTGCAGCCGGGCGCCATCGAAACGGAGCATACTGCGATCATGAACAGAACCACCTCGTCGCTCGTCCTTGCCCTGTTGCTGTGCCTGCTGTCCGTGGACGTCACGCCGGCCTGCACGAACTTCCTCATCACGCGCGGCGCCACCGTCGACGGCTCGACGATGATCACGTATGCGGCGGATGCGCACGTGCTGTACGGCGAGCTGTACTTCACGCCCGCCGGACGCCACGCGCCGGGAACGCTGCTCGACGTCTACGAGTGGGACACCGGCAAGCGCCTGGGGCAGATCGCCCAGGCGCCGGAGACCTACACCGTCGTCGGCAACATGAACGAGCACCAGGTGTCGATCGGCGAGACGACCTGGGGCGGCAGGTCCGAGCTGCACGATCCGGAGGCGCTGGTCGACTACGGCAGCCTGATGTACATCGCGCTGCAGCGGGCCAAGACCGCGCGCGAGGCGATCGAGATCATGACCGATCTCGTGGCCGAGTACGGTTACTACAGCAGCGGCGAGTCGTTCTCCATCGCGGACCCCGAGGAGGTCTGGCTGCTGGAACTGATCGGCAAGGGGCCCGACAACAAGGGCGCCGTGTGGGTCGCGCGCAAGGTGCCGGACGGCTACATCACGGCCCACGCCAACGCGCCGCGCATCCGGCAGTTTCCACAGGACGACCCAAAGAACACGATATTCGCTCCCGACGTGATCTCCTTCGCCCGCGACAAGGGCTGGTTCGACGGCTCCGACGAGGAATTCAGCTTCGCGGAGACGTACAGCCCGGACGACTTCGGCGCGGTGCGTTTCTGCGACTCGCGCGTGTGGTGCATGTACAACCGCGCGCGGCCCTCGGACAAGATCCCGGCGGACTGGGTGCTGGGCCAGGACGGCGCCGAACCGTTGCCGTTGTGGATCAAGCCGGACAAGAAGCTGACCGTGGGCGACGTGGCGGGCTTCATGCGCGACCACTTCGAGGGCACGGAGCTGGACATGACCAAGGACATCGGCGCGGGACCCTACGAGGTGCCGTACCGCTGGCGACCGCTGACCTGGGACACGGGTGACGAGGAGAAGAAGTTCTTCAACGAGCGCGCGACCTCGACGCAGCAGACCGGCTTCTCGTTCGTCGCACAGGCGCGCTCGTGGCTGCCGGACCCGATCGGCGGCGTGCTGTGGTTCGGCGTCGACGACACGTTCAGCACGGTCTATTTCCCGGTGTACTGCGGCGTCACCGAGGTGCCCTACAACTTCCGCGTGGGGACGGGGTCGTTCGACGAGTTCAACTGGGACTCGGCGTTCTGGGTCTTCAACTGGGTCTCGAACTACGCGTACTCGCGCTACAGCGAGATGATCCAGGACATCCAGGTCGTCCAGCGCGAGCTCGAGAGCGGGTTTCTCGCGGACCAGGACGGGATCGACGCCGCGGCCCAGGTTCTGTACGAGCAGTCGCCGCGGCTGGCGCGAGACTACCTGACGGCCTACACGAACGAGACCGCCGCGACCGTGCACGAGCGCTGGAAGAAGCTCGGAGAGTTCCTGCTGTGGCGTTATCTCGACGGCAACCTGAAGGACGAGCACGGCACCGTGACGCACCCGGGCTACCCGAAGTCGTGGTACGAGAAGGTGGCCGCGACCACGGGCGAGCACCTCGCGATGCGCAAGCTCGAGGCCGAGCAGCGGCGCTCGGATGCCGAGGAGCAGGCCGACAGGGAGCAGGCCGCCCGTCTATCCGAGAGCATCCTCGCCTTGCTGAAGGTGCGCGGCATCGACCTCGACAAGGAGACGCGCGGCAAGATCGAGGACGCGGACGATCCGGCTCAACTCGAGGTGTGGCTCGTCAACGCGGCGACGGCCGAGACGGCCGACGAGGTGACCGCCGGAGAGCCGGTAGGGGATACGGGCGGACACTGACCCGCGGCGGTCCGACGCCGCGCGAAACTCAGCGGTCGATACGCAGGCCCAGGCCGTACTGATAGTCCGCCTTCCCGTAGGTCTTGACGGCCTTGGGCAGCGCCTCGTCGGCTGCTCGCTTGCGTTTGTTCGAGCTCGGGTGGGTCGACAGAACGGTCAGGCGTCCTGTGTCGCCGAACAGCTTGACGAGTCGGTCCCACGCCGCGGCTGCGGCGTTGGGGTCGTAGCCGGCCGCGGCCATCATCGACAGCGCCATGACGTCGGCCTCCATCTCGTCGTTTCGTAGAAACGGCAGCACGACGCCGTTCAGCGTTCCGGCGCCGAGACAGCCCACGATCGTGGACCCGTACTTCTCGTGGTCGAGGCTCAGTTCGTCGGCCGTGGCCAGACCGGTCATCAGCAGCTGCTGGTCGATTCGAGTCGCGCCGTGACCGGCGACGACGTGCGCCATCAGGTGAGCCAGCACCGCGGCCAGACCCGCCTCGGTCTTCGCCGCCGGCAGCAATCCCGAGGTCAGCACGAGGTAGCCCCCGGGCAGCGCGATCGCGTCCGGCCGTTCGTCGTCGATGAGCTTGACCTGCCACTCGGTCTTGCCGTGTTTCTTGGGCAGCCCGCGTGCCACGAGTCGCTTGACCACCGTGCGGACGACGTCGGCGTGCTTGTCACTCTCGGGCTGATCCGCCAGCGAGTCGTAGACGGCCTTGCCGAAGGAGGCGGTCTGTTTGTCCGCCAGCCCCTTGCCGGCCAGCGCGGGTGAGCCGATCAGGCAGGCCACGATGCAGAAGGCGACGGTGAGAGTCAGGTAGGTGAGACGGCGGGACGGATTTGCAGGCGCCACGGTGAATCCTCCGATTGGACGTCGATGGTAGCGGCTGGCGCAGCGCTTTTCCAAGAAGCGCCGGGCCGTAACGACGGCGGCGTCGCTGTGAGACAATCGTCCCATGATGAGACGAGATCACTCCGGATCTGCGTGCCTGTTGCTCCTCGTCGGCTTGTTGCTGGCGCCCGCTCACGGTGCGGAGGCGACGTCGGAGGTGGCGGACGTCCTCGACCGGCTGCACCGTGCGGCGGCCGACGCCGACGGTGAGGCCTACTTCGATCTGTTCACGTCGGACGCGGTGTTTCTCGGCACGGCCGCCGAAGAGCGCTGGACGATCGAGGAGTTCCAGGCGTTCGCGCAGCCGTACTTCTCCGCCGGCCGCGGCTGGACCTATGTGGTGCGGCAGGGCGGGCGCAACGTCGTCGTCTCGCGCGGCGGCGATGTCGCCTGGTTCGACGAGGTGCTGGACAACGAGAAGTACGGCGAGTGCCGCGGCACCGGCGTGCTCCGGCGCATCGGCGATCGCTGGAAGATCGCGCAGTACAACCTGACCATCCCGGTTCCGAACGAGATCGCGCTCGACGTAGTCGGGATGATCCGCGCGCTGGACGACCGCGACGCGGAGTCAGGCGGCTCGGACGAGCGCCCCTGACTCCGCAGCGCGGTCGAGTCGCTGCCTACGGACACACTCCCGTGTTCGGCCTCTCGACGCGGTCGCTGTTCTCTCCCAGCGAGCCCTCGGCCGTGAAGTTCTCGCCGGTGACCAGGTACCAGTGGCTCTGGCTGACGGGCGGGTTGCTGGTATCCGTCGCCTCGAGCTCGATGATGTCGTCCTGGTAGCAATCGCCGTAGTCGTCGGCTAGGCCGTCACGATCGACGTCCCCGCCTCCACCGGCCGGCATCGAGATGCTGCGGGCGTCGCCCACAGGGCCACGCCGACGACCAGCGGCACGATGCGCGAGAAGCTCACACTCACAGCATACCGCGTTCGGTGGGCTCAGCAGCCCGGCCCGGGGCCCATGTTGTCGCCGAACGAGCTGTTGTTCGTTCCCTGATCGCACACGTCGGGCCCTGCGCACGGAGCCGCGGCGTTCTGCGGCGCGCAGCCGCCGCCGCCGTTGCCGCGGGCCACGTTGCGGCCGTACGTATTGTCGGCGCTGGTGCTGTTGAAGAAGATCCCGTAGATGAAGTTATTGCTGGCGTTGTTGTTCTGCAGGTTGATCCGCGAGCTGCCGGAGAGCTCGATGCCGTTCAGGTAGTCGCTGACCACGTTCCGCTGAACCACTCCATCCGACATGCTGTTCAGCGAGATGGCGCCGAACTGACCATTCGTCACCGTGTTGTCCAGAACGTGGAAGTCAGAGCCCGAGAACAAGGCGATCCCTTCCGACCCTCCGGTGATCTTGTTGCCAACGATGGAAAAGGAGCGACCCGAGTTGACCCGGATCGCGGCCGCGTTGCTGGACGCCAGGATGCGGTTGTCGCGGATTAGCACGCTGTCGCTGGCGTCCTGGATCAGGATCGGCGTCTGGCCGCCGGTGCGAATCGAGTTGTTCTCGATGACGCCCGTGATCCGGCTGCCGGTGTTGTTGGCGATGTAGATCGCGCTGGAGTTGGCGCCGTTGATCTGGTTGCGGCGAATGGAGAAGTCGGCGACACGGAACAGGTACAGGCCCGCGTCGCCCTGCTGCACCTTGAGGTCCTCCAGCACGACGACGCTGGCGCTGTCGATCGTGACGCAGTTCTGCAGCGTCGGGTTGAATAGGAACCCGTTGCGGATCGTCAGGCTCGCGACGTTCGTCGCGTCGATCAGCGGAAAGTCGCCGTTCGGGAACCCGGCCAGCGAGAAGCCGTTCAGGTCGATGTCGATCTTCTCCGTCCCGGTTCCGATCAGGCGGATCACCGTCACGTTGAACGCCTGGGCCGCGATGTCGCGGGTGACGACGTACTTGCTCGACAGCGTGGTCGCGGTTCCGTCGAGCGTCACGGGCTCGAAGATCGGCACCCGGCCCTCCTCGCACACTCCCGGAAGTGCGAACAGGAAGCACAGACCGACGACCACCGGCAATCGAGCGATTCTCATGGGATCTCCACGTAAGGCTGCCGCTGAATGTACACCGATTCCGGCCGGCGAGCCCGGATTCGTTACGCGATCCGGGGTGCCGCGGTACCATTGTGATCATGAGGACCGAGACCACCGCCTGCATCCTGTGCTCGCGCAACTGCGGCCTCGAGGTCGAGCTCGACGGCGAGCGCTTCGCCCGCATCCGCGGTGACGCGAAGCACCCCTGCTCGCAGGGCTACGTCTGCCAGAAGGCCGCGCGCCTCGACTACTACCAGAACCACGACGACCGGCTGACGCGCCCGCTGAGGCGCAGGCCGGACGGCGAATTCGAGCCGGTGAGCTGGGATGCTGCGCTGTCCGACATCGCGACCCGGCTCAACGCGATCCGCGACGAGCACGGCGGCGACGCGTTCGCCTTCGCCGGCGGCGGCGGGCAGGGGAATCACCTCGGCGCGCCGTACAGCTCGCAGCTGCCGGCCGCGATGGGAAGCCGCTTCGTCTACAACTCGCTGGCGCAGGAGAAGACCGGCGACTTCTGGGTCAACGGCCGGCTGTTCGGTCGGCAGAACTGCCACGGTACGGAGGACGTCGAGCATGCCGACTTCGTGCTGTTCATCGGCACGAACCCGTTCCAGGCGCACGGCATTCCGAACGCGCGCGATGCGTTGAAGGCGATTCGCCGCGATCCCACGCGCACGATGGTCGTCGTCGACCCCCGGCGCACCGACACGGCGAAGATGGCGGACGTCCACCTCCAGCTGCGGCCCGGGACCGACGCGTACCTGATGAGCGCCCTGCTGGCGATCGTCGTACAGAATGACTTACACGACCGGGCGTTCCTCGAGCGGCGCTGCACGGGGTTCGAGCAGCTCGAGCGCGTGTTGCGCGACGTTCCCGTCGCCGAGTACGTCGAGCGCGCCGGCGTGGACCCGGCCGACGTCGAACGCGTCGCGCGCGGCCTGGCGGCCGCCGAGTCGGCGACGGTACGCATCGACCTGGGCATCCAGCAGACGCTGCACTCGACGCTCAACTCTTATCTCGAGAAGCTGCTGTTCCTGATCACGGGCAACTTCGGCAAACGCGGCGGCAACAACCTGCACACTTTCCTGCTGCCGATCATCGGACACACCGACGAGCGGGACGTGATCGACGGCAAGCCGCTACGCCGCACGACGCACCACGGCATGTTCCCGATCGCGGGCCTGTATCCGCCGGCGATCCTGCCCGACGAGATCCTGCACGGCGGCGTGCGGGCGATATTCGTCGAGAGCTGCAACCCGGCCGTTAGCTGGCCCGACAGCGACGCGTACGAGCAAGCGTTCGAGAAGCTCGAACTGCTGGTCGTCGTCGACGTGGCGCTGACCGAGACCGCGCGATTCGCCGACTACGTCTTGCCCGCGTCGTCGCAATTCGAGAAGTGGGAGGCCACCGGCTTCAACCTCGAGTTTCCCGACAACTATTTCCATCTGCGCCATCCGCTGTTTCCGGCGAAGGGCGACACCCTGCCCGAGGCGGAGATCTACACCCGGCTGCTCGAGAAGATGGGCGTCATCCCCGACCGTTTCCCCGGACTCGAACGGCTCGCCCGTCTCGAGCCGGCGGCGACCCGGCACCTGGTCCTGCTGGCGAAGCTCGCGCGCACGTTCGCGAAGGACAGGGAGCTGAGCAAGTACGGCGCCTCGATCCTCTACCGCACACTCGGCAAACACCTGCCGGACGGGGCTGCGGCTGCGGCGCCGCTGCTGGTGTTGGCCATGCGCTACGCCGCACGCTACCCGCAGCAGGTGCGACGCGCGGGGATCGACGGCAACCGGCTGACGCTGGGGGGCAACCTGTTCCGCGCCATCCTCGACTCGCGCTCGGGTGTGACGATCAGCAAGCACGAGTACGACGAGGTCTGGGACCTGGTGCAAACCGCCGACGGCCGGATCCATCTCGCCATCTCCGAGATGCTCGAAGAGCTGCAGTCGCTGCGCCACACGGCGCCGCCCAATGGCGAGTACCCGTTCGTGCTGCTGGCCGGCGAGCGGCGCAGCTACAACGCGAATCAGATCTACCGCAACCCCGAATGGCGCAAGATCGACCCCAACGGCGCAATGCGCATGCACCCTGAGGATGCACGGGAACTGGGGCTGACGCAGGACGACCGCGCGACCTGCAGTTCGGCGACGGGCAGCGTGGAAGTCTCGGTCGACCTCGACGACGGCCTGCGCCGCGGCGTCGTTTCGCTACCGCACGGTTACGGGATGCGCTATCGAGGTGGTCCACCTCAGGGGCCGCAGATCAACCGCATCACCGCGTCGGCCTCCTGCGACCCGCTGGCGAAGACGCCGTACCACAAACACGTCCCGGTGCGGATCGAGCGTGCTCGCGGCTAGAGTCCTTTGCGCAGCGCTCGCCTGACGCGTCGTCGCAGTTTCGGGAGCAGCTCCTCCTCGAACCACGGGTTCTTCTTCATCCAGCTTTGATTGCGCGGGCTGGGGTGCGGCAACGCGACCACCGTCGGCCAGTTCTTCTTCCAGTTCAACACCGCCTCGGTCACGGTGCGCGGTGCGTCGTCCAGGTGGTACTGCATGGCCCAGCGACCGAGGATCAGCGTCAGCTCGACGTTGCGTAGCTGATCCAGCAGCGGGGCGCGCCACGCGGGTGCGCATTCCGGTCGCGGCGGCAGGTCGCCGGACTTGCCGGTCCCGGGATAGCAGAACCCCATCGGCAGGATCGCCACCTGCTTCGGGTCGTAGAACTCCGCGCGGGTCACGCCCATCCAGTCGCGCAGCCGCTCGCCGCTGGGGTCGTCGAACGGCACGCCGGATTCGTGGACGCGGCGCCCCGGCGCCTGGCCGGCGATCAGAACTCGTGCGGCGTCGTCCACCTGCACGACGGGGCGCACGCCGTGGGGCAGCGCGGCCGCGCAGATCGTGCACGCGCGGACGTCGGCGAGCAGGGTCTTCAGTGCGCGTTTCACCGTTCGATCCTACAGCTCGACACGAGGGCGAGCCCGGGTCGGCTATTTGAAGCGGTAGGCCACCATGTTCGTCGGCTTCTTCTTGACGACCTTGCCCTTCTTCGAGTTCGCCCGGAACCTCAACTGCACATCGACGTAGCCGGCGGATGTCTTGTAGCTGAAGTCGAGCGTCCGGTTGTACATGTTGGAGCCGGACTCCAGCCGAAGCACCGACGAGTCGGCCTTCAGCAGCTCCTCGGTCTGGCTCATGCTGAGGTCGCACGAGATCCCCGGGATGACCTCGGCGCAGGTCACGCCCTTCGCGTTCGGGCAGCGACCTTCGATCTCGACCAGTTTCATCACGAACTCGTCGCTGTCCTCCGCGACCCGCCGCTTCTTGAACTCCAGCGAGTAGACGCAGCTACTCTGCTCCGACACGTACAGCTTCTGGTAGCTCGCGTTGGAGCCGCCCTCCCTGAATGTCCCGAGCAGGGCCTGCAGGTCGAAGCCCTCGTGCTCGTCGCCCAGCCGCTGGAATAGGGGATCCGACGGAGGCTCGGCCAGGGCCATCGCCGGGCCCAGCGCCAGGATCAAGCCGAAGATGACGGTGACGTGTGTTCTACGCATGGAGGTCCCTTCCTTTTGGTTGCGGTGCCATAGTACCGGTCGCTCGGTCGCCACGTCACGCGAGCGATTGGTATGCTGATCGGTGTTGATCGAGGAGGCTGTCGTGAAGCTGCGTAATTTGCTTGTCGTTCTGGTCGTTTCTCTGATCGCGGGACTCGGTTCCGTCGAGGCCGGAGAACGCATGTGGTTCGGTGGCGGGTTGGGCTTCGGTCTCGGTGACGTCGAGTTCATCGAGGTGTCGCCGACGATGGGCTTCGAGGCCAGCGAAGACTGGACCGTGGGCTTCGGCGTGGTCTTCCGCTACCACGACGACAACCGCTTCTCGGAGGGCAGCAGCACCACCGACTACGGCGCCGACGTCTGGGTGCGCTACCACATCAAGCCGACGCTCTACGTCCACGCCGAGTACGAGTACCTCAGCTACGAGTTCCTGCGCTTCGACTTCTCGACCGACCGCGACACGTTTCACAGCATTCTCGCGGGCCCCGGTTTCTACAAGCAGATCAGCGACAGGACCGGCTTCTACGCGCAGGCGCTGTACAACTTCTCGTACGACGACGACGAGATCTCACCCTACGACGACGAGTGGGTCTACGGCGTCGGCGTCACCTTCGGCTTCTGATCCGTGACCCGGTCGCTCGTCTATCCGGCGTGCCTGGTCCTCGCGCTGTGCGTCGCGGCGTGTCGCGCAGATCCACCGGCGGAAGAGCCTGCGAGTACGCCCGAGCAGGAGACGATCGATCGTGGCGCGTCGATCTGGGAGCAGGCCAAGTTGAGGGGAGTCGACTATCGCGCCGTCGGCAACGAGCCCGGCTGGGTGCTCGAGATCGGCCCGGAACGGATCGAACTACGCTACGACTACGACGAATCGCGCGTCGTCCTTCCCCAGTTGGTCCCGCTGTCGGATGTGGAGGCGCGCCGAACCACCTATCGAGGAGAGGCCGGGTCGCACACGATCGAGATCGTCATCGAGGGTGTCGAGTGCAGTGACACGATGAGCGGCGAGAAGTTCGACAGTCGCGTCACGGTGAGCCTGGACCAGCGAGTGTTCCACGGCTGCGGCCGCGCGCTGCACTGATCAGGTGAGGTACCGGTCGAGACCCCACGCGATGCCGCCCATGATCGCGCCGAAGACGAGCCCGATGCCGAGGCCCATCACGACGAACATCATCCGCATCCTCGGCTTCGGGCCCTGCATCTGATCCGCATACCAGGGATTGTTCTCGATGTAACGATCGATCAGGACCCCCTGGGTGATGCCGTGCAGCACGCCGCCCACGGTGCTGGCGATGAGGATCGTGCGAAACGGAGCGCCGATGTCCAGCATCAGGACGACGGCGATCCAGATCGCGTACAGCCCCCACCAGAGCGGCATCTCCAGCTTCTGCCGCAGCCCCACCAGCGACGAGAGCAGCGCCATTGGAATGCACGTGGCCGCGAGGATCGAGATCCAGGCCCAGGGTAGATCGTTCAACATCGCGATCCGCCTTTCCGTGGAGAGTGACCAACTCTAACACCGGAAGCGGGGATCCGAACCTGCTACGATTTCGCGCCATGACGACGACCAGGACAGGTGTGCTGCTGGCTCTGATGCTGGCCGCGGGCTCCGGGCTCGCGCTCGCGGGTGTCGACGTGACGCCGCAGTTCGGCTTTCGTCTCGGCGGAGAGCTCGAGGGTGAGACCTCCGACGAGCGAGTCGACGACACTGCCGCCTACGGCATCACGTTCGATTTCGAGCTGAGTCCCACGACCGGTGTCGTTGCCCTGTGGAGTCATCAGGGCACCGAGTTCTCGTCCGACGACCTGTTGCCGTTGACCGCCCCGCTCGACCTGGACGTGGACTACATTCACGTGGGCAGCTACTACAGTCCGGAGTCGACGAAGCGTTTCCGTGGCTTCGTTCTGTTCTCCGTCGGAGGCACGTGGATCGACACCGACCAGCCGGGCTTCAGCGGCGATCGCGCATTCTCGATCATGGGCGGCGGGGGGGTCGAGGTTCCGCTCACCGAGCGCCTCGCCTTTCGCGCCGACGCTCGCGGCTATCTGACGCTGGCCGATATGGAGATCGACGGCGAGTGCGGCGGGAACCGCTGCCGCTTCGAGATCAGCGGCGACGGCGCGTTTCAGGTCGATCTGCTGGTCGGCCTGACGATCGCGTTCTAGACGGCGGGTTCTCAGAGAGTCGGCGATGCCGGATCTCCCTCCACTCACTCTCGCCGGTTCGAGACGTTGCCGATGCGTTTCCAGTCGCCGTCGCGCTTCTCGTACAGCTCGATCCAGGCCCAGACGCTGGTGAACTCGTCGTCACCCTGCAGGCCCGTGACCTGCACCTGGCACACGACCCAGCCCAGGGTGCCGTCGTTTGAGATGCGGACCTCGGGCTCGACGAGGTCGCGGTACTCGGTGAACGTCGTCGCGTCGAGATACGGCTGCAGCCGGGCGCGGCGCTCCGCGATCGACGGGTGCGTGATCTCGCCGCCATTCGCGCTGACGTAGTGCTCCGACTCGTGCGCCATCCAGCCGTCGAGATCGTTCTCGACGTGAAACCGCAACACGTCGCGATGCATCCGCAGCAAGATCTCGCGGTCGTCGGGCTGCTCGTGCAACGGGGAGTGCAGCTGGATCGTGTTGCCGTCGGGGTCCTTCAGCTGGATCAAGCGAATTCCGTGTGCCGCGAAGTCGAGCACGCGCGGGCGTTCGCCGGTCGCGGCCTCCACGCGGTCGGCCACCGCCGCCACATCGGCAACGGAGACCCCGACCTTGACCAGGCCGTGATGCCGGGCCCCGTCCTCGGCCGCTACGCTTCGTCGGTCCAGGATCAGCTCGATCTGCACTCCGGCGCTGCGCAGGTTGGCCATTCTCCAGCGGCCGTCCGGCGCGGTGTTGTCGTCCAGCAGTCGCGTCCCGAACGTTCGCGAATACCAGGCGATCGCGTCATCCATGTTCTTCACGTCGACCGCGAAGAACGCGGGCGCCTCGGGCTGCTCGATCCACGGCTCTTCGGCGGAACTCGCGGACGACAGGATCAACAGCAGGGTCAGGTGTAAGATTCGCATGCGACAGAGTCTAGCCGAGCCGAACGTCCGCTTTACAAATCTTTACAGCCGGCACGGCGGATCCGTTGCATGCTGGACTCGTTCGTCGAACGCGGAGGTGTCGATATGAGCGGATACAAGCGTCGCGAGTTTCTGGGCCGGGTCGGCGTCGGAATGCTGGCGACGGCCGGTGGTTGGGCGGCGGTCGACGAGCTCGACCTGCTCGGGATCGTGCACGCCGCGGAATCGGACCGACTCGATTTCGGCAAGCTCGAGCCGCTGGTGTCGTTGATGCAGGAGTCGTCGGCGGACGGTCTGCTGCCGAGGCTGAAGACGAACCTCGACGCGGGCGTCGAGCTGCAGACGCTGGCCGCCGCCGCGGCGCTGGCCAACGCGCGGACGTTCGGCGGGCAGGACTACACCGGGTATCACTGTTTCATGGCGCTCGTACCGGCAGTCGCCATGTCGCGGCAGCTCTCGGGAAACCGAGCGGCGTTGCCGTTGTTCAAGGTGCTGCACCGTAACGCTCGCCGCATCCAGGAAGAGGGCGGCCGCCGCGACGAGGTCCTGCGGCGCGTCGAGCCGGCGAAGTCGCCCGCCGCCGCCGCGCGCGCGCGAATTCTCGCGGCCGGGCGCAGTGGCGAGTTCGACTCGGCCGAGGCCGCCCTGGCTGCGGTCGTCGCGCGCGGCCCCGAGGCGGCCTACGCGGCGTTGCAGCCGCTGGTGCGCGACAATATCGACGTGCACCAGGTCGTCCTGGCCTATCGCTCGTGGGATATGATGCGGTTGACCGGCGAAGGCAACGCGCAGGTTCTGTTGCGTCAGGTGATGCGCCAGTGCATCGACCGCGACGAGAACCGCCGCCGTCGAGGTCGGCCGGCCCCGGCGATCCGCGATCTGCTGCCGGAGTTGATCGAGACCCACGGCCTGGGTCGGGAGATCGCGCAGGCCCGGCGCCTCACGGCCGCCGAGCTCGACGAGCTGGCGCGCTTCATCTTCACCTCCGGCCGCGACGACGCGGCCGCGCACGTCGCCGCGCAGCTCGCCTCCGGCGTCGCGCGCGCCGACGTCGGCGAGGCGCTGTCGCTGGCCGCCGTTCGACTGTTGATTCACGATCCGGGACGCTCGCGAGGATCGGACGGAAAGCCCGCCGGCAGCGTTCACGGCGCATCCGTGGGACTACATGCGGCGGACTCCGCCAACGCGTGGCGCGGTATCGCCGACACCACGGATGCCGCCAACGCCAATGCCAGTCTGGTGACCGCCGCGTGGCACGCGGCCGGGCAATCGCGAGGGATGAACCGCACCGAGCCGTACCATGCCGAGGCCCGCGAAGCTGCGGCGAGGGTCTCTCGCGAGAAGCTGCTGGGTGCGATCGGCGAGGCGATTCGCGGAGGCGATCAGCGACTGTCGAGCGCGCTCGTCGAACGCTACGGCGAGCAGGACGGCGATTCCGCTGCGTTGATCTCGCTGCTGATCGATCCCGCGACGGAGTTCGACGGAGCGCTGCACCACGAGAAGTACTTCCACACCGCGACCGTCGAGTTCGCGCGCACGCGCCCCGAGGCTCGCTGGGCGCACCTGATCGCGTTGACGCGCGTCATGGCCAGCGGCTACGGCTTCGAGGCGCCGGGTCTCGAGCTCGCGCGGCGCGTGCTGGGAACCTAGGCGGCGCGATGCCGGGATCTCGACCGCACGTGGCGTTGATGCGGGGCATCAACGTCGGTGGCAAGAACAAGCTGCCGATGAAGGACCTCGTCACCCTGTTCGTCGACGCGGGCTGCACAGACGTTCAGACCTACATCCAGAGCGGCAACGTCGTCTTCCACGCGCCGCGGGACACGCTGCGCCACATCCCGCAACGTGTGAGCGCGGCGATCGCCGATCGATTCGGCTACGCCGTGCCGGTCGTCCTGCGCTCGGCGGCCGAGCTGCGCAAGACCGTCCGCAACAACCCGTTTCTGAAACCGGGCGTCGATACCAAGCTGCTCTCCGTCATGTTCCTCGCCGACCGGCCCCGGCCGGCGGCGGTCGCGGCGCTCGATCCGGATCGTTCACCTCCGGACGAGTTCGCGGTCGCGGGGCGTGAGATCTACCTGTGCTGTCCCGGCGGTGTGGCACGTACGAAGCTGACGAACCAGTATTTCGATTCCAGGCTGTCGACGATCGGCACCGCGCGCAACTGGGCGACCGTCCTGCGACTGAGCGCGATGACCGGACCCGCGCCTCAGCGCTGAGCGGATTGTGACTGCGCCCGGCGTACGACCTTCTCGATCCACGGTCGCTCGAGGTAGCGGTCCACGGCCCGTTCGTCGATTGCGCGCGCGGTGCGCAGGAACTCCTCGGCCCGTAGGGTGTCGTCCCTCAGGTAGGCCACGATCGCCATGCCGAGATACGGTTCGTAGCGTGACCCGTCCATGCGCCGAGCCGCGATGAAGCTGTCCTCGGCGTTGTTCAGCCGCGCGTCCGGGTCGTGACGCCAGGTCGCGAGGCGCGTGAACCAGCGGCCGAACCCGATGCGGCGCCGGAAGACCCTCGAGCGATCGCCCCAGCCGAGCAATCGCGCGGCCTCCGTCCGCTCGGGGAACGTCAGCCGCTCCTCGGGCACCGCGTACGCCGCAGCGATCTCGCGCGCGATCGACGTCGCGATCAGCTCGTAGCCTCTGGCATTCGGATGGTGGCCGTCGACCATCAGGTTGAATCCGATCCGGCCCCCGGGAGCCTCCTGCCGCAGAACCGCCACGGCATCCACCACCCGCGCCCGGCCGGATGCGCCGAGCTCGCGGATGAACTCGTTCTGCGCCGTCGTCGCCCGCATCGGCATGCCGTCGTGATCGACCGCGTCCGCGAACGATTGTCGGGCCTCGTCGAGCCGGCCCTGCGATTCGAGCACCTGGCCGAGACGGAAGTGCGCCTCGGCGAACTCGGGGCAGATCTCGAGCGCCCGGCCGTAGCGCTCGGCGGCCGTTACGAGGTCTCCACCGGCCCGCGAACGTTCGCCGTCCTGCATCAACTCGTGAAACGCGGCCTGTTCTTCGTCGCGGCCGCAGAAGATCGAACGGTTCGGCTCCCAGTCGGCGTAGTTCCCGGCGACGGTCGAGACGACGACGGGGATCCCGGCCTCGTTCGACCAGTCCGTCATCCGACCGAGCCGCGCGCGATAGTCGTCGACGACGGCGGCGTATCCGTCCCGATCGAACAGCGGCTCGTCGAAGAACCGCCGCTCGTCGATCTCCAGACGGTACGAGCTCGTTCGATCGAGCAGCTCGCGCACGAGAGCCGAGCGCGCGGCCAGCCGGCCCGCGGGGCCGCCGTACGAGCGCGAGAACAACACACCGTCCTTGGGGTTGTGGTACCGGAGGAACTCGTTGTGCCCGCTGTAGATCACGCAGATGTCGGGGTGGAAGCGCTCGCGCGCGTCGAGAATCGTCTTCAGCCGCGCGTAGTTGAACTGCAGGTCCTTGGCGTCCGTCGCCACGCGCAGCGCGCGAACCGGACGCCCGTCGATCTCGGGTCCCAGCACGTGGCCGATCAGACGAATGAAGCTGCGGCTGGCCATCGTCGACCCGCCGAAGTAGTAGATGTTGAACGTCTGCGCCGTGAGCGGGTCGTCGCCGGCGAGTTCGTCGAGCAGGCGTCCTGCGTCGACGGGCCGGACCTCCGCAGTGACCCCGGGACGACCTCCGCCGTCAGCGGCCGTCGGTCGAAGAGCGCGGACTGCAACTTCCAGCGCCACGAGGGTCAGCGCCGTGGTCATCACGGCCAGACCGACCTTCGCGAGGAGGCCCTTCCGGTTGTCTGCACCTGCCATGCAGGAAACTTGGGTCCGGCCCGCGCCGCGCGCTACTGCGGCGTCGGATCGGCGGCGAGCAACTCGCGGGGGTCGATACTGGGGTCGACGGCGACGAAGTGTCGCTCGGCCGAGGCGATCGGCTCGCCCTTCTTCTTCCGCCGCAGTTCGATCGAGTACGTGAACTCTCCCGAATTCATCGTGTTCGGCGGAATCGTGTCCCGGTTGACGATGCAGCGCTCGCCGTTCTGGAACTCGATCGTCGCCTGCGGGAACTCGACCGAGTTCTCGCCGGACAGGCTCCGACGCAGGATGAACGACTGCGAGCCCTTGCCCTTGTCGCGACACAGGAGAGCGAGCGCGATGTTCGTCCGGGTCGGATCGGCGTAGTCCGCTGCCGACGAGACGCTGAGCAGGCCCGAGTGCGTGCGGCGTACTTCGCCGTCGCGCAGGAAGGCGGCCTCCGCTCCGCGGACGATCGCGATGGGCCGTGCGATGGCGACGGTCTCCGAGCTGTCGGGGAAACTCCCCGCGAGCTGGCCGCGCACGATGCGATCCTCCGTGCGCTCGTGAGCCACGACGATGATCTCGTAGGGCCCGTGATCGAACTCGAGCTCGGCCTCGAACACGACCGGCACGCCCGCCTCGGAGACCTCGATGCGGCCCGACTTCTGCTGGCGCACCTTGCCCCGGGCGACGACCGACAGGCCGATGTCCCACACCGCCCCGGGCAGCGGCGACCCGCCGACCCCGGCCTGGAACAGCGCCGAGTAGTGACCGTCTTCGAAGCCGGTGGGGACGATCGACGCCTTGACCGTGCTCGTCGAGGTGCCCGAGTCGGGCGTGACGAACGCGGCGAGCAGTCGCGCCGTCTGGCGCTTGCTCCGGCTCTCGAAGATGATCTGACCGCGCGCGTCGATCTTGATTCGCTTGTCGGGGTTCTTCAGCTCGACGCGCAGTGCCATGAGCTCGTCCTCCATGAGCCCTTTCGGGCGCTGAAAGCTGAGCAGGTACATGCAGCGCAGGTCCTCCTCGACCGTCTCGGCGACGCGCTGAACGCCCGCCATCCGGTCGGTTCCGAGGAACGACTCTCCGCCGGTCTCGGCGGCCAACGACTGTAGCGTCGTCCGGGCGTCCCGGTCGCGCGTGCTGGATTCCGCCGTGAGCCCCTCGCCGAAGATGGTGTGGAAGCGGATCCCCTTTGCCGCCGCCTCTTCGTTGACCATGTCGAAGCCGTGCGCCGCCCCGAACGCATCGTTCTCCATCGCGGCGATGCGGCTGTCGGACAAGGCGCTGGCGCCGAAGATGTCGCGGTAGTGCCCGCCGGCGCGTTTGCGCATCCGGTCCGCGAAGTAGAACACGGCCTTCGGCGGGTCGACCCCGGCGATGGTCTGCAGAGCGATCACCAGGCGGTCCTGTGCCTTGCGCGCGCGGAGCACCTCCGCCTTCTGGTATTGACGTGCGACCATCATCGCGCGATCCGTACCGTCGTTCCTCAGCGTGCGATTGATGTCATCGATCGCGTAGTCCTCGGCCGTCGCGTCGGGGACCCACTGCCTGCCGTCCGGGTGCTTGTCTCCGTCGAGGACGCCCAGCGCGGAGAGGATCTCGGCCTGGTCGTCGGTCAGCCCCGTGAACGCCTTGAGGTCCTTGCCGTTGGAGAACAGGATGCCGCGGTTGCCGTCGCGGATCAGCCGCCGGATCAGCTCCTCGGCCATGAAGATCGCGTTCGCCCGGCCGCGCTGGGTCAGGTGCTGCTGGTCGATGAAGAAGATGAAGCTCACCTTCGGACGCGTCACCGGCTCGTCCGCTCCGGTCGTCTCCGCGTCGCCGGCATCGTCTTCTTCCGGCAGCGGCATGGGGCACAGGTTGTCGACGGTGAACTCGTCGATCGGCTTGCTGCCCACGACCAGCGCGAAGTCCTCGCGCGTCAACGCCGAGATCGCGTCCGCCGGTCCGTGGACCGACACGTCGACCTGTGTGATGCGCGATTGCGTCTGCTCGACCAGGCCGATGTCGCGCGGCTCGTCGCGTTCCGGCGCGGAGGACTCCTGCGCCGCCGCGGGGAGCGCTCCCCAGAAATGAGTCGAAACAACGAGGATCAACAGGGTCGTGAAGAGCGGTCTCATGCGGTATCTCCGCGGTCAGCAGGGTTGTTCAGCCGAGTCGGTCGAGCGACTCCGCGACCGTCGGCCGTTCTCCCGACTCGACGTCCTCGCGGCGCTTCGAGTGAAAAACCGAGAGCATCTTGTTGGCGCCGGAGAAGCGTTCGATCTGGTCGCAGTAGCTGTCGAGCTTGTTCGCCGGGAGCGCCCACAATGCGGTGTCGTCCGAGAGGTCGTCGAGGTAGGCGCGTGCGCCGCAACAGCCGAGGCTCAGCGCGGCGCGACCCTGGTTGAGGACCTGCGGGATCGCGGCGCACGCCGGACGGCCCATTGCCGGTGCCGTATCGGCGTCGACTCGTTCGATCGCCTCGGCCAGGACGAGTCCCTGTCGCGAGTCGCAAAACAACAGGACGATCTGGGCCGGAACGGGAAGACCCGCCAGCGGCCCGTACAGGACGTACTTCGCCGGCTCGCGCATCACCGGAATCGCGGCAACCTCTTCCTCCGTGACGTAGTCCAGACCCATCATCGCCTGCAGCGACGCCTGCAACTCTTCGGACTGCGACGCCGGAGCGTCGGCGATGCCGTGCGTGTGAACCCCGATCGAGCACAGCGCATGATCCGCGGCCGAGGTGGCGAAGACGCGCTTGGCGGCCAGCTCCCAGAAGCGGCATCCGGCGGGGACGGTGCCGTCGAACGCCGGAACCCCCGCCGGAACGTCGTCGGCGAAGGCGATCGCGATGGCAGGAGTTTCGAGGCTCAGTGCCTGGGTCAGGCGACCCGCTTGGACTCGTGGATCGGACATCGTCTTCCCTTCCTTGCGGTCGCGCTATCAACGAGCGCGCGCCGGCGGCGCGTTGCGATGGCCGGATAGTCTACTAGTTCCTCGGCAGAAATCAGGGGCAAGCACCGGCCGAGGCGGTGATGCCCGCCTCGCGCTCTCCGACCTGAGAGTCGAACACTGTGTCGAAGCCCGCGCCGGTAACGTCGTTCGCCCGCACCAGGAACCACCAGACCCGGTCCGGCTCGGGTGGAGCAGGCTGAACGATCGAGGTCCCGCCAACACCGTCCGCGAGGCAGTCCGTCGTGGCCGGCGCGAAGTCGCCCGCGCTGGAGCGCAGCGTCTGCAGGTCGCCGCGCACGACGTCGTAGCCGGAGGCCCCGTCGATCGAACACCACTCGAGCGTGTCGATCGTGACCCGCATCGATTGCGCCGGTGTGGTCGCCAGACCCGAGACGGCGTTGCCGCTGAGGACGCTGTCGCAATGCTCGATCAGCTCCGCGTCGTTCTGCAGCGCGCCCAGGTTCTCGATTCGCCCCGTGTGGATCATCGTGCCGGAGTTGACGAGGTTGCCGGTCGGCGAGATGTCCAGGCTGCCGAAGTTGGCGAACAGCCGGCCCGGGATGTTGAAGTAGTTGCCGCCGAGGTCGATGTGGCCGTGGTTGATCATCGGGGCGTTGTTCTCGAGGTGCAGCTCGAACTCGATCGAGCCCGACGACTCATTGGTCAGTCCGCCGAAGTTGTACATGAAGTGGCTGAAGAACTCGCCGCGGTTGATCGTCGTGCCGTCCCAGTTGTTGACCAGATCGCTCGTGCTGTCGACGAAGCCGTGGATCAGCAACAGGCCGCGATTCTCGAGCAGACCTTCGTTGGTCAGCGTGCCGACGACGTCGACGGTTGCCGCGTCGATCAGCAGCCACTCCTGCTCCTGGACGATCGCGTCGTCGATACGGCACGTACTCGTCGCCGCGTTCCACGTGCCGAAGGCCGGACAATCGCCACCGTCGGGCAGTGTGCCGTCGATGCGGTGCGTTGCCGCCTGCGCAACGCAGCCGGCAAGAAAGATTGCTATCAACGCCGGGCCGAGTCGAGAGCGGAGCGTCATCGGAGTACCCCCTCGACCCGATTGAACCATCTCCCGGCGGGCGAGACAACACCAGGCCGGTGTAAACTGACGGCTAGGCGATTCACGCCGGGAGGAGCTCATGTCGACGTCAAGAGTCTTGGTCGCGGTCGCGCTGTGTCTGGGGTTGATCGCAGCGTCGGCGCCCGTCGACGCCGGTCCGTTCGACAGGCTGAAGAAGAAGACCGAGAAGATCCTGACCGACAAGGTGGAGGACGAGGTCACCAAGGCGGTCGAGTGTGCGGTCGGCGACAAGAAGTGCATCGACAAGGCCAAGAAAGACGGCAAGGAGGTCGTGCTCGTCGACGACGAGGGCAACCCCGTCGAGAACGGCGCGGAGCCGAAGACTCCCGCCGACGGTCCCGCGCCCGGTGGTAAGCCCGGCGAGGGGGTCTGGCGCAACTACGACTACACGCCGGGGCGCGACGTGTGGAAGCACATCGTCTTCGACGACGAACGCATCGGGCGCTTCCCCGCGCGGCAGCTCGAGTTCGTCAAGGGCAACATGCAGATCGTGGAAAAGGACGGGAGGCGTGTGCTCGAGGTGGCGGAGGACGGCCACTTTCGCGTGCATCTCGACGAGGCTCTTCCGGACGGTTTCACGCTGGAGTTCATGCTGCAGACGGGTACGGCGAACATGATCACCTACGTCTACTTCGACACGCCCGAGACGAGCCACAGTAGGTACGAGCATCACTACCTGCAGTTTTACAAGAGCGCCGGAATCAGTCTGCAGGGCAACTTCGTCTCGCACCTCGGAAACCAGCCGTTCACCGAGGGCATGCAGCACGTCAAGCTGCAGTCCGACGGCGAGTACGCGATCCTCTACGTCGGCAACGAGCGCGTGGCCAACGTCCCCAACGCGAAGTTCGCGCGAAGCAAGGTCATCGAGTTTCGGGTCAGCGCCAACACGAGGTTTCGCAGCTACATCAGCGACATCAGCGTCGCGGTCGGCCTCGACAGGCTGTACGACGCACTGATGGACAGCGGTTCGTTCACCACGCGCGGGATCTACTTCGACGTTGACAGCGACCGGCTGCGCGGCGAGTCGACTCCCACGCTGATGGACATCGAGGACACGCTGAAGCGTCACGCTGAGCTGAAGATCCGCATCGAGGGGCACACGGACAGCACGGGAGATGACGCACACAACCAGGGTTTGTCCGAGCGCCGCGCCCGGGCGGTCGTCGACTATCTGAAGGCACAGGGGATCGACGGCGACCGCCTGCAGGCGGTGGGACTCGGCGAGGCGCAGCCGACGGCGGACAATGCGACCCCGGCCGGGCGACAGCAGAACCGGCGCGTGGTGATCGCGCTGCAGCAAGCGGGCTAGCGAACCCCGTGATCGAGAGCTACGACGGACAACGTCCGACGATCGAGGAGACGGCCTACGTGCACTCCGCCGCTACCGTCATCGGTCGCGTCACGATCGGCGCCAAGTGCAGCATCTGGCCCCGCGCCGTGCTGCGCGGCGACGACAACCCGATCGCGGTCGGGTCGCAAACGAACATCCAGGACGGAGTGGTCGTGCACACCACGGGTGGGCTGAGCACGACGGTCGTGGGTGATCGCGTCACGGTGGGGCACTCCGCGATCCTCCACGGCTGCCAGATCGGCGACGACACGCTGATCGGCATGGGCGCCATCCTGCTCGACAACTGCAAGATCGCGCGCAACGTGATCGTCGGCGCCGGAACCGTGATCCCGATGAACAAGGAGATCCCCGAAGGTGTCCTGGTGCTCGGCAACCCGTTCAAGATCGTGCGCGAACTGACCGAGAAGGACCTGGGCTGGATCGACTATTCCTGGCGGCACTACGTCGAGCAGGGTGCCACGTACGCCGCCCGGGACTGATCCGAGATCTCCGCGCCCTGCGCGCGATCCTCGATGGACTCGAACAGCCGGCGGAACTCCTGCGTCACCTTGTGCCTGGGTGCCAGATGCACCAGTGGGCGACATGCCTGGTGCGACTCGCGGATCTTGACCGACTGACTGAGCAGCGTGTCGAGCACCGGCAGCCCGTCCTCACGCAGCTCGTCCACCAGGCGGCGCGGCAGTCGAGCGCGTGGCTGGAACTGGTTGACCACGATCCCCTCGACTTCGAGCAGCAGCCGGTGGTCGTCGATGATCTCGCGCAGTCGGCCCAGGATCGCATCCAGCGCGCGTCGCGAGAACGCGTCGCAGTCGAACGGGATCAGGCAGCGGTCGGCGGCGATCAATGCCGAGAGCGTGAAGAAGTTCAGCGCCGGAGGCGTGTCGATGTAGATCGCGCGGAAGCGCCGCGTCTGTTTCAGCGCATCGCCCAGCAGGTTGATCTTGTAGCGCGACGCCAGTCGACTCTCCAGCTCGGCCATCTCCGCCGCCGCGGGCATGACGTGCAGACCGGGATACGGCGTCTCGTGCACGAAGTCCTCGGCTGAGTGGCGGAACATGCGGATCTGCAGCGCCTCGTCGAAGAACTCGCACAGCGTCGGCTGCGCCCGGAGTGCGTCGTCGCCCAGCAGGTAGTAGGTCGAGTTGGCCTGCGGGTCGAGATCGATCAGCAGCGTAGGGATTCCGTGTGCGGCGCTCAGCGCGGCGAGATTGCAGGCGATGGTGGATTTGCCCACGCCGCCCTTCTGATTGAACACGACACGTCGCAATCGACGATCCCCCAGAATTCGTAGTCTATCCGTCCTGCCGCGGCGCCGGAACCGCCCGCGTGCCGTCAAAGCGTCCCGTGGGAGTCCGTTTCGCGCGAACCCCGGCCCCACCGCGCGGGACTACCGTATCGGTAGGGGCGGCACGCCGCCGTCCCGGTTGACAGAAAGGGGTGCACGATGCCGCTTTTCGTGTTGATGACCAAGCTGGCTCCGGAGTCGATGCACGACGCCAGCGGACGTCAGGCGATGGGCAAGGAATGGTTGAGCAAGGTCCGCGCGACCTGTCCCGAGGTCAAGTGGGTCGCGCACTACTCCCTGCTGGGTCCGTACGACTTCATGGACATCTACGAGTGTCCCGACGTCGAGACCGCGCACCGGGTCTCGCTGATCTCACGCTCGGAGGGCGCGCTCAGCGCGGAGAGCTGGCCGGCCCTGCCGTACGATCAGTTCCTGGGGCAGCTGGAGCAGATCCAGCCCTGACGCTTCGCTATTCGAGGCCCATGCGTTGCAGCAGGGTCTTGAACCGTGGCGCGCTGCGCAGAACGTCCAATCGCGGGTTGACCTTGAGATAGGGCAGGTGGTCCGCCCGCTCGTCGAAGGCACGCTCGAGCCAATCCAACGCGGATTCACTCTCGCCGAGCGCGGCATAGACGATGGCGATATCCAGTTCGGAGACGTATCGCGTCTTCGCGTGCACGAGCAAGCTCTCGAGCACATCGTGCGCCCGGTCGCTGCGGCCGGCCACCGCGTAGGCACGGCCCAGTTGACCCGCGAAGTTCGGCTCCTGCGCCGTCAGTTCGGCCGCCCGCGTGTGGGCGGCGATCGCCTCTTCGTGGCGTCCCGTCTCCTCGTAGGCCCATCCCAGGATGCGATGTGCGGTGGCATAGTCCGGGTTGAGCTCGAGCGCGCGGTGAGCCTGACGAATCGACTCCTCGTAGCGCCTGGCGAAGAACAGGATCCAGGCCAGGATCATGTTGCTGACCCTGGATAGGGGATCGAGGTCGCGGGCGTAGCGCGCCTCGGCCACCGCCTCGTCGTGCCGTCCCATCCGCGACAGCTGTTCCGCGAACCAGCTATGCGCGGTCACGTATCCGGGGTTGAGCTCGATCGCCCGGCGGTATTCCCGATCCGCTCCCTCCCAGTCCCAGTCGTAGTCGGTCATCACGGCCGCAATGGACGTGTGAGCCTCGGCGAGGGACTCGTCCAGCTCGATGGCGCGCTCGGCGGCGTCCCGGGCCTTGCCGTAGGCCACACCAGGAGAGACGCCGAGGTAACGGCCGCCGTCGACGATGTACGAGTCCGCGATCCCCGCGTGGGGCGGCGCGTAGGTCGGATCCAGTCGCGCGGCTTCCTCGAAGTACTGCAGTCCGCGACGCACGCTCTCATGCGTGCGCTTGTGCCAGAAGTGTCGCCCCTTCAGGCAGGCCTCGTGGACGGCCGGGTCCACCGAGACGTTACGTGAGAGGTGGGCGTGCTCCAGAGGAGTCAACTTGACCTGGATGCTCTCGGCGATCGAGCGTGCGACCCGCCCCTGCAGGACGAGGATGTCGCCGGCCGGCTCCTCGTACGTCTCCGACCACAGCGGCCGATCGCACCGCGCGTCGATCAGGCGCACGTCGATACGTACGCGCTCGTCCGAGCGCAGGACCGAGCCCTCGACGACGGCATCGACTCCCAGCTCGGCTGCCATCACGGGCAGCGGTTTCCTGACGTCCCGGTATTGCATCACGGACGTCCGCGAGATGACCTTCAACGCCCGGACGCGCGCCAGCGTCGTGATCAGTTCTTCCGTCAGGCCGTCCGCGAAGAAGTCCTGCTCCTGACTCCACGACAGGTCCTCCAACGGCAGGACGGCGATGGCCTCCACGACGTCTTCGCGCGTGTCGGCCCCGAGCACCGCGGTTCCGCGCTCGAGCGCGATCCGGATCCGCTCGAGATCGGCATGCAGGTCCCGGGCGCTGGAGTAGCGCCGGTCCACCGGCTTGGCCATCGCGCGGGCCAGCACCGTCCCGAGCTTGCGCGGCAGCTCGCCGCGCACGTCCGGTGCGCTCGGCGGCTCATCGCGCAGCGTTGCCGCGATCACCTCGGCGACGGTCTTGCCGGGAAACGGGTGGCGTCCCGTCGCCATCTCGTACAGGATCACGCCCAGCGAGAACAGATCCGACCGGTGATCCACGTCCTCGTCGTTGACCTGTTCCGGAGACATGTACGAGACGGTTCCGCCGGCGCGGCCTCTGTCGGGAATCGAGCTGGTCGAGCGCTCGGAGATGTCGCCCACGATCGGGGGCTCGGGCGAGCGCGCAAAGCCGAAGTCCAGCACTTTCAGCCGATCGGTCGGCCCGACGACGATGTTGCCGGGTTTCAGATCCCGGTGCGTGACTCCCGCGACGTGCGCAGCGTGCACTGCGTCCGCGGCCTGCTCCGCAAGACGAAAGAAGCGTTCGACGGGCAGTCCGCCTCGTGGAATCACTTGCCGCAGCGGCTCGCCGCGCACGAACTCCATGACGACCAAGCGCTGACCGTCGACCTCCTCGACGGAGTGAATGGTCACGATGTTGGGATGGTTCAACCCGGCGACCGTACGAGCCTCACGCGTCAGCCGGGCCATGCGCTTGGGGTCGTTCTCGATGCCGTCGGGAAGCATCTTGATCGCGACCTCGCGATCGAGTCGGCGATCGCGCGCGCGCCAGACGACCCCCTCGCCGCCCTCGCCGAGCTTCTCGATCAAGCGGTAGTGCGACAGTTCTCGTCCCGTTTCGACCGACACCGCAAGCTCCTCATTCCAGTCTACTCCGGGCAGATGCGTTGCGCTGCCCGCGAGCGTGGCTGCTGATGGCGGCGACCCGAGAGGTTCGCTTGACGTGCAAGAACACCGCGACCTCCGTTTCCTACGGCGGAATGCAGGGCGACACGGTCGATCTGCACGGTCGTGGCGGTCGCGGTCGCGTGTGGAGCGGGACTTGGCGGACCCCGATACCGTCCGTTTCCGGGAGTACGAAGCCTCCGGCGACGGCGAGATCGAAGTCCGCTCGGCCGTGTTCCGTCGCGACCCTCAGCCCAGGTCGGTCGAGTTGGTGACCAGGAACTGCACGATCGCGTCGGTGTCCTGCACCGGCTTGCCGCCGACGATCAGGCACGGAGCCTGGTCCTTGCCCGCGAGCTTGACCAGCGCGTCACGCGCGGTCGCGTCGTCGGTGACGTTCTTGACGGGTAACGCGTCCGCGAGATGCAAGTTGTCGCGGGCCAGCAGAACCTTGCGTGAGTGTCCGCAGCTGCTCTTGACGTATAGCATCTCGGCGCCGGCGATTCCCTGCGGTTTGGGCAGATCGTCGAGCTTCGAACCGTGCTGCGAGTCGATCTGCTCGCACAGGGCGGCGAGCTCCCCGATGTCGCGCCGCCCGGCGGGCGTGACCGAGGAAGCGTGACGCACGACACCCTCGGCGTCGATGACGACGGTGGCGCGGTCGGTGATTCCGGCGTTGTCGAGGTACAGCCCGTACGCCTTCGCCATCTCGCCCTTCGGATGAAAGTCGGCCAGCAGCGGGAAGGAGACTCCGCCGAGGCTCTGCCCCCAGTTGGCGTGAGAGAAGACGCTGTCGATGCTGACACCCAGAACCTGGGTGTGCGCGGCGCGGAAGCGGGGCAACAGAGCCTCGACCTCCGGCACCTCGTGGCTTCAGGTGGGGGTGAAGTCCAGCGGATAGTAGAGGAGCATCACGTGACGGCGGCCGCGGAACTGCTCCAGGCTGATTTCGCGGTCGAAGTGGTCGTTCAGTTTGAATTCAGGCGCTTTGTCGCCTACGGCAATCATGTTCGAAGTCCTCCCGTGCGCCTGCAGCATTCGGGCTGCGGCGGTCCCAAAAAAACAGTGTGGAGGAGACCGCGGTGCGTATCCACGACTCCCTGCGGACAAATGCGCCCATCTGGGTCCGACTCCAGCCCCGACGTTCTCTCATCATGGGGGCAGGAGGTGTGACGTGTTGTCGCTGCGCTCGTTTCACCTGTTCTTCATCTTACTGGTGACGCTCGGCGCGGACCTCTTCGGCATCTGGGCCGTGTGGCACTGGACACAGTTCCACGATCCGTGGATTCTCGCCATGGGGGTCGTCGCGCTGCTGGGCGGGTTGGGCCTGGTGTTCTACGGGGTCAAGCAGGTGAAGAGCTTCGACAGGGCCAATATCGTCTGACGGCGGGTCGCGAGGCCGGTTTCAGTCGGAAGGGCCGGGGGGCGGGTCTGCGACCAGGTTCTCCTCGACGAAACGGCGCGTGTCCTCGTCGGCCGGGAAGAACGACTCGACGACGAGCTCGTCCAGTGTGACCTCGGACGTCGCGCCGAAGGTCGCGAGCGTGTTGATCCAGCTCAGCACGCCGTCGCCCTGGCGCAGCCGCATCGGCACGAGGACCGGGGGCGTTTCGTCGGCTCCTTCCCCGCGGAGCAATCCGCTCACTCCCGGAGCTTGCCGCACCTCGTCCCAGATCCGCCGCAGTCGCTCGTCCGATCCCGCGCGCGCGACCTGGCGCTGCAGCCGCCTCAGGACGGCTCCGGCGACCTCGTCCCAGTTGAGGAACTGTTCGCGCTGCAGCCCCGGCTTGAACACCAGGTCGAGCGCGTTGAGCTCGCCGATCGAAACGCCGTCGCTCGTCAGCGGCCCGAGCATCGTGGCCAGCGGTCGGTTCCACGACACCACGTCCCAGTAGCGATCGAGCGCGAACGCCGGGTTGGGCTCGTGACACTCGAGCATCAGCCGCACCGCGTAGCGCGCCGCGTCCAACTCGCCGCTCGTCAGCGGGCGCGCGCCGAAGCGAGGCGCGAACCCGGCGCTGAGCAGGAAGCCGTTTCGCTCGCGCAGCGGCAGATCGAGCGCCTCGGCGAGGCGCAGCACCATTGGGCGGCTGGGTCGGGCGCGCCCCGTCTCCAGAAACGAGAGGTGCTTCGCGGAGACTCCGGCCTCGAGCGCCAGCGCGAGCTGGCTGACCCCGCGCCGCGACCTCCACTGCTTCAGTTCCGAGGGGAATTCCATCGATTACCTCTCAGGTAATTGATTCCATTACCATCCTGTCAGACATTACCGCGGACGGCGGACGAAAACAACCCGCCGAGGAGGTATCCCATGCAGCATTCGAGAATCGCGCGGTGGGCCGTTCCGATCCTGGCGGCACTTTGCCTGCAATCCGCGGCGTCGGCCGGAGAGTCGCCGGGCCGAGTCGTCGATCGCTGGTTCGAGGCCTACCGCGACGCGTCGCTGGAGCGCATGCTCGCCAGCTACACGAACGAGGCCGTGTTCGAGGACGTCAATCAGCGCCACCACTTCGAGGGGACCGAACAGATCTCCCAGTTGCTCGCCGGGCTCGTGGCCCTGCATCACACGATGGACGTCCGCGAGAAGCGGCGCGTCGTCGACGGAGACATCGTCGTCGTCGAGTACGACTACGTGGGCACCCTGAACGGCGCCGCGCTGGGCCAGTCGGTGGGCAAGGAGGGCTGCCCCGACCTGGAGTACGTCCTTCCGGCGACGAGCTGGTACCGCATCGAGGGCAAGAAGATCGCGCACCAGCGCGATTTCATCGACTGGGCGACGTTCCTCGAGCTGCGCGAGAAGCTGCTCGCGGCAGGCTCCTAGGAGCCTGTCCGAGTAATCACCGGCATCGCGTTCCGCGCGCCGTGGGGCCGTATGCAAGGCGCCGGCGACGCAGACATATGCCCGGCATAGGGAAGTCGGCGCAACGAAGCAGACGGCCCCACGCCGCCGGAACCCTCCGGGCGCATGGGGGTTGCGGGTGCATGCTTCGTTGTTCGTCGTTGACGATACACCAGCATCGACTTCCTCCTCTCGCCTCGCCTGCACCGCGCAAGACCCATGCGCGCGATGCCGGTGATGACTCGGACAGGCTCCTAACCACCTTCGAGATCCGCGGCTGGCAACAGCACGTCGCGGATCCAGGTGTGGTTCGGCTCGATCGAGAGCGCCTTCTCGTAGAGTTTGCGGGCCTCGGCCGGCCGGTCCTGTTTCAGCAGCGTCTGACCGAGCCAGGCCAGCGCATCGACACGACCCCAGTTGGGCCATGGAGTCTCGGGGTTCTCGTCGCCGAACAGCGTCAGTGCGCGACGCAGCTCGGCCTCGGCTTTCGACACGCCGCCGCCGAACGATTTCGGTGTGAAGAACATGCTGATCCCGCGCTGCAGCGCGACGCGTGGGTTGTCCGGTGCGAGCTCGTGAGCGCGGTCGAGCGCCTTGCCCGCCTTCGGGCCGAGGAACATGCCCTTGAGCGCGCCGTTGATCCGTTCGCCGATGACCGTCCCGCGCAGCGCGTGCGCCTCGGCGTCCGCCGCGTTCGCTTTCAGCAGCGATTCGAGCTGGCCTTGCGCCTCCTTCAGCAGGCGCGTCTTCTGCTTCTTGCGGTCCTTTCCCATCGTCTGGCTGACGCGCCAGTTCAGGTAGGCCAGCAGGTAGCGCTCGCGCGCTGCGTCCTCGCCGGAGTCCAGGCGCAGCTGCGCCTTGGATCTCAGCGCCAGCAGCCGCACCTCCGAACCCTCGACGACCGCGGATTCGACCAGCGCCGGGTCCGGCGCCTGAACCAGCAGGGCCAACAGCAGCAACGTGTTCATGGGCGGCACCTCCCTCCTATATGGATACGAGCACACCGCCGAGCGATTACATCGCCGTCCTCCGAACGGGAGAAGCTCGGCTCCCCCATTCGGCCATGTCACGCTCGCCCGCTCACGGTCCAGGCGAGACAACCCCTACCAGGGGTGGTTGACCTGGACGTACCAGGCCCATTCCTCGGGGCCGCGGGCGATGTCGATCCCGACCCAGATGTTCTGGTCCTTGAAGACGTTGAAGCGCGAGCCGACGCCGCCGGCGTAGATCGACTCTCCCTCGTCGGCGGTCTCCAGGTGCTCGTTGGTGAAGCCAGTACCGGCGAAGGCGAGGACGATCCACTTCTTCGCCGCGAGGAAGCGCAGCTGCGCCTCGAGCTCGCCGATGAGCTCGTCCTGGTAGCGCAGCGCCGGGATGCCGCGCAGCGTGATCCACGGATAGCCGAAGAACGGCGCCCGGCCGTTCACGCCGGTAGCCTGTGCCCGCAGGTCCAGATTGAAACGCTTGCTCAACGCGTGGAACGACAGGAACTTCAGCGTCGTGCTCCAGTAGTCGAAGTCGCTGCCGAACGCCTCGTCGAAGCGCCACACGGTCCAGTCGACGTACTGCCCCTTCGTCGGCATCGTCGTGTTGTCGCGCCCTTCGAACGTACCCGCGAGCGAGATACCCACCTGGCGTAGATCGGAGGTGAGAAAGTCCGGCGGGAGGGGCAACGCCGGACCCAGGTCGAAAGTGTTCTCCGCGTCCAGGAGCTGCAACCCGGTTCCGACGAGAAAGCGGCTCTTGCCGACGCGAAAATCGAGATCCTGGTAGAAGATGTTGCCTTCGAGCTCGAACTCGATCGGAGTTCCGTCGGCGTAGAAGTCCGAGGTCACGTCCACGACACCTGCGGCGGCGGCGTAACGGATCGAATCTCCGCGCCAGTGATTCATGTGCCCGACGCCCAGGGCCCAGGTGCCGTTGCTGGTATACGCGCCCAGCAGGCCGGTGACGACCGGCGGCGGCTCGGAGGCCTTCGTGGCCTTGCCGATATTCTGCGGTGTCGACGCCTTCGGGTCGTCCGGGCCCGCTCCTTGTTTCGGCGGATGGAACATCGTGAGCGCCACACCCAGGCCCTCGCCGATCGCCGGCTCGGTGATGAAGACGGGGATCGGCAGGAAGCGGTAGCCGCCACCCTTCTTCTCGCCGTCCGCAGGCGCTTCGTCGGCCGCGGCCGAGCCGCAGAGCAGGATGGTCGCGGCAACAAGCTCAGCGATCAACTCCCACCTCCCTCAACGTCAGAATGTCATTCGCGCGCGCAAACCGAAAACCCAGATACGGCCGCGCCGGGCAACGCTATGCGCAGCGGAGACCCTTCGGGATCGATCGAGGCTCGGACGCGCAGTTTCGCGCAAGAACGCGTGTTAGGCAACCCGCTGCGACAGGTAGAACAGCGCCTGGCGGTTCCACCACGTCCACTCGTGCGTCACGTCGTCGCCCCACAGCTCGCAGCGGTGGCTGATCCCCTTGGAGGCCAGAATCGAGGCGAATTGCTTGGTCTGCTCGATGTTCCGGCCCTCGTGGTCGCCCTGGCCGACGACGAGGTCGAGGTGCACGTTCTGGCGCGCCGACTCGAGCTGCTCGCCGTGCAGGTTGGGCACGAAGGCCATCGGGTTGCAGTAGTACACGTCGAGGTTGTCGAAGCCGTCCGTCAGAATGCGCGCGTCGTAGCGTCCGCTGAGACACAGCGCGTAGCTGAACAGACCGGGGTGTTTCAGCAGCAGGTTGGCCGAGTAGTAGCCACCGAGGCTGGTGCCGGCGATCCAGATCGGGATGTCGGGCGTCTCGCAGTCCTCGAGGATGTGCGGAACCAGCTCGTCGACGACGTATTTCTCGAACGCCATGTGACGCTTGATGCGCTTCTCGGGGGGCAGATCGCTGAACCAGGCCTCGGTGACGTTGCTCTCGGTGCAGTACAGCTTGAGTTTTCCGGCGCGGATCGTCGGCTCGAGCACGCCGATCAGCCCGTTGAACTCCCACTCGTGGGCCATCCCGGCCGAGGAGGGGAAGACCAGCAGCGGCTGGCCGTAGTGGCCGAAGCGCCAGAGGAACATCTTCTCCCCCATGGCCTTGCTCGGAACACGTTCCAGCTTGCTGAACATGGCTTGCCCCCTGATACGAACTGCCCCTGGTAACAAGAGGATAGTCCAATCACCAGGGCTTCGCCGGGCTTGTGGCCGTGTCGGGTTCCTGCTAATCCATCTGTTCTGGGGGACGAAATGAGCGACACGAAGACCGGCTGGCAGCAGAGGTTCCACGACAAGGTGGCCACGGCGGACGAGGCCGTGAAACGCATCGGTCCGGGGCAGCGCGTGTTCGTCGGCTCCGGAGCGGGCGAGCCGCAGGCGCTGGTCGAGGCGCTGTCCGATTGCGCGCAGCTCGTCGACACCGAGGTCGTGCACATCCTGACGCTGGGCATCGCCCCCTACGCCGAGCCGCGGCTGGGCAACCGCTTCCGACCCAACGCGTACTTCATCGGCCCCAACGTGCGCGACGCGGTGGCCGAGGGCCGCGCCGACTACACGCCGATCTTCCTGTCGGAGATTCCACGCCAGTTCCGCTCGGGTCGCGTCGTGATCGACGCCGCGCTGATCAGCATCAGCCCGCCCGACGGGCACGGCTACTGCAGCTACGGAGTGTCGACGGACATCGTCAAGTCGGCCGCCGAGTCGGCGAAGGTGGTCATCGCCGAGGTCAACGAACAGATGCCGCGCGCGTTGGGCGACTGCTTCATCCACGTGCGCGACATCGACGTGCTGGTCGCGTCCGATCGCGACGTGCTCGAGTCGGTGCAGGGCGAGCCGGACGAGCTGTCGCGCAAGATCGCCCGCAACATCGCCAACCTCGTCGTCGACGGCGCGACGCTGCAGCTCGGGATCGGCACGATTCCCGACGCGGTTCTGCACTTCCTGACCGACTTCAACGATCTCGGCGTGCACACCGAGATGTTCTCGGACGGGATCATTCCGTTGGTCGAGAGCGGCGTGATCAACAACTCGAAGAAGTCGCTGCACCGCGGGAAGATCGTCGCCACCTTCGTCATGGGATCGAAGCGCCTCTACGAGTTCGTCGACAACAACCCGCTGATCGAGTTCCACCCGACCGAGTACGCCAACGACCCGTTCGTCATCGCGCAGAACGACAACATGATCGCGATCAACTCGGCGATCGAGGTCGATCTGACGGGCCAGGTCTGCGCCGACTCGCTGGGGACGATGTTCTACAGCGGGATCGGCGGTCAGGTCGACTTCACGCGCGGGGCGTCCCGCTCGCGCGCGGGACGACCGATCATCGCGCTGCCCTCGACGGCGAAGAACGAGACGATCTCGCGCATCATGCCCGTGCTGAAGGAAGGGGCGGGCGTCGTCACCAGCCGCGGCGACGTGCACTACGTCGTGACCGAGTACGGCACCGCCTACCTACATGGCAAGAACATGCGACAGCGGGCGCTGGCGTTGATCGAGGTGGCTCACCCCAAGTTCCGTCCCTGGCTGCTGGCCGAGGCCAAGGCACGGCATCTGGTCTACGCTGACCAGTTCGAGATGCCCGTACGCACGCCGATCTACCCGGCCGAGCTCGAGCGCCCGCTGGAGCTACGCGACGGAACCCAGGTGTTCCTGCGCCCGCTGAAGTTGACCGACGAGGGGTTGCTCAAGGCGATGTTCTACAAGCTGTCGCCCGAGTCGATCCACTATCGCTTCTTCCGCACGATGAAGGCGATGCCGCACGCGAGCCTGCAGGAGTATCTGAAGATCGACTACGAGGCGGACATGGCTCTCGTCGTCTTGACGTCGACCGGCGAGGAGGACGCGGAGATGGTCGGCATCGCCCACTACCTCAACGAGCCGCAGAGCAACTTCGCCGAGGCCGCGTTTCTCGTGCGCGACGACTGGCAGGGCAAGGGCATGGGAGCGCAGCTGATCCAGGTGCTGGTCGAGACCGCGCGCCGTCAGGGCATCGCCGGTTTCACCGCGGACGTGCTGGCCGACAACGACCGCATGCTGCACGTCTTTCACCGCTGCGGATTCCCCGTCGAGAGCAAGCTGGACGAGGGCAGCTACCACCTGAGGATTCCGTTCCGCGAACCGAAGCAGGCTGACTGACCCCGGCCCGGCTGACCGTGTGTCCTAGCAGCCTGCTAGCCGGGCATCGATTCCTTCAGCAACTGCATGTCGGCGCCGCGCTCCTCGGCTTGTTCCAGGGCGCGCTGTGCGACCTCCTCGTGTCCGGTCTCGAACGCGGTGATGGCGAGCAAGGCATAGGCACGCCCCGTGCCGCTGCGTCGCCCTCTGGAGCGGAACTTCCGCCGCCGTGCGCCGTCGGCGGCACTCTGCCCGGATCGGAACGGAAAGTCGAGATACAGGAGCTTGCTCAGCTGCTGGTAGGCGGCCTTGTAGTCGCCGGCGCGCACGTCGAGGTGTGAGCGGAGGATGGTTCGCGTCGTGCGGTAGTAGGTTCTCTCCAGCCCGGTCAACAGATTGCTCACGGACTCGAGTGCGGCGCCCGCATCGGCGTCCCGCTCCTGGTCGATGTACATTCGCGTGCGCGCGATGTGGATCAGCGCGTCCTGGATCTTGGACAGGCGCTTGGTCTCCTTGGCCGACGGCGTGTTCTCTCCCGCCGCTTCGGAGTACAGCGGCGCGTTGAGCGCCTGCTCGAAGAGACTCTCGGCCTCGTCGAACTCACCCGCGCCGGCCAGCTCGATCGCTCGGTAGCGCAGCATACGTTTCGGTTCGCGCTGCTCGCAGTAGAAGCGGGCCAGCACCTCGCCGCGCTGATCGAGCCAGAAGCTGTCCGGGCGGTCGTCCAGCGTGTAGCTGAACTCGGTGATGGCACCCTCGACGAACATCAGGCCACCCAGCCCGCGTTCGGTAACCGTGTCGCTGATCAGCTTTCCCTTGCGCTTGGCGCCGGTCTCTTCACCGGCGGACAACGAGATCTGGAACGGAACGACCAGCGTCGACGACTCGACATCCATCGCGTCGTTGCGCTCTCGTCCGACGTGCCATGTGCCGGCTTGGGTTTGTTCGAGGCTGTAGCGAAAGCCGCCCGAGGAGATCTGGCGCGCTTCACCGGCGACCGTCCAGCTTCCGTCGTCGGCCTGGGAGAACTGGTAGCGGTAGTACACCTCCGGAATGCCCGTGCCGTAGATGAACTGGTCGGCGAACTCGCCGAGCTCCACACCGGACATGCGCTCGATGGCGCCGAGGAACGTCTCGGTGTCGATGACGCGGTTGTTCACGGCGTCGGCCAGCGCCTTCAACATCTGCGAGAATGGATCCGGCTGCAGCGCCCGGGCCAGCATGCTGAACACGACGGATCCCTTGTCGTACACGACCGCCTGATACGCGCCCGAGGACAGGCTGGATTCCAGTCGCGAGCCCAGCACGACGGGGCCGAGAGACTCCACGGTCTTTCCGCCGCTGGTTCCACGTCCGAGCGTACGTTTCCAGCCGCGCGCGTGTCGGGCGAGGTACACGGACTTGCGATCCGCCTCCTGCGCCGCGAACAGAGTGGCCGAGAAGTCGGCCAGGGCCTCGCTCAGCCACTGATCGCGGTAGCTGTCCCACCCGACCTTGTTGCCCCACCATTGATGCGACAGCTCGTGTGCGATCGTCTCGCGCCGCCCTTCGCGGCGCCGCCAGCCCGGGTCGTCGAGATCCTCCACGGACAGAATCCGCCAGCCGCCCCGCGGCGCGGCGAGCAGATAGTGGCTCAGGGTGACGAAGCCGAGAAAGCCCTGCGAGAACGGGCGGGGCACCGTGGCGATGGTGAGGTAGTCGAGCGGGTATTCGCCGAAACGATCTTCGAGAAACACCAGCGCGTCCTGCACGGTCTCGATCACCTCGTCCTTCACGCCCTTGTCGCCGGGCCAGGAGGTCCTGGCGAATCCGATCGTGACGGCGACGTCGCCCGCCTGGAACCGACGAACGTCGTAGGCGCCGACCTCGAACGAGAATGCGATCGCCGGAAGATCCAGCGTGCGTCGTTGGCAGCGCACTCCCGACTCTTCTCCGGACTCGACTTCGCGCCCGCTCGCCAGTAGCTCGTGCTTCGCCGGCCAGCGTAGCGTAACGTCGTACGTTGCGCGGTCGACGGCGCCGATCCGCGGGTACCAGGAGTACGTATCCAGCAACGCGAAGATGCCTTTCTCGATCTCGTACAGCACCGTACCTTCGTAGTGGATCACGAGCTCCAGCGTCCCGGTGCCGGCGGTCGCCTCCGGCAGCACGACGTGCAATCGCTCCTTCACGCGGAAGTGCGACAGGGGGGAGCCGTCGGCGCCTTCGACACCCGTCACCGTGAGGTCCGAGTAGAGGCTCAGCGTCGCGACGCGAAGTCCGGCGTGAGTCGAATCGATCGTGACACGCGTCGTACCGCGCAGCGTCTGGTCCTTGGGCGTCACGCTGACGTCGGTGGAATAACTACGTGCCTCAAGCCCCGGACGCCCCAGTGTGGGCTCTCCCGATGCATCGGTGAGCGGGGCCGAGACCCAGGTGTCCCAGTCGCCCAGATCCTCGAAGCGGAGTTGCTTGTAGCGCCCCTTGCGCTTGGACTTCTTGATTCTCTTCTTCGCGCGGTGCGCCTCGAGGTCGTCGAGCTCGAGCGGGACGAACTGCCCCAGCGTTACCTGTTCGCCGGCGGCGGGATCCAGCGCGTAGTAGAAATCCCCGAGCTCCTCCGATCGGCACCAGGCGACGAAGAAACGGTCATGCAGAGTGTCGCCCAGAGCGGCCTTGAGGATCCCCGCACTGACTCCGAACCCCCTGCGTTCCGTGCCGTCGACCCATTCGGCGAACGTGCTCCGCGCCGTTTCCGCCGTTCCGGGATCGAGGCCGTCGATCGGAGGGCGTTCCAGCAGATGCTGCATCACGGCCGGATCGCCCGCGGTGAGCACGACCTGCGTGAGCGGAACGTCGAGCCGTGGGCTCTCGGTGAACAGTCGCAGCTGCTGTCGTTCCAGTCGTTCCTCGGGATCGATGCGAAACCGCGCAGCCCCCAGAAACAGCAGTTCCAGCGTTCGATCCGCGATCGGCTTCGCGGGGATCAACACTCCGTCCTCGAGGCTCAGCGACCCTGCACCCATTTCGATCTGCAGGTCCGAAACGGCAACGGCCCGGTCGAGGTCGAGTGTGGCCGATCCGATCGAGCTCCATATCTCCTCGGGCGTAGCCGCAAGGACCGATCCGGTCACGAACAACGTCGACAGGAGGACGACACGTCGGAGGTGGTGTCGGACGATCATGTGTCCCTCGCTCGGTTTGACTCTCCGCACAGAATAACCCATTCGCTCGCGGAATATCCATGCGCTACCCTAGCGTCCGAAGGAGATCTGCGTTGCGGATCCGGAACAACCGTGCGCTCTCGGGCGCCGCCTCGTTGATGCGGGACGCACTCTGCGCGTCGTGCGTCTTCCTTCTCGCGCTGTGCGGTTGTCGTACACACGACGGCGTCGCCGGAACCGGCACGGCCGACCCATCCGCTGCGACGTTCGTCGGCCGCGAGGTCTGCGCGCCGTGTCACGTAGCCGAGCACGAGGCCTGGCAAGGCTCGCACCACGACCTGGCGATGCAGCCGGCCGACGAGACGACCGTCCTCGGCGACTTCGACGGCGCGAACTTCACGTATCACGACGTCACGTCGACGTTCTTCAGGAAGGACGGCAAGTTCTTCGTCAACACCGACGGACCCGACGGAAAGCTGACCGAGTTCGAGATCGCCTACACGTTCGGCGTCGAGCCGCTGCAGCAGTACCTGATCGAGTTCCCGGACGGCCGATTGCAGGCGCTGAGCGTCTGCTGGGACGCGCGACCGGCCGAGGAAGGCGGCATCGGCTGGTTCCACCTGTACCCCGACGAGAACGTGGATCACCGCGACGAGCTGCACTGGACCGGCCCGCAGCAGAACTGGAACTTCATGTGCTCCGAGTGCCACTCGACGCGTGTGCGCAAGGGCTACGATGCCGAGCGGGACGCGTACGAGACGACGTGGTTCGAGATCGACGTCTCGTGCGAGGCGTGCCACGGCCCCGGATCGCGCCACGTCGAGTGGGCCGAGCGGCTCGAGCGCAGCGGTCGGGGACGTGCCGACCGCAGCATGGGACTCGTCGTGCGTCTGAAGGACGACGCGTACTGGATCGTCGACGAGACGACGGGGCTGCCGCAGCGCAGCGTGCCGCGCGTCTCAGACGCGGAGGTTCAGCTCTGCGCGCGTTGTCATTCGCGTCGCGCGCAGATCGACGAGGACTACGTCCACGGGGCGCCGCTGATGGACACGCATCGTCCGGCGTTGCTGACCCGAGCGCTGTACCACGCCGACGGTCAGATCCAGGACGAAGTCTATGTCTACGGCTCGTTCCTGCAGAGCAAGATGTACCGCGAGGGAGTCACCTGCGGCGATTGTCACGACCCGCACACGCTCGAGCTGTACGGGACTGTCGACACTGTCTGCGCGCAATGCCACTCGCCCGAGACGTATTTCACGCGAGAACATCACTACCACGAGCCGGGTTCCGAAGGCGGGCGCTGCATCGATTGTCACATGCCCAAGACGAACTACATGGTCGTCGACCCGCGCGGCGACCACAGCTTCCGGGTTCCGCAACCCGAGCTGACGTTGAAGACCGGCACGCCGAACGCGTGCACGACTTGTCACACGGACCGCTCGGTGCAATGGGCGGTCGACGAGCTCGGCAAGCGCAAACGTGGCATCGAGCGCACACACTTCGCCGAGGCCATCGACGCCGGGCGCCGGGGAGCTCCCGGCGCGCACGCCTTGCTTCAGTCGGTTGCCGCCGACCCGGAGCAGCCGGGGATTGCGCGGGCGACGGCCCTGTCGCTGTTGCGCGATCGGCTCGGCCCGGCCTCGACGGAGGCGATTCGGCAGGCCCTCGACGACGAGGATCCGCTGGTTCGCCTCGGCGCGTTGCTGGCGGTCGAGAGCTACGACCACGAATCTCGAATTCAACTGGTCGGATCGTTGCTCGCGGATCCGATTCGCAGCGTGCGGATCGAGGCCGCGCGGCTGCTGGCCCCCGTGCTGCGAACGGAGTTACTTCCGGCCGAGCAGCGGCCGCGGCTCGCGGCGGCGCTCGACGAATATCGCGAGGCGCAGGCGCTGAACGCGGATCGCGCCGAGGCGCAGCTCAACCTGGGTAGATTGCAGCTCGACCTCGGTGAGCCCGATGCCGCCGAAGCCGCGTACCAGCGCGCGATCGACGTCAACCCGTCGTTCATCCCGGCGTACGTCAACCTGGCTGACCTGTACCGCTTGCAGGGTCGCGAGCAGGCGGGCGAGGTCGCGTTGCGCCGCGCGCTGGAGCTTGCCCCCGGCAGTGCGGAGGTGCAACACGCTCTGGGGCTGCTGCTGGTGCGGCAGAAGCAGCTTGCCGGCGGCCTCGACTATCTGCGCGGCGCGGCGCAGGCACGACCGGAGGAGGCACGCTACGCCTACGTCTACGGCGTCGGATTGCACTCCGCCGGCCGCACGAACGAGGCGCTCTCCGTGTTGAAGGCGGCGCACGAACGGCACGCGGGCGACATGAACCTGCTGGTCGCGCTGGCCACGATCAGCCGGGACGCCCGGGCGATCGACGACGCTCTGGGTTACGCCCGGAAGCTGGCGGCGATGGCGCCGAACGATCCACAGATTCGCCGGCTGCTCAGCGAGATCGAGGCGAGTCGCTGAACGGGAGCACGCGCTTTCAGTCGCGACTCATGTTCACGACGTTCCGGCCAGGGCCGCGCGCGGGGCGGCAATGTGTGGGGTACGCTAGTCGTGTGAGCGCAGATCGCCGAATCGCAATCGTTGCCTGTGGCCTGTTGTGGAGCGGACTCGTCGTCGCTGCCGGCGGTGAAGTCGGGATTCTCGTCTCCGAGGTGCTGCACTTCGACGAGCTCTGCGACAGCGACGGAGCCCGGGCCCGGCTCGAGGACTGCGGCGAGCCGCAGCGCCTCGAGCGATGCGATGCTCTGGCGCGTCTGACGAGCGCGCCGGGGGAGGGTGCGGTCGAGCCCCGCGCGGTTCTGGATGCGCTCGTTCGGCGCTATGCCGCGGTGGTCGTGCACGCGGAGGTGTGCGCCGATGCGGAGAGCGACCGCGACGATCGGGCCGAGGCCATTGCGCAGCGGATCGACGTCACCGTGACGGCGTTGCCCGGCGCGTTCGCGGAATTGCGCGATTCGCGCGCGGCACGGTTGCACTCGGCCATGTCGGAGGCCCGGCACTCGATGCAGTTCGCCAGGCTGCTGGCCCGGTCCGATGAGGCCACCGAGGTAACCGTGGACGGGGAGCGGGTGTCGGCGACCGAGCTGCTGGACGCGTACTGCGCGTCGGTCGGTGAAGATGCCGCGAGGCTACTCGATCGGTTCGAGGAGTACGAACGCGCGCTGGGCGCGGTGCCGGCCGCGAGCTTCGACGTCGACTCGTTTGCCGCGTCGGCCTACGACGCTCTCGCCGACCTGCTCGACGCAATCGGCGGAAGCAAGGAGTGTGGGATGGAAGCCCTCGAGGTGCACGGGTGGCGCGTGGCGGGGAGGGCGGTCACTCCCGAGGGCCGCTCCGAGCCGCCTCAAGCGCCGAACCGGCCGGCCCCGCCGGCGCGCGGCAAGGATCCCCGGTCCGTGTGGCGCGAGGTGGCCTCCGCCACCGAAGCCGTTCGAAGCACCTGCGTCGAGGGTTGCGCCGCTGCCGACGCGGAGGCGCCGTGCCGCGACCTGAAACAGCGCGCCGTGCGGCTGGCCGAGGAGTACGAGGCGAAGGCGCGCCTCTCGGCGAACAGCTCGTACCATTTCCTCGAAGAACGGGCTCTCCAGCTGGAGATGACGCGCGAGCTGTATCGTGCAGGCCTCACCCTGGAACAGGTCTGCGGCGTCGACACCCACGCGAGCCGGCATCGAGGTCTGTTTCTGCGTTATGTGGCCGAGGTCGGGCGGCTCGCGGATCCGGCGCTCGGCCGCTCTCTGCTGCAACTCCTGGCGCGACACTACGACCTGGACCCGGACGCGCCGCTGTGACGGACTACCTCCAGGTGTTCGTTGCCCTCCGACCCGCGGAGGTCGAGCACGCGCGCGGCCTGCTCGACGACGCAGGGATTCCCTATCGCACCGGCCTGCTTCCCGGCGACCCTCCGCGCGTCGTCTTCTCGGTGCCCGAAGACCGGCTGGAAGAGGCACGGGAGATCCTGGAGGCACCGCTCGACTCCGACGCGGCCCAGGCAGCCGCGGACGCCACGCCGGCGATGGTGATCTCGGCGCTGCGGATTCTCGTCTCGGTCGTGGTGCTGCACGTGGCGCTCGTGTGGCTCAACGCCTGGGTCGGCGGCAACCGACTGCTCGAGTGGGGCGCCCTGATCAAGGGCGGCACGATGCTGCAGCCGTGGCGACTCGTCACGTCGCTGCTGCTGCACGCCGACGTGCCGCACGCGTTGTGGAACGGTATCTCGATGACCGTGTTCGGCCTGCCGCTGCTGTTGACGCTGAGGCGCGACAACACCGCGCTGGTCTACTTCGCCGCGGGCGTGGGCGGCGCCGTCTCCGCGCTGGCCTTCGCCGACGCGGGGACACGCATCGTCGGCTCTTCCGGCGCGGTCGCGGGCCTGTTCGGCGCGTGGGTCATCGTGACGTTCGATCGGGCCCGCGACTCCGAACTGGTCGGCCGGGCCCGGATCCGGACGATCGGCATCGCGCTCCTGTTCCTGCCTTCGTTGCTGTCGCCGATCAGCTCGACCGGCAGCCGGATCAGCGTCAGCAGCCATCTGGGCGGGCTCGTCACCGGCATGGTCATCGGCATGCTGATCTCCCGCGGACTCCTGCTGCGCTGGAAGCGCGCCCTCGAGGAATCGCGCCGCATCGAGTGACCGTCGCCGGCCTTCGTCGACGGCTCCCGGCCGAGCGGTCTGGGGCGGCCGAGCGGCGTTCGGGTCCGGATCGCCGCGTCGCCGTGTCCGTGACTCCGTCGCCGCGGAGAAAGAGCGGAACTGCCAGCTACAGGCCGGCGGCGAGTAAAGGGCTCTTTTCGATGGTCTTATTCCGCGAGGCCGGCCACACAGCCCCGCCGTCGCAGCGCAAGATGGAGGAGTAGAGCCCTCTCCTTGCGCGGGGCCGACGGCCCCGGGGAGGTGTCCCGTGGAGCTTCAGACACCCTCTCGAACTTTCCGCCGTCAGATCATGGATCAGTTTCATCACGGAGAGCGACTCTCGCGCTGCGTGCAGTGCGGAGTCTGCGGAGGTTCGTGTCCGAACGGTCCGGAGATGGACCACACCCCGCGCGAGTTGATCGCGCTGGTCCTGATCGGCGACGCCGACGAGGTTCTGCGCTCGAATACTCCGTGGAAGTGCGTGTCGTGTTACTTCTGCACGACCCGCTGTCCACAGCAGATCCCCGTCACCGAGCTGATGTACACGCTGAAGCGCCGCGCGTTCCAGGAGGGGTTGGCGCACGATGAGGGCGCGGACCTCGCACGCGCGTTCATCCACAACGTGGAGCGCTATGGTCGTAGCTTCGAGTTCGGCCTGGCCAGCCGCTACTACCTGACGCACAAGCCGGCGAACCTGCTGCGCATGGGGCCCCTGGGCCTGTCGATGGCCCGGCGAGGACGAATCTCGCTGCACCCGACGCGCATCCGCGAGCTGCCGCAGCTGCAGGCGATCATCCAGAAGGCCAAGGAGATGGAGGGGGGCGCGTCGTGAGGTACGCATTCTATCCCGGCTGCTCGCTCGAGAGCAGCAGCGTGGCCTACGACCTGTCGACGCGCGCCGTCGCGCAGGCGCTGGGCGTACGGTTGTTCGAGATCGACGATTGGAATTGCTGCGGCGCGACCGAATACGCTTCGATGAGCAAGCTCGCCGGCTGCGCCGTCATCGCGCGAAATCTGGCGCGTGTCGACCCCACGATCGACACGGTCGTGGCCCCATGCAGCGCCTGCTTCCTCAACCTGAAGAAGACGGATCGGCTGATGGTCGAGGATCCGGTGCTCTCCGAACAGATCAACCAGGCTCTGGCGGCGGGCGATCTGCACTACGAGCCGGGTCGCGTGAACGTGCGCTCGCTGCTCGACGTGCTGGTCGAGGACGTGGGCGAGCAGGCGATCCGTGAGCGCGCCACGCGCGGCCTCAACGGTCTACGGATCGCACCGTATTACGGGTGCCAGATCGTGCGCCCGCTCGACGGGTTCGACGATCCCGAGCATCCGGCCAAGCTCGACCGGCTGCTGGGGTGGCTGGGCGCCGAGGTCGTCGATTACCCGGTCAAATCCCATTGCTGCGGCGGGCACATGGCACAGATCAGCGAGGAGCAGGCATTCGAGCTGATCCGGCGGCTGCTGCAGAGCGCCAAGGAATACGACGCCGACGTGATCGCGACGCTGTGTCCGATGTGTCAGCTGAATCTCGACGCGTACCAGGGGCGCGTCAACAACTTCTTCAACGCGAAGTTCGATCTCCCCGTGTTGTTCTTCTCCCAATTCGTCGGATTGGCCCTGGGGCTCGACGCCGATCGGTTGGGCCTCGGGAAGGAGATCGTGTCGGCCCGGCCCGTGATCGAGCGCAGGCTCGCGGCGGCGCAGGCGGAGGTGTGAGATGGGCGAACGAGTCGGCGTCTACGTTTGCCACTGCGGCTCCAACATCGCCGGTCAGGTCGACGTCGAGCAGGTAGCCGACTGGGCGAGAGCGACCTTCGAAGACGTGGTCGTCGCCAAGGACTACAAGTTCATGTGCTCCTCGCTGGGGCAGTCGCTGATCGAGACGGACATTCGTGACGAGAAGTTGACGCGCGTCGTCGTGGCGGCATGCTCGCCGCACCTTCACGAGTCGACGTTCCGCCGCGCCTGTGCCAACGCAGGACTGAACCCGTTCCTGTTGCAGATGACGAGCATCCGCGAACACGTGTCATGGGTCACCAGGGACAAGGTACAGGCGACCGACAAGGCGCGGGCGATGATCGCCGGCGCCGTCTCGCGCGTGCGGCACCAGGAGCCGCTGGAGCCGAAGACGGTCGAGGTCCGCCCGGCGACGCTGATCGTGGGCGGCGGCATCGCCGGGATCCAGGCGGCGATCGAGCTGGCGGATGCCGGCAATCCGGTCTACGTCGTCGAACGCGAGCCGAGCATCGGCGGCCACATGGCCCAGTTCGACAAGACCTTCCCCACGCTCGACTGCTCGGCCTGCATCTTGACGCCGCGGATGTCCGAGGCGGGGCAGCACGAGCAGATCCACCTCCTCACCTACTCCGAGTTGATGGAGGTGACGGGCTCGGTCGGCGACTTTCACGTGAAGATCCGGAAGAAGGCGCGCTGCGTCGTCGAGGCCGACTGCACCGGTTGTGGGCTGTGCGAGACGAAGTGCCCGCGCAAGGTCGCCGACGAGACGTTCGAGGTCGGCATGGGAGTGCGCAAGGCGATCTACATGCAGTTCCCCCAGGCCGTCCCGCGCATCCCCGTGCTGGACCGCGACAACTGCACCTGGTTCGAGCGCGGCAAGTGCGGCGCGTGCAAGAAGCTGTGTCCGACGCACGCCGTCGACTTCGATCAGCAGGACGAGATGATCGAGCTGGACGTGGGCAATATCATCCTGGCCACGGGCTACGACACCTTCGATTGCACGCGGATCCCGCAGTACGGCTACGGGCGCCTGGCCAACGTTTTCACAAGCCTCGAGTTCGAACGCATGTGCAACGCGGCCGGCCCCACGGAAGGCAAGATCGTGTTGCGTGACGGCGTCACCGCGCCGAAGAAGATCGGAGTCGTCCACTGCGTCGGCAGCCGCGACCACAACTACAACCCGTACTGCTCCAACGTCTGCTGCATGTCCGCGTTGAAGTTCGGACACCTGGCGATGGAGCGCACCGACGCCGAGGTCGTCTCGTTCTACATCGACATGCGGACGGCGTTCAAGGAGTACGACGAGTTCTACCAGCGCCTGCTGGAGGAAGGCATGGCCTTCGTGCGCGGCAAGGTCGCCGAGGTCACCGACGCCGCGCGCTACCCGGACGAGCAGGGCAAGCTGATCATCCAGTGCGAGGACACGATGCTCGGTCGCCAGCGGCGCATTCCGGTCGATATGGTGATCCTGATGACGGCGCTCGAGCCGCGCGCCGACGCACGCGACGTGGCGCTGAAGTGCGGGATCTCCTGCAGCATGAACGGTTGGTTCACCGAACGGCACCCGAAGCTGGATCCGGTGGCGACGATGACCGACGGCGTGTTCGTCGCGGGCGCGTGCCAGGGACCGAAGGACATCCCCGCATCGGTGGCCCAGGGCGCGGCAGCATCGGCCCGCGTCCAGGGGATGATCAGCCGCGGCACGGTCCGACTCGAGCCGGTCGTCGCCACGATTCACGACGAGAACTGCTCCGGCTGCAGAATCTGCAACGACCTGTGCCCGTTCAACGCGATCGACTTCGTCACCGAGGACAAGGTCAGTCGCATCGAACCCGCCCTGTGCAAGGGCTGCGGCACGTGCGTCGCCGCGTGTCCTGCGCAGGCGATCACCGGGGCCCACTTCAACAACGATCAGGTGCTGGCCGAGATTCGCGGCCTGCTGTGGGATACCGAGCCGGCCCTGGAGGCTTGCCATGAGTGACGAGACCTTCGAACCCAAGATCGTTGCCTTCCTCTGCAACTGGTGTTCGTACCGCGCTTCGGACCTGGCCGGAACGGCGCGGATGCCGATCGCCGCCAACGTCCGTGCGTTGCGCGTGATGTGCAGCGGCAGGGTGGACCCGGCGTTCGTCCTCGAGGCCCTGGCGCGCGGGGCGGACGGCGTGATCATTGCCGGGTGTCACCCGGGCGAGTGTCACTACATCGAGCAGAACTACAAGACGCTGCGGCGCTTCCTGATGTTGCGGCACACGATGCGGCACGTCGGCATCGACGAGCGGCGCCTCCGGCTGGTCTGGGCCTCCGCTGCCGAGGGCAAGCCGCTGGCCGACGCGTTCAACGACATGACCGAGACGGTGCGCGGCCTGGGTCCGCTGCGCTGGTCGTCGAACTGGGACGAGGACGAGCGACAGGCGCGCGCCGTCGATTCGCTTCCCGCCGAGCACGCCGAGGCGATGGAGGTGTTGCGATGAGCGAGGCCAAGGGCAAGCTGGCGCTGTACTGGGCCGCCTCGTGCGGCGGCTGCGAGATCGCGGTGCTGGGCATCGAGGACAGGATCCTGCAGGTCGCCGAGAAGTTCGACATCGTCTTCTGGCCCTGCGTGATGGACCTCAAAGTGCGCGACATCGAGCGCATGGAGGACGGCGCGATCGACGTCTGCCTGTTCAACGGCGGGGTCCGCACCAGCGAGCAGGAGTACATGGCGCGCCTGCTGCGCTCGAAGTCGAAGGTCCTCGTCGCCTTCGGCTCCTGCGCGCACGAAGGCTGCATTCCGGGCCTGGCCAACCTGCACGACCGCGACGAGATCTTCCGCACCGTCTACCGCGACTCACCCTCGCTCGCGAATCCGAAGAACGACGTCGAGCCGCAGCCGGAGACCGAGGTGCCGGAGGGCACGCTGCGGTTGCCGCTGTTCTACGACACGCTGAAGACGTTGGATCAGACGGTGAAGGTGGACTACTACCTTCCCGGCTGTCCGCCCGAGGCGGATCGGATCTGGGACGCGCTCGTCGCCATCATCGAGGGACAGCTACCGGCGCCGGGCTCGGTGATCGGCGCCGCCTCGGCCGTTTGTGACGAGTGCTCGCGGACGCGCAACGAGAAGAAGATCCGGGCGTTCAAGCGCACGTGGGAGACGATCCCGGACGCGGACACCTGTCTGCTCGAGCAGGGGATCGTCTGCTGCGGCATCGCCACTCGCGCCGGCTGCGGAGCATTGTGTCCGCAGGTCAACTCCCCGTGCCTCGGCTGTTACGGGGCCAACGAGGGTGTCGAGGACTTCGGGGCGCGAATGATGACCGCGCTGGCCTCGGTCATCGACTCCGAGGACCCCGAGGAGATCGAGGCGATCATCCGCGACGGGATTCCCGATCCTATCGGGACGTTCTATCGCTTCAGTCTCGCTCGCAGCAAGCTGCGACGCGGCAAGCGCCGTGCCCTCGCATCGGAGGTTGGGTCATGAAACGCGTTTCGATCGATCCGATCACCCGTCTCGAGGGCCACGGCAAGATCGACATCTTCCTCGATGCCCAGGGCGAGGTGGCCAACGCGTATCTACAGGTTCCCGAACTGCGCGGGTTCGAGCGCTTCTGCGTCGGCCGCCTCGCCGAGGATATGCCCAACCTGACCGCCCGGATCTGCGGCGTCTGTCCCGAGGCGCACCACATGGCCGCGACCAAGGCGCTGGACGACCTGTTCCGGGTCGAACCCCCGGTTACGGCGAAGAAGCTGCGCGAGCTGCTGTACAGCATCTTCTACGCCACCGACCACACGACCCACTTCTACGCCCTCGGTGGCCCGGACTTCGTCGTCGGCCCGGAGGCCCCCGCCGCCGAGCGCAACATCCTCGGCGTGATCCGCAAGGTCGGTCTCGACATCGGCGCGAAAGTGATCAAGATGCGCCGTGACGGTCACCACCTGATCGAGATGATGGGCGGGCGGGCCGTGCACCCCAACTGGGGCCTGCCAGGCGGTGTCAGCCGCGGGATCGACGGGGAGCAGCGAAAGGAGATCGAGCGGCTCGGTCGCGAGGCAGTCGAGTTCGCGAAGTTCTCCATCGGACTCTTCGACGACGTGGTGCTGGGCAACAGCGACTACGTCGAGATGATCAAGAGCGACACGTTCGTGCACCGGACGTACAACATGGGCACCGTCGACGAGAACAACCACGTCAATTTCTACGACGGCATGGTCCGCGTGGTCGGACCGGACGGACGCGAGCACGCCCGCTACGCTGCCCGCGACTACCTGAACTACGTGGCGGAGCACGTCGAGCCCTGGTCCTACCTCAAGTTCCCGTTCCTCAAGAAGGTCGGCTGGAGGGGCTTCGTCGACGGCGAGGACTCGGGCGTGTACAAGGCCACGCCGCTGTCCCGGCTGAACGTCGCCGAGGGCATGGCCACGCCGCTGGCCCAGCGGGAGTATGAACGGTTGTTCGACACGCTGGGCGGCAAGCCGGTGCACCATACGTTGGCGACACACTGGGCTCGGTTGGTCGAGTTGCTGTATGCCGCCGAGCGCTGGGTCGAACTGGCGACGGATCTCGAGATTCTCGGCGATGCCTACCGCGTGCTGCCGACCGAGACGCCGACCGAGGGCATCGGCTGCGTCGAGGCCCCTCGTGGGACGCTGACGCATCACTACAAGACCGATGAGAGGGGCGTGCTGACGCACGTCAACCTGATTGTCGGCACGACGAACAACTACGCGCCGATCAACATGTCGATCGCCAAGGCCGCGAAGGGTCTGATCCGCGGCGGTAGTGAGATCCGCGAGGGCCTGTTGAACAAGATCGAGATGGCGTTTCGCGCCTACGACCCGTGCATGGCGTGCGCGACGCACAGCCTTCCGGGAAGCATGCCGCTGATAGTCAACCTGCGCCGCCCCGACGGCGAAATGATACGTACGCTGCAGCGTGACGGCTGATCGGCGACGAAAAGGAGCAGAGAGTATGAAAACGTTGGTGTTGGGTCTGGGGAATCCCGTGCTCACCGACGACGCCGTCGGGTTGCGCGTTGCGCGCCGGCTGTTCCAACGCCTGGCGTTCCGTCCCGAGGTGGAGGTCGATGTCGATTACAACGGCGGATTGCGGTTGATGGAGCGCATGGTCGGCTACGACCGCGCGATCGTGATCGACGCGATGCGTTCGGGACGCCGGCCGGGCACGATCTCGCTGTTCGACGCCGAAACCTCCCCGACCCGCCACAGCGCATCGTCGCACGACGCGACGCTGGACCTGGCGTTGGAGGTCGGCCGTCGCGCGGGTGTCACGTTGCCCGACGAGGATCACGTGGTCGTCGTGGGCATCGAGGCGGAGGACGTCTCCACGTTCGGCGAGCAATGCACGCCGCAGGTCGAGGCCGCGATCCCGGCGGCCGTCGACACCGTGATGCACGTCCTGGCCGCCTGAGGAGGAGACCATGGTTTCCACGGAGGTGCTGCGCCGCCAACCCGTGTTGCGCGGCGGCTCGGAAGAGAGTCTGAGACAACTCGCGATGGTCTCCGGGCAGCGCGACTACGAAGCCGGGGCGATGCTGTTTCACGACGGCGCGCGTGCCGACCAGTTCTACGTCATCGCTCGCGGCGAGGTCGACATCCGCTACACGCTCAACAGCGGCGAGCAGAGTACGGTCGACACGCTGGTCGCGGGGGACCTCGTGGGCTGGTCCGCGGTGGTCGAGCCGTTTCGGATGACCGCCGACTGCGTGGCCCGCCGCGAAACCCGCGTGCTGGAGATCGACGCCGTCATGCTGCGCGAGCTGTGCGAGTCCGACGTCGGACTGGGCTACGGCGTCATGCTGCAGGTGGCCACGGTGCTGAGTCACCGCCTGCAGGGCGCCCGCGTGCAACTGGCGACGGCGTAGGTTCCCTGCCGACCAGCGTCGTGTTGCTGCCTACTTCGGGAGGCAGACCCCGAAGCGCGCCCCCTCGAAGGGAAGGCTCGACTTGCGGAACAGTAACTGATGATGTTCATGGAGCACCTCGTTTTCCCGAGACCACCCCAGATCCTCCAGGGCGGACAGTCCCTTTCAGGCCGGACCCGTGCCGATGTTTGACACCGGTCCCGGGGGACGCGTAGCATTCGAGGTTCGACCGGGCGAGTGGGGCCCGGTAGCACGGTGGAGCAAGGCGTGGTCAACACCCTGGATCTGGCCCGGATGGCCAACGACAGCTACAAGGAAAACTCGACGGAGTTGCTCGGCAAGTGGGTCCGTCAAGACAAGCCGAAGAAGTTCGGCAACTTCTACGCCTGCGCCTACAAGCGCGACGGTGCGGCGAGCACCGTGACGGTCGCCTTCCGCGGCACCGACGATCTGGAAGACGGGCTGGTCGATGACGTGACCGGAATCGGACTGGGGTTGAACGCGCACGTCATGGACCTGAACGCCGCGATCGAGTATGCGTCGATGTGGAAGTACAACTCGCGCAGCCTCTGGCTGACCGGCCACTCCCTGGGAGGTGCCTACGTGCAACTGGTGGGCAGCATCATCGATGTGCCCGGAGCCAGTTTCAACGCACCGGGCGTGATGAACCTCCTCAATCAGATGTCGTCCAACTGGGCGCGCCGAATCGTCTCGGGTGCGTTGCACACGCTGACGTTGGGCAAGATCGCGTATTTCACGGGGTCGGACGAGGGGGCCGTCGGGGCGATCATGAACTACCGCGGCGAGTGGGACCCGGTGAGCCGCGTGGGGGCGCACGTCGGATCTCTGCTTCAGACCATCAAGGTCTCGACCCTGAAGCCGCACCCGCATTCGATGTTGCCGATCATTGAGGCTCTGAAGAAAAGAGGAGCCTGATTCTACCTGCCCGGGCCCGCTGCACGGCATTCGGTCGAGCACCAGATCGTAATCCGGTGTACAGAAACGGCCCTCGATTCTCGACCGCCCGGGCGTCTATATTCACCATGAGATCAACCTCTGAGCGTCTGTTGTCGGCGAATGGAGTCGTGAGATGATGCCCCGCCTGCCCCGAGTCTTGACCGTGCTGGCCCCGTTCTCGATCGTACTGATGGCGCTGCTGCTGGCACCGGCCGCGCAGGCCCAGTCCTACTGGTTCGAGACCTATCAGAACGCAGTGGACGAGATCGAGCGGCAAGACCGTGGAGGTCTGGAACACGCCCTGGCCCTGCTCGACGAGCTGGTGGCGGAGCAGCCGGTGCCCCGGACCAAGGTGAGGATCCCCGGCAATCGCCGGCTGGACTACCTGCCCTACTTCCAGCGGGCACGTGTACAGTCGCGCCTCGGCATGTTCGGTGAGGCCCGATACAATCTGGAAGTGTCGGAGGCCTTCGGTGCGGTCAAGGGCAATCGCCTCGCGATGAACGAGGTGCGGGAGATTCGCGCCGACCTCAGCCAGCGAAGCGCCGTCAAGCCCTGATTCGAGTCAAGGAGTCGCTCAGTTCTCGGCGACGGCACCGACCGCCGCCGCTGCGCCGACATAGATCCCGAACTGGGCCCAGAACTTCTTCCACTTACCTCTTTCGACCGAGACGACGGCGACGACTCGCTGCGGCTGGTTCTGCAGGGTCGTCTCCGAGACGACTCTGGGAGAGACGACGAGCTCGTACTCCGCCCGCCCGTCCTCGGTCACGGGGAGCTGATTCACACCCCGGATGACGTCGCCGTTGGGCGCCACGATCTCGATGTCGTAGTTCGTGAACACCAGGCCCGACGCCTCGAAGGCGCCGGCGACATCCGTCTCGGCCTCGACCACGCTCGCCGTCGGATCCTCCGGCGTGAAGCGCAGCAGCGCACCGGCCACGGGTTTCCCCTTGGCTTCGGTCAATCGCCCCCGCAGCGTCGTGGTGACGTACTGCTTCTGCTGCGCGAAGACGATCGAAGCGGCGGACGTGACCAGCCACAGCACCAGCAGGCCGGCGATGAGTCTTCGCATCCGGATCATTGTCGAGGTCATGAGTCTTCCTCCGTCCTCAGCGGCAGGGGTGATGGTGGGGCCGGAACGTTCCGCTTCCGCTGTGGCCCAGGCTGCTCTCGAGCGAGCCGTCGTCGGCCGTGATCAGATAGAACAGCACAACGCCCGGGCCGGGAGCGTGCGAGTCGGAGATGCTCGTTCCGGAAACCCAGCAGGATCGCTCGGCTTGCGTCACGGTCTCGGAGTCCTGCGAGTAGACGCCCGAGGCCTTCAGCGCGGCGAGGTCCCCTCGATACATGTGATAGCTCGTGGTGCCGACCACCGCTGTCCAGTGCATCTCGTCGTTCGAATGGAAGCCGTTGATGGTCGGGCTGGGTAGCGCGAAGATCCCCGTATCGCCGTCGTCGAGGATCGTCCCGGTGCCGACCACGGGCGTGGGTGTCGCGTTCGCCACGTTGCTCAGAGTCATCGTGAAGGCCTCGTTGGACTCCGTGTTCGTATCCCCGATGATCGTCACGTCCAGTTCGCCGCTGGTGTCTCCGGCCGGGATCGTAAGGGCGTCGCCGCCACCGGCGCTGCCCGATGACGCGAAGTAGTCGTTGTCGGAGACCATGGCGTCGCCGTCCGCCGTCGTGAAGTCCGCCGACACCTCGAGGTAGCTGGCGTTCGACAGCGAGACGGTGAACGTCATCGTCGACGTCGCCATGATCGACCGGAAACCCGCGATCGTTGCGCGGCCGCTGGGAGTCGCCGACGTCGTGACCTGCGTGCGCTGGGCGCGGCAGCACGACGTCCGGCTGACGATCAAGGGCGGCGGCCACAACATCGCGGGTCTCGCCGTCGCGGACGACGCGTTGACGCTCGACATGTCGGCGATGCGCGGCGTGTGGGTCGACACCGACGCGAACGTGGCCCACGCCCAGGCGGGTTGCCTGCTGGGCGACGTCGACCGCGAAACGCAGGTGCACGGCCTGGCGGCGGTCCTCGGCTTCGTCTCGGCCACCGGCATCGCCGGCCTGACGCTGGGCGGTGGCTTCGGATACATGACGCGCAAGTACGGCTGGACCAGCGACAACGTGCTGTCGATCCAGGTCGTGACGGCGGACGGCCGCGTGGTCCGCGCCTCGGAGAAGGAGAACCCCGATCTGTTCTGGGGGCTGCGCGGAGGCGGCGGCAACTTCGGCATCGCCACCGATTTCGAGTACAGGCTGTATCCGGTCGGGCCCGAGGTGATGGCGGGCGCGATCGCGTGGCGCGGCGACGACACGGCGCAGGTGCTCGAGCTGTACGAGAAGGTGACGGCGAACGCCCCGTCGGAGCTGACCTGCCCGCTGGTGCTGCGCAACGCGCCGCCGGCGCCGTGGCTCGACAGGGACGTCCACGGCAAGCCCGTCACCGTGATCCTGTTCGCGTACTCGGGGTCCGTTGAGGAGGGGGCGAAGCTGGCGCAGCCACTGAAGTCCTTCGGCTCTCCCGTGGGGGACGTCATCCAGCCGCGACCGTACACGACGATCCAGAGCCTGCTCGACGGGACGCAGCCCAAGGGCCGGCGCTACTACTGGAAGTCGGAGTACGTGCCCGGCGTCGAGACCGAGCTGTTGACGAAGGCGGCCGAGCACGCGCGCAAGACGCAATCGCCGCATTCGGCCGTGATCGTCTTTCCGCTCGACGGCGCCCTCGGCCGATTGCCCGAGGATCACTCGGCCGTCGGCAACCGCGCCACCGGGGCGGTGATCAACATCGCGGGCTCGTGGGACGACGCGGCCGAGGACCGGCAGCACATCGCGTGGGCCCGCGACACCTGGAGCGACATGCGCCGCTTCTCGACCGGAGGAACGTACATGAACTTCCTCACGGAGGAGGAGGGCGACGCGAGGATCCGCGACGCCTACGGCAGCAACTACGACAGGCTGATCGACGTCAAGACGACGTGGGACCCCGACAACTTCTTCAGCGTCAACAAGAACGTGGTTCCGCGCGGCTGATCCCTTGCGCATCGTGACATTAGTTGTATAATACAACTAATGATTCGAGAAGACGCCAGGCTGCTGTTGCAGGGACTGCGAGCGCTGATCCGCAGCCAGCAGATCTCCGAGCGAGCCAACGTCGCCTGCTGCGGCATGACCGTGGCCCAGGCCGCGACGCTCCATGCGCTGTACCTGGAGGGGCCGCGCAGGCTGGGTCCGCTGAGCCGGCGCCTCGGCATCACGCCCAGCACGCTGACCCGCAACGTGGAGCGCATCGAGGCTCGCGGCTGGGTCGAGCGCGTTGCCGACGCGGAGGACGCCCGGGCGACTCGTTTGCGCCTGACGCCGGCCGGCCGCAGGCAGGCGAGCACGATCGAGCAACAGAACGAGGCCGCCGCGGTGCAGCTGCTGGAGAGCCTCTCTCCCCGGCGCCGCGAGCGCGTGGTCCACGGATTGCTGGACCTGCTGGAGGCCCTGGAACAAGTCGCCGGCGCGGACTGTTCCGATCAGTTCGGGCCGATTCGCGAGTTTCTTGACGCACGTAGACAGATGAAATGAGGAGCGGAGTCATGGAAAAAGTGCACGACGAGTCCACGGTGGAACGAATTCGCGAGGAGTACTCGCGCATCGCCGAGCGCGGCGGGATCGCGGAGCAGGGCGAGTGCTGCGCGGGGACGGGCTCCTGTTCCCCGCAGTTCGGCTACGACAGCGGTGAGATCGAGGCGCTGCCCGACGGGGCCGACATGGGGCTCGGCTGCGGCGCCCCGGTGGGCGCGCTCGAGTTGCAGCCCGGCGAGACCGTGCTGGATCTGGGGTCGGGAGGCGGCATCGACGTCTTTCTCGCCGCCGGTCAGGTCGGTCCCGAGGGCCGTGTCATCGGCATCGACATGACGCCGAGCATGCTCGCGCTGGCGCGCAAGAACGCCGGCGAGGGCGGGTACGACAACGTCGAGTTCCGCGAGGGGAGGCTCGAGGCCCTGCCGGTCGACGACGCTTCGATCGACGCGGTCACGAGCAACTGCGTCATCAACCTGGTTCCCGACAAGCAGGCGGTGTACCGCGAGATCGCCCGCGTGTTGCGCCCCGGCGGTCGCGTGATCGTCTCCGACATCGTCGTCGAGCGCCCGCTGCCCGAATCGCTGCTGCGCGAGATGAACGAGGCCAACTGCGTCGTCACCGCGATCCTGCGGGAGCGTTATCTGGACGTCATCCGCGACGCGGGACTGGGCGAGCCCGAAGTTCTACGCGACATCGACTACCTGGCCGCCGCCGGCTGGGGCGACAGGGAGAGCATGAACGAGGAGTCGCGCGCCCTGCTCGATCGCGCCGGGGTCGATTACGAGCAGATCCGGGACACGGTGCACTCGATCACCGTCCGGGCCTTCAAGAAGTA